>NZ_KB897784.1:41968-311339 GCF_000377145.1 Streptomyces sp. CNT372 | reverse complement strand
GTTTCGGTGGTCATAGCGTTAGGGAAACGCCCGGTTACATTCCGAACCCGGAAGCTAAGCCTTTCAGCGCCGATGGTACTGCAGGGGGGACCCTGTGGGAGAGTAGGACACCGCCGAACAATCTTTCAGGGACCCGTGGTCCAGCGTTCACGCTGGACCACGGGTCCTTTTTGTTTTTCATGCACCGGAGCGCGACCGATCGTCGGCTGCGCGAGAATGACTTGTGGTACCCCCAAGACAGGAGTCACACCGATGACCGCCAACTCACCCGACGACCGCCCGGATCGCGAACCGCGACGCAGGGACGGTGGTGACAGGGGCGGCTTCCGCGGCGGTCGTGACGACCGCGACCGTGGTCCGCGTCGCGACGGAGACCGCGGCGGTTTCCGTGGCCCGCGTCGTGAGGACGACCGTGGCGGGTACCGCGGCCCCCGCGACCGTGACCGTGACGACCGGCCGCAGCGCGACGACCGCGCCGCCTACGGCCGTCGTGACGACCGCCCCTCCGGTGGCGGCTTCCGCCGCGACGACCGGGACCAGGACCGAAACCGTGGTCCGCGTCGCGACGACGACCGCGGCGGTTTCCGTGGCCCGCGCGACCGTGACGACCGCGGTGGTCGCCCCGGTGGCGGTGGCGGCTACGGACGCCGCGACGACGACCGCGGCGGCTACCGGGGTTCGCGTGACCGTGACGACCGGCCGCAGCGTGACGACCGTGGTGGCTTCGGCCGTCGTGACGACCGTCCCGCCGGTGGCGGCTTCCGCCGTGACGACCGAGGCGGGCGCCCCGGTGGCGGCTACGGCAGCCGGCGCGAAGACCGCCCGTCCGGTGGCGGCTACGGCCGGGACGACCGGGACCGGCGTGACGACCGTGACCGTGGTCCGCGTCGCGACGACGACCGCGGCGGTTTCCGCGGCCCGCGTCGTGAGGACGACCGTGGTGGGTACCGCGGCCCCCGTGACCGCGACGACCGCGGCGGCTACCGCGCCCCCCGGCGTGAGGACGACCGGGGCGGGTACCGTCCCGCCCCCCGGCGCGACGACGACCGCGGTGGCTACGGCGGCCGTCGTGACGACCGCCCGTCGGGCGGTGGCTTCCGCCGTGACGACCGCGACCGCGACCGTGACCGGCGTGACGACCGTGACCGCGGCCCGCGTCGCGAGGACGACCGCGGCGGTTTCCGCGGCCCGCGTCGCGAGGACGACCGCGGTGGGTACCGGGGTCCCCGGCGCGACGACGACCGTGGTGGCTACGGCCGCCGCGAGGACCGCCCCTCCGGTGGCGGCTTCCGCCGTGACGACCGCGACCGTGACCGCGACCGGGACCGGCGCGATGACCGTGACCGCGGCTTCCGCCGTGACGACCGCCCCTCCGGCGGCGGTTACGGGCGCCGCGACGACCGTGACCGTGACCGCGGCCCCCGCCGCGACGACGACCGCGGCGGCTACCGTGGCCGTGGCCGGGACGACCGCCAGGGCGGCGGTGGGTACGGCCGGCGCGACGACCGTCGTGACGACCGGCGGGACCGCTCCGACCGGGAGCCCGTCAAGCGGCTGCCGATCCCGGACGACGTCACCGGCGACGAGATCGACAAGGACGTGCGCCAGGAGCTCCAGAGCCTGCCCAAGGGCCTCGCTGAGGACGTCGCGCGGAATCTCGTCATGGTCGCCAACCTGATCGACGAGGACCCCGAGCGCGCGTACGAGTACTCCCGTGTCGCCCTCCGGCTGGCGTCCCGCGTCGCCGCCGTGCGCGAGGCCGCCGGATTCGCCGCGTACGCCACGCAGAAGTACTCCGAGGCCCTGGCCGAGTTCCGGGCCGCGCGGCGGATGACCGGGAGCGTCGAGCTGTGGCCCGTGATGGCCGACTGCGAGCGCGGTCTCGGCCGTCCGGAGAAGGCACTGGCGATGGCTGGTGAGCCCGAGGTGCAGAAGCTGGACAAGGCCGGCCAGGTCGAGATGCGGCTCGTCGCCGCCGGTGCGCGCCGGGACATGGACCAGCTCGACGCCGCCATCGTCACCCTGCAGAGCCCCGAGCTGGCCTCGAACTCCGTGCAGCCCTGGACGGCCCGACTGCGGTACGCCTACGCCGACGCCCTCCTCGCCGCGGGCCGTGAGGACGAGGCGCGTGAGTGGTTCGCCAAGGCGCTGGAGGCGGACAAGGACGGTACGACCGACGCGTCCGACCGGCTCGCCGAGATGGACGGCGTCGAGTTCGTGGACGTGATGGGCGACGAGCACGAGCACGCGGCGGAGGATGAGGACGCGGACGAGTACGCGACCGAGCCCTCGGCTCCCGCCCCGGCGAGCACCGTCGAACAGCCCGCCGGTGAGCAGCCCGCCGTCGAGCAGGCCCCCGCCGAGGAACCCGACGCGGAGCAGGAGCCCGACGCGGACCGCAAGGCCGCGGAGTAGCACCAGCCGGCACGCGCAGAGCGGCACGCGCAGAGCGGCACGCGCAGACCGGCACGCGCAGAGCGGCACACACGCAGAGGGCGGGACCCCGGTACTGAGGTCCCGCCCTCTGCGTGTCCGAGCCCACCGCCCCCGACCGGGGCCGTGGGCCCCTCAGCCCAGCGTCAGGCTCCGCAGCACCAGCCCCGTCGCCGGCTTCGGCCCGAACGACGTCGACTTGCGCGGCATCGTGACCCCCGCCCGGGCCAGGTCGCGGACGACGTCCTCGCGGACCGGGTGCATCAGCACCGCCGTGCCGTCGCCGCGTTCCGCCTTGGCCACGGCCGAGGGGGCGTCGTGGATGTACGCGATGTCCGCCGGGCCGTCCGGGATGCGCCACACCTGGTCCAGCAGTGTCGCGTGCAGGACCGTCGCGTCCAGGGAGCGCCAGGCGTCCGGCGGCCCCGAGGGGACCGTGCGGGCGAGGAGGCCCGGGTCGGGCCGGTCCACCAGGTGGAAGCGGCCGTCGCCGGTGAGCAGGAAGGCGTTCCCCTCGGCCGCCGCGTGCCCGAGGGCGGTGAGGGCACCGGGCAGGGGCGTGCCCTCGTCGAGGGTGCGGACGCGCCAGGAGCCGGCCAGGGCGCCGAGGGCGGCGGGCACCGGGAGGCGGTGCAGGACCCGGTGGATGGCCCGGACCTGGAGCGGGTGGCGGACGGTGTCGATGAGGAGGACCAGGCCCAGGTTCCAGGGGCCCGGGTCGCCGTCGGTGTGCTCCGCGCGCAGGCGGAGGTAGGTCGCCCAGCGGTGGTGGCCGTCGGCGATCAGGGCCTGGTGGCGGCTGAGTTCCTGCTGGACGCGGGCGATGCCGGCCCGGTCGGTGACCGCCCAGAGGCGGTGCTCGAAGCCGTCCTCCGTGGTGGTGGCGAGGAGCGGGGGCCGCTCCGTGGCCTCGTCGATCGCCGCCGCCGCGGCCGAACGGCCCTCGTCGCCGCGGTAGGTGAGGAGCAGGGGCTCCAGGTTGGCGGCGGTGCTGCGCATCAGGGCGGCCCGGTCGGCGACCACGTCCGCCATCACGTCCTCGTGCGGCAGGACGATGCCCTCGGACGGTTCGGAGAGGGCGAGCGCCCCGATGATGCCCCGCTGGAGCAGTTCGCCCCGGCGCTGCTCGTATACGTACAGGGCGGGTTCCGGGTCGGCGGCGAGGACGCCCTCGGCGATCCAGCGGGCCAGGGTCTCGGCCGCCTGGTGGTTGCGTTCCGCGGCGGAGCCGGCCTGCGGCAGGATGAGCCGGACGATGTTGTGCGGGTCGGCCGACTCCAGGTGGTGCAGCCCGTCCGGCCGGACGACGACGTCGTACGGGGGCGAGGTCACCGCGGCAAGGCTGCCCACCCGCTCGTGGACGTAGCGCAGTCCGCGGAACGGGAAGAGGTGCAGGCCGCCGTTGGCCGCAGGACCTTCGTTGTTCATCAGGGCATCGTATGCGGGGCGGGCGATGCGGGATGATCGGGGGGAGCGGTCCCGGCCAGGGTCCGCAGCGGACGAAGGAGCGGTTAACCGATGAGTCAGCAGGGCATCCACCGGCCGGCCGGCAGCGCCACCGCGCTGCACCAGGCGTACGACACCGCCCTGCTGGACCTCGACGGAGTGGTGTACGCGGGCGGCGCGGCCATCGCGCACGCCGTGGCGTCCCTGGAGACCGCCCGCGCCCAGGGCATGCACCTCGCCTATGTGACCAACAACGCCCTGCGCACCCCGGACACGGTGGCCGGGCATCTGACCGAACTGGGCATCCCCACCGGCGCGGACGACGTGATCACCTCGGCGCAGGCGGTGGCCCGGCTGATCGCCGAGCAGGTGCCCGCCGGATCGCGGATTCTCGTGATCGGCGGTGAGGGGCTGCGGGTGGCGCTGCGCGAACGCGGTCTGGAGCCGGTGGAGTCGGCGGAGGACCGCCCGGCGGCCGTGGTGCAGGGGTACGGCGGTCCCGATCTGGCCTGGGGCCGCTTCGCCGAGGCGAGCTACGCCGTCGCGCGCGGAGTGCCCTGGTACGCCTCCAACACGGACCTGACGATCCCCGGGGCGCGCGGCATCGCGCCGGGCAACGGGGCTGCCGTGGAGGTGGTGCGCATCGCTACCGGGGCCGAGCCGCAGGTCGCCGGGAAGCCGCTGCCGCCGATGCACCGCGAGACGATCCTGCGCACCGGCGCCGAGCGCCCGCTGGTCGTCGGCGACCGGCTGGACACGGACATCGAGGGGGCGTTCAACGGGGGAGTGGACTCCCTGCTGGTGCTCACCGGGGTGACGGACGCGGCACAGCTGCTGGCGGCCGAGCCGCGCCACCGGCCCACCTATGTCGACGCCGACCTGCGCGGGCTGCTGACCCCGCAGCCCGAGGTGGCCGCCGACGGCGGGGTGTTCCGCTGCGGCGGCTGGAGCGCATCGGCACAGGGGGACGCGCTGGTGCTGGACGGGGACGGCGGGGCCCTGGACGGTCTGCGCGCGCTGTGCGGGGCGGCCTGGACGCGTGCCGGGGACGGCGCGTGCGGTCTCGACGCGGGGAAGGCGCTGGCCCGGCTGGGTCTCTGAACGGACGCCCGGCCCCCGGTGGAGTGGCCGCACGAACCCCGGGGGGTGCGGTCCCGGCATCCGGGATGCGGTCCCGGCCCCCGGATGGAGCGGCCGTCCGGCCCCGGGGTACGGTCCCGGCCCCCCGGGGGAGATCGGGAACCCGGAATTCAGCAGCCGGGCAGGCCAGGCTAACCTAACCGCGTGTTGGTCGAGAGCCCCCCCGAAGAGAGCGCGGTGCCCCCCGCCGCGGCCGCCACGGCGAAGCGGCGCGCCCTGCGGGCCGCCGGGCTCGTGCTGTCCGTCGTCGTCCTGGTACTGATCTGCGTCGCGAGTATCGCCGTCGGCGCCAAGTCTGTCCCGGTCTCCGAGGTGTGGGACGGTCTGTTCCACAACACCGGGACGGGCAACGACGTGATCATCCGGGACGTCCGGGTGCCGCGCACCCTGCTCGGGCTGGTGGTCGGCGCTGCTCTCGGCCTGTCCGGCGCGGTGATGCAGGCCCTCACCCGCAACCCGCTCGCCGAGCCGGGCCTGCTGGGGGTCAACGCGGGAGCCGCGGCCGCCGTCGTCTCCGCGATCAGCTTCCTCGGCGTCACCTCCCTGACCGGCTACATCTGGTTCGCCTTCGCCGGAGCGGCGGCCGTCTCCGCCGCCGTCTACGTCCTCGGCGGCAGCCGCAGCGCCACCCCGGTGCGCCTCGCGCTGGCGGGCACCGCCGCGACCGCCGCCCTGTACGGCTACATCAACGCGGTGCAGCTGCTGGACTCGGCGGCGCTGGAACGGCTGCGGTTCTGGACCGTGGGCTCGCTTGCCTCGGCCGACATGGACACCACCGTGAAGATCCTGCCCTTCGTCGGCACCGGTCTGCTGCTGGCGCTGCTGCTGGCGCGGCCGCTGAACGCGATGGAGATGGGCGACGACACCGCCCGGGCGCTGGGCGCGCACCTGAACCGCACCCGGGCCCTGTCCATGCTCGCCGTGACCCTGCTGTGCGGGGCGGCCACGGCGGCCTGCGGGCCGATCATCTTCGTCGGGCTGATGATCCCGCACGTGGTCCGCGCGATCACCGGCCCGGACATGCGCTGGATCCTGCCGTACTCGGCGGTCCTCGCCCCGGTGCTGCTGCTCGGCGCGGACGTCATCGGACGGGTGATCACCCGGCCCTCCGAACTCCAGGTCGGCATCGTCACCGCGCTCGTCGGCGGGCCGGTCTTCATCCACCTCGTCCGCCGCAAGAGGATGGCCCAGCTGTGACGGCCCTGAAGACGCCGGACCGCGAGACGCCGGCCCCGAAGTCCCCCGCCGCGCCCGCGCGATCCACCGGGACGGTGAAGGCGCTGCGCACCCCGGGCGGGTTCTCCCTGCGCATGGACGCGCGGGCCGCGCTGGTCGTGCTGCTGCTCGCGGTCGCCGCTGTCGCCGCCGCCGTGCTGCTGATCGGCAGCGGCGACTTCCCGATGTCCTTCGGCGAGGTCGTGGCGACCCTCCTCGGCAACGGGACCGCGGCCCAGGAGTTCATCGTCCAGGACCTGCGGCTGCCGCGGGTGCTGGTCGCCGCGCTCGTCGGCGCCTCCCTCGCGCTGAGCGGCGCCGTCTTCCAGTCGCTCTCCCGCAATCCGCTGGGCAGCCCGGACGTGATCGGTTTCGGCCAGGGCGCCGCCGTCGGCGCGCTCATCGTGATCGTCCTCTTCGGCGGCAACTCCCTCGCCGTCTCCGGCGGCGCGGTGGCCGGCGGTCTGCTGACCGGCACCCTCGTCTATCTGCTGGCGTGGAAGCGGGGGGTGCACGGCTTCCGGCTCGTCCTCGTCGGCATCGGCATCGCCGCCATGCTCACGGCCGTCATCCACTACCTGATCACCAAGGCCGACCTGGTTGACGCGACCCGGGCCACGCTGTGGATGACCGGCTCCCTCGACGGCCGCGACTGGGCCCAGGTGTGGCCGCTGGTCGCGCTGTGCGCGGTCCTCGGGCCGGTGACGCTGGCCCACGGGCGTCCGCTGCGGATGCTGGAGATGGGCGACGACGCCGCGTACGCGCTGGGCGTGCCGGTGGAGCGGACCCGGATCGTGCTGATGGGCTCGGGCGTGCTGTTCATCGCGGTCGCCACCGCCGCGGCCGGGCCCATCGCCTTCGTCGCCCTCAGCGCGCCGCAGCTCGCGCGCCGGCTCACCCGGGCGCCCGGCCCGAACCTGGCCGCCGCCGCGGTGATGGGCGCCGCGCTGCTGCTGGTCGCGGACTGGATCGCCACCAACGTCTTCGCCGACCGGCAGCTCCCGGTCGGTGTCGTCACCGGTGTCCTCGGCGGCGTCTATCTGCTCTGGCTGCTCGTCACCGAACGGAAGGCGGGACGGCTGTGACCCCGCTGAACACCCCGCCCGCCCCGTCCCCCGCGCAGAACCCCCGGCACCCCAGGAGTACGACCAGCATGCAGCGCCTCACCGCGGAAGAGGTCACCCTCGCGTACGACCAGCGGGTCATCGCCGAGGACCTGTCGGTGCAGATACCGGACAACTCCTTCACCGTGATCGTCGGCCCCAACGCCTGCGGCAAGTCCACCCTGCTGCGCGCCCTGTCGCGGATGCTCAGGCCCTCGCAGGGGCGGGTGCTGCTGGACGGGCAGTCGATCCACTCCCAGCCCGCGAAGAAGGTCGCGCGGACCCTCGGGCTGCTGCCCCAGTCGTCCATCGCCCCGGACGGGATCACCGTCGCCGACCTGGTGGCCCGCGGCCGGTACCCGCACCAGGGGCTGCTGCGCCAGTGGTCGCCCGAGGACGAGCGGATCGTGCGGGAGTCGATGGCGGCGACGGGCGTCGAGCAGCTGGGCGACCGCTATGTGGACGAGCTCTCCGGCGGCCAGCGCCAGCGCGTGTGGATCGCGATGGCCCTCGCGCAGCAGACACCGCTGCTGCTGCTGGACGAGCCGACGACCTTCCTCGACATCCAGCACCAGCTGGAGGTCCTCGACCTCTGCGCCGAGCTGCACGAGGCGCAGGGCCGCACCCTGGTCGCCGTCCTCCACGACCTCAACCAGGCGGCCCGCTACGCCACCCACCTCATCGCGCTCCGCGACGGCCGGGTGGTCGCGGAGGGCGCGCCGGGCGAGGTGGTCACGGCGGAGCTGGTCGAACAGGTCTTCCAGGTGAGCAGCCGGGTCATCGAGGACCCGGAGTCGGGGACCCCACTGGTGGTGCCGTTCGCCCGGAAGCGCGGGGCGGCGAAGGCGTTCTGAGCCGGGCGCCCGGACCGTGCCGGGCCGCCGCTCGCCGGGTGGGGGCGCGGCCGCGTCGTCCGCGGCGCGGCTACAGCAGGGAGCGCAGCCGCAGCAGATCGCGGACGCCCGCCTCCAGGCGGACCCGGCCGGAGGCCCACGCCTTGGCGAAGTTCAGCTTCCCGTCGACCAGGGCCACCAGGTCGTCGCCGGTCATCGCCAGCCGGATCTGCGCCTTCTCGCGCGGCGGGCCCTCGTGCCGGCCGGACACCTCGATCCGGCCGTTCTGGAGGAGGCCGGTGAACGTGGTGTCCAGGTCGGTGACATGGCAGCTCAGGGAACGGTCCAGCGCGGTCGCGCCGCGTACGCCGTCGTCCGCCTTCGCCAGATTGTCCGAGAGTCTGTCGAGTGCGTCGCGGCACTCCTGCGTGGTGGCCATCGTGATCGACGGTACCGCAGGGCTTCGCGGTAGCGTCTGGGCATGACCGACGCGACATCCGGCCCCGTCCCCGGCCCCGTCCCCGGGCCTGTTCCCGGGCCCCCGAGCGGGCCTGTTCCCGGGCATCCCGGACCGGCCGCGGACCCGGCCCCCGGCGCCGGCCCCACCACGCCCGTTCCCGCCCCGGACGGCGCCGCGCCCGCTTCCGCCCCCGGACCGGACGCGCCGCCGGAGGCTTCCGCGACCGGTCCCGCTGCCGGACCGGGTGCGGCACCGGCAGCATCCGCCGCCGTGCGCCCGGCCGAGCCCGCGGCCGAGCCGACCGCACGCGCTGCCGGACACCCCGCCGAGCCGACCGCCCCCGCCGTCGCGCCGCCCGCGCCCGCTTCCGGACACGCCGCCGGACACCCCGCCGAGCCGACCGCCCCCGCTGCCCCCGCCCCCCTCGCCGTCCCCCGCACCCCCACCGGGAACGCCGGCGTGGACGCCCTGCTGGACCGGCTGGCCGATGCCGACCACCTCGCCGCCGACGGCCACACCGAGGTGTACGAGGATGTCCACCGGGGGCTGCGCGACGCGCTGACCGCGCTCGACGCGCCGTCCGGCCCGCAGCCCCCGCAGCCCGGCCCGCCGGGCCGCCCGTCCGGTCCGCCGCACCACCGGCCGGACCACCGCCAGTACGACCACAGGAGCTGAACCGACCGTGGCAGGAGTCGCCCGACGCCGTCTCGACGCCGAGCTGGTACGCCGGAAACTCGCGCGCTCGCGCGAGCACGCCGCCCAGCTGATCTCCGCGGGCCGGGTCACCGTCGGGGGCAACACCGCGGCCAAGTCCGCCACCCAGGTCGAGACGAGCGCCGCGATCGTCGTCGCCGACGACGACAGCGACCCCGACTACGTCTCCCGCGGCGGCCACAAGCTCGCCGGGGCCCTGGCCGCCTTCACCCCGCTCGGCCTCGCCGTCGAGGGGCGCCGGGCGCTGGACGCGGGCGCGTCCACCGGCGGCTTCACCGACGTCCTGCTGCGCGCGGGCGCCGCCCACGTGGTCGCCGTGGACGTCGGCTACGGCCAGCTCGCCTGGTCGCTGCAGAGCGATGAACGCGTGACGGTCAAGGACCGTACCAACGTGCGTGAACTGACGACGGACGCGATCGACGGAGTGCCGGTGGACCTGGTGGTGGGCGATCTGTCCTTCATCCCGCTCGGCCTCGTCCTGCCCGCCCTCGTCGGCTGCACCGCCCCCGGCGCCGACCTCGTCCTGATGGTCAAGCCGCAGTTCGAGGTCGGCAAGGACCGCCTCGGCAGCGGAGGCGTCGTGCGCAGTCCCGAGCTGCGCGCCGAGGCCGTGAAGGGCGTTGCCGCCCGGGCGGCGGAACTGGGACTCGGAGTGCGCGGCGTGACCGCCAGTCCGCTGCCCGGGCCGTCCGGCAACGTCGAGTACTTTCTGTGGCTTCGGGCCGGGGCGCCCGAACTCGATCCGGCGGACGTCGACCGCGCAGTGGCGGAGGGACCTCGTTGACCACGACAGAAGCAGCAACGACACCGGAACGCGCACCGGAGCGCACGGTCTTCCTGCTCGCGCACACCGGCCGCCCGGCCGCGATCCGCAGCGCCGAGCTGGTCGTGCAGGGCCTGCTCCGCAGCGGCCTGGGCGTGCGGGTACTGGAGGCGGAGGCGGCCGACCTGCCGCTCCCCGGCAGTGTGGAGACCGTCCCCGACGCCACCCCGAAGGTGCTCGACGGCTGCGAACTGCTCATCGTCCTCGGCGGCGACGGCACCCTGCTGCGCGGCGCCGAGTTCGCCCGCGCCTCCGGGGTGCCGATGCTCGGGGTGAACCTGGGGCGCGTCGGCTTCCTCGCCGAGGCGGAGCGCGACGACCTGGACAAGGTCGTCGACCGGGTCGTCAGCCGCGCCTACGAGGTCGAGGAGCGGATGACCCTCGACGTGGTCGTGCACAGCAACGGCGACATCGTGCACCGGGACTGGGCGCTCAACGAGGCCGCAGTTCAGAAGGTCTCGCCCGAGCGGATCCTGGAGGTCGTCCTGGAGATCGACGGCCGCCCGGTGACCGGCTTCGGCTGCGACGGCATCGTCTGCGCGACCCCGACCGGCTCGACCGCGTACGCCTTCTCCGCCGGCGGGCCCGTGGTGTGGCCCGAGGTGGAGGCGCTGCTGATGGTGCCGATCAGCGCCCACGCGCTGTTCGCCAAGCCGCTGGTGACCTCGCCCACCTCCACCCTGGCGGTGGAGGTGCAGCCGCACACCCCGCACGGTGTCCTCTGGTGCGACGGGCGGCGGACGGTGGAGCTGCCGTCGGGCGCGCGGGTCGTCGTCCGGCGCGGCGCGGTCCCGGTCCGTCTCGCCCGGCTGCACCACGCCTCCTTCACGGACCGGCTGGTCGCCAAGTTCGCGCTCCCGGTGTCGGGTTGGCGCGGCGCGCCGCACTGAGCACGACGCGCGGACGGACCCCGCGCCCGCCCCGGCGGGGTCCGGGCCGCTCGGGAGAGTGAACGCAGGGCCGGGGTCCGTCGCGTTCGGCCCGGGAAACCTCGTATGGTCATGGGCGTGCTTGAGGAGATGCGGATACGGTCGCTCGGAGTCATCGACGACGCGGTCGTCGAGCTGTCACCGGGATTCACCGCGGTGACCGGCGAGACGGGCGCGGGCAAGACGATGGTCGTCACGAGCCTCGGGCTGCTGCTCGGCGGGCGCGCGGACCCGGCGCTGGTGCGGATCGGCGCCAAGGCCGCGGTCGTCGAGGGGCGGGTACGGGTGCCCGCGGGCGGCCCGGCCGCGCTGCGCGCCGAGGAGGCCGGGGCCGAGCTGGACGAGGGCTCGCTGCTGATCAGCCGGACGGTGTCGGCCGAGGGGCGCTCCCGGGCCCATCTCGGCGGCCGGTCCGTTCCCGTCGGCATGCTGTCCGAACTGTCCGACGAACTCGTGGCGGTGCACGGGCAGACCGACCAGCAGGGCCTGCTGCGGCCCGCCCGCCAGCGCGAGGCCCTGGACCGGTACGCGGGGGAGGCCGTCGCCCGGCCGCTCGCCGCGTACACGACCGCGTACCGGCGTCTGCGGGCCGTCGCCGCCGAGCTGGAGGAGCTGACCACCCGGGCGCGGGAACGCGCCCAGGAGGCGGATCTGCTGCGCTTCGGGCTGGACGAGATCGCGGCGGTGGAACCGCGCGCGGGCGAGGACGTGGAACTGGCCGCCGAGGCGGAACGCCTCGGGCACGCGGAGGCCCTGGCGTCCGCCGCCGCCCTCGCCCACGCGGCCCTCGCGGGCAACCCGGAGGACCCGGAGGGCGTCGACGCGACCACCCTGGTCGCCGGGGCCGGCCGGGCCCTGGAGGCGGTCCGCGCCCACGACCCGGCCCTCGCGGCCCTCGCCGACCGGATGGGCGAGATCTCCATCCTGCTCGGCGATGTGGCGGGCGAACTCGCCGGATACGCGGACGATCTGGACGCCGACCCGCTGCGGCTGGCCGCCGTCGAGGAGCGCCGCGCCGCACTCACCCAGCTCACCCGCAAGTACGGCGAGGACGTCGCCGCGGTGCTCGCCTGGGCGGAGGACGGCACCGCCCGGCTCGGCGAGCTGGACGGGGACGACGACCGGATCGGCGAACTGACCGCCGAGCGGGACGCCCTGCGCACCGAACTCTCCGGTCTGGCCCAGGCGCTGACCGACGCACGGACCGAGGCCGCCGCCCGGTTCGCCGGGGCGGTCACCGAGGAACTGGCCTTGCTGGCGATGCCGCACGCGCGGGTGTCCTTCGCGATCCGCCAGACCGGGACGGCCGACGAGGCCGCGGGTATCGAGGTCGGCGGCCGGAACGTGACCTACGGGCCGCACGGCGCCGACGAGGTGGAACTCCTGCTCGCGCCCCACCCCGGGGCCCCGCCCCGGCCGATCGCCAAGGGCGCCTCCGGCGGTGAGCTGTCCCGGGTGATGCTCGCCGTGGAGGTCGTCTTCGCGGGCACCGACCCGGTGCCGACGTACCTCTTCGACGAGGTCGACGCGGGCGTCGGCGGCAAGGCCGCGGTCGAGATCGGGCGGCGGCTGGCGAAGCTGGCGCGCACCGCGCAGGTCGTGGTGGTGACCCATCTGCCGCAGGTGGCGGCCTTCGCGGACCGGCAGTTGCTGGTGGAGAAGACCAACGACGGCTCGGTGACCCGGTCCGGGGTCACGGTCCTGGAGGGCGAGGACCGGGTGCGCGAGCTGTCCCGGATGCTGGCCGGCCAGGAGGACTCCGAGACGGCCCGGGCGCACGCGGAGGAGCTGCTGGCGACGGCGCGCGGCGACGGCTGACCCACCCGGGAGGTTCCCGCCGCGCCTCCCGGACCGGCCACGGCCGACCCCGGAGTTCCCGTACACGGGCGGTTTCACCCTTGTGGGTGATACGCGGAGCCGAGTTGGGGCGCGGGACACGGGAAGGACGTCTCATCGGTGCCGGAACGTGCGTACGCACTGGCATCCTTGGGCGCGTGACACAGCTCCGTACGGTCCAGGTACTGGGCGGCGGCAGCGCGGGCAGCGGCGCCCACGTCAGGTCGCTCGCGTCCGGGCTGGCGGCCAGAGGGGTGCGGGTGACCGTCTGCGCCCCCGCCGAACTCGACCGCGAACACGACTTCATCGGCGCGGGGGCGCACTTCGTGCCCGTACCCCGGCGCAACGACCCCGCCGGGGTGGCCGCCCTGCGCAACGCCTGCATCGGCGCGGACCTCGTGCACGCGCACGGCCTGTACGCCGGCGTGCGCGCCGCGCTCGCCCTGTCGGCCGCGCCCGCGCACACCCCCTTCGTGACCACCTGGCACGCCCGCCGCCCTGCCGACGGGCCGCGCGGCGGGCTGGTGCGCCTGCTGGAGCGCCGGACGGCCCGCGCCGCGACCGTCGTCCTGGGCACCTGCACCGAACTCGTCGACCGGGCCCGCCGCCGTGGCGCCCGGGACGCCCGCCTCGCCCCCGTGACCGTGCCGGTGCGCCATGCGCCGGTGTGTCTCCAGGACGGCAAGGTCCGCGCCGAACTGGGCGCCGTGGAGAGGCCGTTGCTGGTCACCGTCGCCCCGCTCACCGGGGGGAAGGGGTACGGGCCGCTGCTGGACGCGGCACGTCACTGGCGCGGGCTCGACCCCCAGCCGCTGGTCGTGGTCGTCGGCGAGGGGCCCGAGCGGGCCGCCATCGGGCGGCGGATCGCGGCGGAGGACCTGCCCGTCCGGCTGCTCGGCGACCGGGACGACGTGCCCGTCCTGCTGGCCGCCGCCGACGTGGCCCTCCTCCCGTCCCGCTGGGAGGCCCGCCCCCTCGTCGCCCAGGAGGCCCTGCGCCTCGGGGTGCCGCTGGTGGCGACCGCCGTCGGCGGAGTGCCGGAACTGGTCGGCGAGGCTGCCGAGTTGGTGCCCTACGGGGATGTGCCGGCGCTCGCGGGTGCGGTGGAACGCCTGCTCGCGGACCCCGACCGCCGCTCCGACCTGGCCTCGGCCGGGCGCGTCCAGGCGGCCGGCTGGCCGACCGAGGACGACACCGTCGCCCATGTGCTGCGGGTCTACGACGAGCTCACGGGAGCCTGACCCGCGCTACGGGCGGGGCGTGTGGCGGCGGGCCCGCAGGGCCAGGGAGAGGGAGAGGACCGCCTCCGGGTCGTCCAGGTCCGTGCCCAGCAGATCGCCGATCCGGGCCAGGCGGTTGTAGAGGGTCTGCCGGTTGAGGTGCAGCTCGCGGGCGGTCTCCGCCTTGCGGCCCGCGTGCGCGAGATAGGTCTCCAGGGTCGGCAGCAGCGCCGGGCGGGAGGCCGCGTCGTGGGCGCGCAGCGGACCGATCGCCCGCTCCACGAAGGCCGCCAGGTCCGGGTGGTCCCGCAGCCGCCACAGCAGCAGGTCGATGTCCAGGCGGCGGGCGTCGTACCAGGGCCGGTCCGTCAGGCCCTCCGCCGCCGTCGCCGTCTCCACCGCGTGCCGCAGCCCCGCCGCGGTCGCCGCCCAGGCCCCCGCCACCCCGACCACCACGACCGGCGGATGCCCGCCCGGCCGGTCCAGGCCCGCCCGCTCCGCACCGGCGCGCAGGGCCGCCGCCACCTTGTCGGCGGTCGCGGCGCGCTCCGACTCGGCCCGCAGGGCGACCAGCACCGGCACCCGGCCCTCGACCGGCCGCACGCCCACCAGCACCGGCACGCCCACCGAGGACAGTTCCTCCCCGACGACCCGGGCCAGCAGCGCCCAGTTCCCCGACGGCGCCTGTTCCGGGGCCAGCCGCATCACCACGGGCAGCACCGGCCCGTCCCCCGGCTTGAAGCCGAGGACCCGGGCCTGCGCGGGCGCGTCCTCGGGGGAGATCCGGCCCTCCGCGAGATCGGTGAGGAAGTCGCCCCGCCCGCGTGCCGCGAGCTCCTCCTCCTGACGGGCCTGCATCAGCACCACCGCCAGGATCGCGGCGGCCCGCTCGGCCGCCATCCGGTGCACCGGCGACAGCGGCCCGGCCACCGCCAGGAGCACCAGCCGCGCGCGCACCGAACCGGCCCCTGGCCCGCCGCCCGGCACGTCCACCAGCACCGCCCCCGTCGGCGGGCCCGACTCCCGGGCGGCCCGCCCGCCGCGCAGCCCCTCCCAGACCTGGAGCGGGTCGGCGGGGGCGGACTCGGTGTCGGCGGCGTACAGCAGCTGGCCGTCGGGGGTCTCCAGGAACACCGGGTTGCTGGTGAAGTCGGAGAGGATGCGCAGCACCTGCGGAACCCCGCCGCCGCCCAGCAGGGCCCGGGTGCACTGGCGGTGGACCTCCTCCGCGCGGCGCAGCAGGGCGTAGTGGTGGTTGACGATCTCGGTGTGGACCTCCTCCGTCACGGAGACGAAGGGGACTTCGCGGTGGAGCTGCACCAGCGGCAGCCCGGCGGCCCGGGCGGTGTCCACGATGGTCGCCGGCAGCCGGGAGAACCGGGGGCCCAGCTCGACCACCAGGGCGGCGATGCCCCGGTCGGCGAGCTGCCGCACGAAGGCGCGCTGTTCGGCGGGCCGGGTGCCGAGCCCCAGCCCGGTCGTCAGCAGCAGTTCCCCGCCCTTGAGCAGGGAGGCGATGTTCGGGACCTCACCGGCGTGCACCCAGCGCACGGTCCGCTGCAGCCGGTCGGCGCCCGCGACGACCTCCGGGAGCCCGGCCCGCAGCCCCGGCAGTTCAAGGGCCCGCTGCACGGTGATCCCGCCCTGGTTGTCCATGCTCCCGGACGCTACCCGGGCTGGTGAACACGGCGCCACCGGCCCGGTCCGCGGACCGGGCCGGTGGCGCCGTGTTCACCAGCCCGGCTGCCTTCGGCTGTGGCCGCCCCGGGCCCGGCCGGGCACCCGCGACGGCGCCCGTGGCCCGGTGCGAGGACCGGTTCCCCGGCGACGCCGACGGCCCCGGCGCCCACCCGGCCCGGGGCCGGCGCCGGTCAGCCCCCGTACGCGCCGGAGGCGGTCAGCCGCAGGGCCGTGTCGATCAGGGGGACGTGGCTGAACGCCTGCGGGAAGTTGCCCACCTGCCGCTGGAGGCGCGGGTCCCACTCCTCCGCGAGCAGGCCCAGGTCGTTGCGGAGGTTCAGCAGCTTCTCGAAGAGCTTGCGGGCCTCGTCCACCCGGCCGATCATCGCCAGGTCGTCCGCCATCCAGAACGAGCAGGCCAGGAACGCCCCCTCGTCGCCGGGCAAGCCGTCGACGCCCGCGTCCGAGCCCTCGGTCGGGTAGCGCAGGATGAAGCCGTCCTCGGTGGACAGCTCCCGCTGGATCGCCTCGATGGTGCCGATGACCCGCTTGTCGTCCGGCGGCAGGAAGCCCATCTGCGGGATGAGCAGCAGGGAGGCGTCCAGCTCCTTGGAGCCGTAGGACTGGGTGAAGGTGTTCCGCTCCCGGTCGTAGCCCTTCTCGCAGACGTCCCGGTGGATGTCCTCGCGCAGCTCGCGCCAGCGCTCCAGCGGCCCGTCGGCGTCCCCGGACTCGATGAGCTTGATGGTGCGGTCGACGGCGACCCAGGCCATCACCTTGGAGTGGACGAAGTGCCGGCGCGGGCCGCGGACCTCCCAGATGCCCTCGTCGGGCTGGTCCCAGTTATTCTCCAGGTACTGGATCAGCTTGAGCTGGAGAAGGGAGGCGTAGTCGTTGCGGTTCAGCCCGGTCATGTGCGCCAGGTGCAGGGCCTCGGTGACCTCGCCGTAGACGTCGAGCTGGAGCTGGTGGGCGGCGCCGTTGCCGACGCGGACCGGGCGGGAGTTCTCGTAACCGGGAAGCCAGTCCAACTCGGCTTCTCCCAGCTCCCGTTCACCGGCGATGCCGTACATGATCTGGAGGTTCTCCGGGTCGCCCGCGACCGCCCGGAGCAGCCACTCGCGCCAGGCGCGGGCCTCCTCGCGGTAGCCGGTGCGCAGCAGCGAGGAGAGGGTGATCGCCGCGTCCCGCAGCCAGGTGTAGCGGTAGTCCCAGTTCCGGACGCCGCCGATCTCCTCGGGCAGCGAGGTGGTGGGCGCGGCGACGATCCCGCCGGTCGGCGCGTAGGTCAGCGCCTTCAGCGTGATCAGGGAGCGGACCACCGCCTCCCGGTAGGGGCCGTGGTACGTGCAGTGGTCGACCCACTCGCGCCAGAAGTCCGTCGTGGCCTCCAGCGACACCTCGGGCTCGGGCAGCGCGGGCTGGTCGCGGTGGGAGGGCTGCCAGCTGATGGTGAACGCGATCCGCTCGCCCGGGGAGACGGTGAAGTCGGAGTAGGTGGTGAGGTCCTTGCCGTAGGTGTCGGCCTCGGTGTCCAGCCACACCGAGTCGGGACCGGCCACCGCCACCGTGCGGTTGCCGACCTTGTGCACCCACGGCGTGATCCGGCCGTAACTGAACCGCATCCTCAGCTCGGAGCGCATCGGCACGCGGCCGCTGACGCCCTCCACGATCCGGATGAGCTGAGGGGCCCCGTCGCGAGGGGGCATGAAATCGGTCACTCTCACCGTGCCGCGCGGTGTGTCGTACTCCGATTCGAGGATCAGGGAGTCGCCCCGGTAGTGCCGGCGGTCGGCCGGGGGCGGCGCGGAGTCCGCGCCGAACGCCGGGCCGAGCCGCCAGAAGCCGTGCTCCTCGGTGCCGAGGAGACCGGCGAAGATGGCATGCGAGTCGAAGCGGGGCAGGCACAGCCAGTCCACCGTGCCGTCCCGGCAGACCAGTGCTGCGGTCTGCATGTCTCCGATGAGTGCGTAGTCCTCGATGCGCCCGGCCACGTGCATCTCCAGTCGAACGGCCACGTCCGCCCCGCGGGGCGCGTACTGCGGTCTGCGGTTACTGCGGTCAAGGGTCGTTGACGAGCCGCGGCGGCCCGGAGCACCGTCGTGGCGGTGTCGCCACTCGACTGGTGTGGGGCCGTCCGCCCGGTCGGCGGGCTGATGACGCCGCCTGTCCGGTGCTGCTCGGCAGCGAGTGTCCGAGCAGGATACGACGCGCACAGGGGGTCCGCGCAGGTGTCCTGGCAACGTTATTGCGCCGAACGGGTGAGCGGCAGGTGGGGTGCGCCGAGCGGTTGTCCCGCCGTCCGGCCGCGGCGTGTCCCGGACCGTGTACGGCCGGATCGGCTGGAAGCGACGGTGCGCCGTCGCTGATACCCTGGTACCCCGTGGACCGGTGGCCGTCCCGAGTCGGACTCGCCGCCGAAACCGCAGCGACGGCGACCCCGCCACCAGGCCGGACGCCGGACGCACCCCACCACGCGACCACGGGAGCCCCCTCTTGGCGATGCCGCCCAACACCATGACGACCAAGCACATCTTCGTCACCGGGGGTGTCGCCTCCTCCCTCGGCAAGGGCCTCACGGCCTCCAGCCTCGGCGCGCTCCTCAAGGCACGGGGCCTGCGGGTCACGATGCAGAAGCTCGACCCGTACCTGAACGTCGACCCGGGCACGATGAACCCCTTCCAGCACGGTGAGGTGTTCGTCACCAACGACGGCGCCGAGACCGACCTGGACATCGGCCACTACGAGCGCTTCCTCGACGTCGACCTCGACGGCTCCGCCAACGTCACCACCGGCCAGGTCTACTCGCAGGTCATCGCAAAGGAACGGCGCGGCGAGTACCTGGGCGACACCGTGCAGGTCATCCCGCACATCACCAACGAGATCAAGTCGCGCATCCGCCGCATGGCCACCGACGACGTCGACGTGGTCATCACCGAGGTCGGCGGCACGGTCGGCGACATCGAGTCGCTGCCGTTCCTGGAGACCGTCCGCCAGGTCCGCCACGAGGTGGGCCGGGACAACGTGTTCGTGGTGCACATCTCCCTGCTGCCCTACATCGGCCCGTCCGGCGAGCTGAAGACCAAGCCGACCCAGCACTCGGTCGCCGCCCTGCGCAACATCGGTATCCAGCCGGACGCGATCGTGCTGCGCGCCGACCGGGACGTGCCGACCGCGATCAAGCGCAAGATCTCCCTGATGTGCGACGTCGACGAGGCCGCCGTGGTCGCCGCCATCGACGCCAAGTCGATCTACGACATCCCGAAGGTCCTGCACACCGAGGGCCTGGACGCCTACGTCGTGCGCAAGCTGGACCTGCCCTTCCGCGACGTGGACTGGACGACCTGGGACGACCTGCTGGACCGGGTGCACAACCCGGCGCACGAGGTCACTGTCGCCCTGGTCGGCAAGTACATCGACCTGCCCGACGCCTATCTGTCGGTGACCGAGGCCATGCGCGCGGGCGGTTTCGCCAACAAGGCCCGGGTGAAGGTCAAGTGGGTCACCTCGGACGACTGCAGGACCCAGGCCGGTGCCGAGAAGCAGCTCGGCGACGTGGACGCCATCGTGATTCCCGGCGGCTTCGGCGAGCGCGGGGTGGACGGCAAGGTCGGCGCGATCCGCTGGGCCCGTGAGCACAAGGTGCCGCTGCTCGGCCTCTGCCTGGGCCTCCAGTGCATCGTGATCGAGGCCGCCCGGAACCTGGCCGAGATCCCCGACGCCAACTCCACCGAGTTCGACGCGGCCACCGCGCACCCGGTGATCTCCACCATGGAGGAGCAGCTCGCCTATGTGGAGGGCGCGGGCGACCTGGGCGGCACCATGCGCCTGGGCCTCTACCCGGCCAAGCTCGCCGAGGGCTCGATCGTGCGCGAGGTCTACGACGACCAGCCGTACATCGAGGAGCGCCACCGCCACCGCTACGAGGTGAACAACGCCTACCGCGCGGAGCTGGAGAAGAAGGCGGGCATCCTCTTCTCGGGCACCTCCCCGGACAACAAGCTGGTGGAGTACGTCGAGTACCCGCGCGAGGTGCACCCCTACCTGGTCGCCACGCAGGCCCACCCGGAGCTGCGCTCCCGCCCGACGCGCCCGCACCCGCTCTTCGCGGGCCTGGTGAAGGCCGCCGTCGAGCGCCAGCAGGCGGGCGGCTGATCCGCAGGCGATACGGTTGACCGGGGTACGGGCCCACAGGGGCGCGTACCCCGGTTTCCGTTGGTGCACGGTGGAAGGACGCTTTCGATGACCCTCAAGGACACGCCCGAGGAGTGGCCGGTCACCTCGACCGCGACGCCGTTCCGGGGCAACAAGACGAGCGTCCGCACCGACAGCGTCGTCATGCCCGACGGGTCGGTCGTCACCCGCGACTACCAGGTCCACCCGGGCTCGGTCGCGGTGCTCGCCCTGGACGAGGAGGGCCGGGTGCTGGTCCTGCGCCAGTACCGGCATCCCGTCCGGCACAAGCTGTGGGAGATCCCGGCCGGGCTGCTCGACGTCCCCGGCGAGAACCCGCTGCACGCCGCCCAGCGCGAGCTGTACGAGGAGGCGCACGTCAAGGCCGAGGACTGGCGGGTGCTCACCGATGTGTACACCACCCCGGGCGGCTGCGACGAGGCCGTGCGGATCTTCCTGGCGCGTGACCTCTCCGAGGCGGAGGGGGAGCGGTTCACGGTCTCCGAGGAGGAGGCCGACATGGAACTGGCCCGGGTACCGCTGGAGGAGCTGGCGCGCGGGGTGCTCGCCGGTGAACTGCACAACACCTGCCTGGTGGTGGGCGTGCTGTCGGCGACGGCGGTCCTGAACGGCGAGGGTGTGGACGCGCTGCGGCCCGCCGACGCGCCGTGGCCGGCCCGCCCGTTCGAGGCGTAGGGCGCCCGCCCGGTCCGTCCGGTCCGCCGGGTGACGGGCCCTCAGACCTCCCGGTGTGACGATCAGTTGATCCGATCGGGGGGTCCGGGGTCCGTAGCCGTCCGTGCCGCCGGGAACGTCCCGGTCCGTGAACTAGGCTCGCAACGCCCGTGCGGAGCCCCGGCGGGCTCGGCTTGTGCGCGGACGGAGCGTGGCCCGTGACGGATCAGGCGCTGGACCCGGTCGGCCCCGACCGGACGGACGACGTCCGGTCCGGCCCGCGTGACCGCACGCCAGGCAGACGGCCCGGCTTCCTCGGCCGGCAGCGCGAACTCAAGTCCCTGCACGCCGACATCGAACGCGCCGGACTCGACACCCTCGCCGGCCGCAAGGCCCCCCGTGCCCGGGTCCTCCTCGTCGCCGGCCGCCCCGGCTCGGGACGCACCGCCCTCGCCGAGGAGTTCGCCCGCTCCGTCGCCGACCGCTACCCGGACGGGTTGCTGCGCGTCCGGCTGACCGAGCCCGGCGGCCGTCCCGTCCCCCTGGACGAGGCCGCCCGCGGGCTCCTCGACGACCTCGGGGCCGCCTCGCCGCCCGGCGCGGGGGAGGACGAACTCACCGAGGCGGTCCGCGAGGCCCTGGCGGTGCGCCGGGCGGTGCTGCTGGTGGACGACGCCCGGGACGCCGAGCAGGTGGACCTGCTGATCCCGGAGAACCCGGACGCCCTCGTCGTCGCCGTCGCCGAAGGGCCCCTCACCGGCATTCCGGGCGTCCGCCCCTGCACCCTGGGCGGGATGGACCCCAAGTCTTCCATCGAACTGCTCACCGCCTTCACCGGCGAGGTCCGCATCACCGTCGACCCGCAGGCCGCCGAAACAGTCGCCGAGGAGTGCGGCGGGCAGCCGGCCGCGCTGCTCCTGGTCGGCGGCTGGCTGGCCGCCCGGCCGGGCTCCTCCGTCGCCGACGCCGTCAAGCAGCTCCGGGCGCTCCCGGTCGACGGTGAGCACCCGCATGCGACGCGTCCCCTGGTCCGGGCGTTCCGCCTGGTCCACGAGGCCCTGCCGGCGCCGGCCGCCCGGATACTGCGGCTGCTCGCCCTCGCGCCCGCCGGCCGGGCCGACGCGCACACGGCCTCCGCTCTCGCGGGCTGCACGGTGTCCGCGGCGCGCGCCACCCTCGACGACCTGGCCACCGCCGGGCTGCTGCACCGGCGCGGCGAGTCGGGCTTCGAGGTCCCCGGCTGCCTCGCCGGGCACCTGCGCGCCCTGATGGAGGCCACCGACCGCCCCGCCGAGGTCCAGCTCGCCCGCGCCCGGATGCTGGAGCGGACCGTGCGCCGCCTCCAGGCCTGCCGGGCGATCACCGAGCCCGAGGGCAGCCCCGCGCGCCGGAAGCTGGCCGCGCTGCCGAGGGCCCTGCGCTTCGCGGGCGTCGACGAGGCCGCCGAGTGGCTGCGGGACGGCCGCCCGGCCCTGCTGGCCGCGGCCCGGCTCGCAGTCGACGACGGGGAGCTGGACACCCTGGCCCGCAGGCTGGTGTCCGCGCTGGTCAGGGCCCTGGCGGCGCACTGCGGCACGGAGGCCGCCGCCCCCGAGCTGTACGGGCTGCACCGCCTGGTGCTGGACGTCGCCGAGCGCCGGGGCCTGCACCGCGAGCGCGCCGCGGCCCTGCTCAACCTCGCCGACCTGGACGCCCGGACCGGCCGCACCAGGGAGGCCCTGGCCCGCTACCGGGCCGCCCTCGACGCCGGCCGGCTCGGCGGGGACGCCTACGCCACGGGCCGCGCGATGGAATCCGTCGGCGGCGCCTACCAGGAGCTGGAGGACTGGAACCGGGCCGCCGACTGGTACGGCCGCGCCCTGGCCCAGCGCCAGTCCCGCGGGGAGCACGCGGACGAGGCACGCCTCTACGGGCGGCTCGGCTCGGTGCACACCTACGCGGGCCGCTACGGCGAGGCGCTGCGCCACTGGCGGGCAGCCGTCGCCGGGTACCGCAGGCTCGGCGACGTCCCCGCCCGGGCACGGGCGCTCAGCGAGGCCGCGCGGGTGCAGGAGTACGCCGGCCGTCCCGAGGAGGCGCTGCGCACCTGCCGGGAGGCGGCCGAGTGGGCGCGGGAGGCCGGGGACACCCGCCTCCAGGCCGCTCTCCAGCTCAGGCTGGCCGACACCCTGGACCGGCTCGGGGACGTCTCCGCAGCGCAACTGCACCGCCACGCAGCGGAAAGGCTCCTTGGAGAGGAGGGTGCAGCCTACGAAATCCGCAGTGGTTCCGAAGAAGATTAATGCTTTGCAAGGCTAGACAGCGGGAAGTCCTTCATTAGACTGGTCGGGCCGCGTGTTCACGTGGTGTGTCCCGGTGCGCCCAGGTGCGTCTGGGTATCCATGGCATTGACCGCCTTTTCCCTCTGAGCCAAGGACCGTGATCGACGTGAAGGTCGGCATCCCCCGCGAGGTCAAGAACAACGAGTTCCGGGTGGCCATCACCCCCGCCGGCGTGCACGAGCTGGTGCGCCACGGCCACCAGGTCGTCATCGAGCAGTCCGCCGGCCTGGGCTCCTCGATCACGGACGAGGAGTTCGTCGCCGCAGGCGCGCAGATCCTGCCCACCGCCGACGAGGTCTGGGCCACCGCCGACCTGCTGCTCAAGGTGAAGGAGCCCATCGCCGAGGAGTACCACCGCCTCCGCAAGGACCAGACCCTCTTCACCTACCTGCACCTCGCGGCCTCCCGTGCGTGCACGGACGCCCTCCTGGAGTCCGGCACCACCGCCATCGCCTACGAGACGGTCGAGACCGCCGGCCGAGCCCTGCCGCTGCTCGCCCCGATGTCGGAGGTCGCGGGCCGGCTCGCCCCGCAGGTCGGCGCGTACCACCTGATGCGCTCGGCCGGCGGCCGCGGCGTCCTGCCCGGCGGCGTCCCCGGCACCCACGCGGGCCGTGCCGTGGTCATCGGCGGCGGCGTCTCCGGCTGGAACGCCACGCAGATCGCGGTCGGCATGGGCTTCCACGTCACCCTGCTCGACAAGGACATCAACAAGCTGCGCGAGGCCGACCGGATCTTCGGCACCAAGGTGCAGACGATCGTCTCCAACGCCTACGAGCTGGAGCGGGCCGTCGTCGAGGCCGACCTCGTCATCGGCGCGGTGCTCATCCCCGGCGCCAAGGCCCCGAAGCTGGTCACCAACGAGCTGGTCGCCAGGATGAAGCCCGGAAGTGTCCTTGTCGACATCGCCATCGACCAGGGCGGCTGCTTCGAGGACTCCCGTCCGACCACCCACGCGGAGCCGACCTTCGCGGTGCACGACTCGGTCTTCTACTGCGTCGCCAACATGCCCGGCGCGGTCCCGAACACCTCCACCTACGCGCTCACCAACGCCACGCTGCCGTACATCGTGTCGCTGGCGAACAACGGCTGGGTCGAGGCGCTGCGCCGTGACCCCGCGCTGGCCAAGGGCCTCAACACCCATGACGGCAAGGTCGTCTACCAGGAGGTCGCGGAGGCGCACGGCCTGGAGAGCGTGGAGCTGCACACCCTGCTGGTCTGAGTTCGCGGCGCCGGGGTCAACCCGCGCCGTCAACCTCTCGTGTCCGGCCGGACCTTGGGAAGCAAGGTCCGGCCGGACACGTGCGTCCGGACCCCACGCGGGCGATCAACTCGTCTCGAACGTAACCCTTTAACCGTTTCGCCCACCCCCGAAACCGGCGCATTGAGGTACGTGAAAAGGGGCGTGCGCCCTTGACAGAGGGGAGTTCGATTACCGACACATCGGGCCGGGTCCGGCGGATTGTGTTGCTGCGGACCGGTGGCACGCCATAGAGTCGCCAATCGTCGGCATGGTGCCACGCTGACCTATCGATAAGTTTCCTGGTCACATCCAAGGAGGTAAGACGACTTGTGAATGAGTCGACATTTACTCCCGGGGGTGGACGGCCAGGAGCGGTCGGGACGGGCTCGGACCCGTCGGCCGGACCCGATGCCGTCGGCTCCGTCGCCCTCCGCTCGCCGGCGACGCACCAGCAGCCGACGCACCAGACGACACCCCACACGATGAAGACGATGGACGGCCCATACGTGAACGCCACGGCCGGCAACGAGAGTGGCCGAGAGTCCACCCACTTCGCCGCCTACGAGGAAGTCCCCGAGGGGCACTTCTACGACCCCGACGCCGAGTACGAGCCCGACCCCGAGTACGCGGCCACCCTCGCGCCCGACGCCGCGCGCCAGCGCCGCGAGCGGATCGGCCCCACCGGCCGGCCCCTGCCGTACTTCCCGATCCCGGGCCCGCTGACCGACCACGGCCCCGCGAAGATCATCGCGATGTGCAACCAGAAGGGCGGCGTCGGCAAGACCACGTCGACCATCAACCTGGGCGCGGCGCTCGCCGAGTACGGCCGCCGGGTGCTCCTCGTCGACTTCGACCCGCAGGGCGCGCTCTCCGTGGGCCTCGGCGTCAACCCTATGGAGCTCGACCTCACCGTCTACAACCTGCTCATGGAGCGGGGCATGTCGGCGGACGAGGTGCTGCTCAAGACGGCCGTGCCCAACATGGACCTGCTGCCGAGCAACATCGACCTCTCCGCCGCCGAGGTGCAGTTGGTCAGCGAGGTCGCGCGCGAGTCCACGCTCCAGCGCGCGCTGAAGCCGCTGATGTCCGACTACGACTACATCGTGATCGACTGTCAGCCCTCCCTCGGCCTGCTCACGGTCAACGCGCTGACCGCCGCGCACAAGGTGATCGTCCCGCTGGAGTGCGAGTTCTTCGCGCTGCGCGGGGTGGCGCTGCTGACCGAGACCATCGAGAAGGTGCAGGAGCGGCTCAACCCCGACCTGGAGCTCGACGGCATCCTCGCCACGATGTACGACTCCCGCACGGTGCACAGCCGCGAGGTGCTGGCGCGGGTCGTCGAGGCGTTCGACGACCACGTCTACCACACGGTCATCGGCCGGACCGTGCGCTTCCCGGAGACCACGGTCGCCGGTGAGCCCATCACCACCTACGCGTCCAACTCCGTGGGCGCGGCCGCCTACCGCCAGCTCGCCAGGGAGGTGCTCGCCCGGTGTCACGCCGAGTGAGTCTGCCCGGGGCCGACGAGCTGTTCCGTACGACCGGGGGCACGGCGCTGCAGGCGTCCACTCCGCGCAAGCCGGCGAACGGTGAGCCACGGGTGCCCGCGCCGGCCGGCGAGAGCGCGCCCGCGACGGAGGGCGCGGCTCCCGAGGAGCCGCAGGAGCACTCCACCGCGGACGCGGAGACCGTCGGCGAGCAGCGCAGCCGCGGCGCCGACGCGGCGGGCGGCGGTACGCCCCGTGCCCGGCGGGCTCCGGCCGCGGCGACGGGCGCGGCGCCGGGCGCGGCCGCCGTCCCGGAGGCGGGTGCGCCCCGTCGGCGCGGGCGCGGGGTCAACCGGCGGCCCAGCGGGCGCGAACGGCACGACGAGAAGATCACCGTCTATGTGTCGGCCGAGGAACTGATGGACCTCGAACACGCCCGCCTGGTGCTGCGCGGCGAGCACGGCCTCGCCGTCGACCGCGGCCGGATCGTCCGCGAGGCGGTCGCCGTCGTCCTCGCCGATCTGGAGCAGCGCGGCGACGCGAGCATCCTGGTCCGGCGGCTGCGCGGCCGCTGACCCGGCCGGACGCGATAGCCTGCGCCCTCGCCCACCCGCGCCGCCCCCTGGACCACCATGCCCCCGCCCGACGAAACGTCCCGCCCCCCGTCCCGCCGCGCCCTGGGCCGCGGCCCGGGCACCACGCGCCCCCCGTCGGCCCCGGGGAGCCCAGCCGCCCCGCCGGAGACGGGTGAGCTGCCGGACCCGGCCGCCGCGGGTGAATTGTCGGACCCGGCTGCCGGGGGTGATTCTTCGGGACCTCCGGCCGGGGGAGCACCCGCCGCCGTCCCGGAGGCGGGTGCGCCGCGTGAGCGTTCGAGCCCGGCTGTTCCGGGTGAGCTCTCGGGGCCCGATGCCGCGGGTGGCTTGCTGGACCCGGCGGCCGCGCGTGAGTCTTCGGACCCGGCTGCCGGGGGTGAGGCCGCCGTCCCGGAGGCGGGTGCGCCTCGGAGTGACGTCCCCGAGCAGCACGCGCCGGGGTTCGGCACCGGGGCGGTCCGCAGCGGCCCGGCGGCGGAGCCTGCCGGTGAGCCGCCCGCGCCGCCCGCGCCGCCCGCGCCGCCCGGCGCGGTGCCCGCGCGGGCGGGCGACCCCGGCACTCCCGGGGAGGCGGGCGCGCCCGGGGCGGCGGGGGACGCCGAAACCGCCGGGGACGGGCGGTTCACCGTGCGGCTGGCGAACTTCGAGGGGCCGTTCGATCTGCTGTTGCAGCTCATCTCGAAGCACCGGCTGGACGTGACCGAGGTCGCGTTGTCCAGGGTGACCGACGAGTTCATGGCGCACATCCGGGCCATGGGGCCGGACTGGGACCTCGACCAGACGACCGAGTTCCTCGTCGTCGCCGCGACCCTGCTCGACCTCAAGGCCGCCCGGCTGCTGCCTGCCGCCGAGGTCGAGGACGAGGCCGACCTCGCGCTGCTCGAAGCGCGGGACCTGCTCTTCGCCCGGCTGCTCCAGTACCGCGCGTACAAGCAGATCGCGCAGGTCTTCGAGGGCCGGCTCGACGACGAGGCCCGTCGCTTCCCGCGGACCGTCGGGCTGGAGCCGCACCACGCCGAGCTGCTGCCCGACGTCGTCATCAGCATCGGCCCCGAGGGCTTCGCCCGGCTCGCGGTCAAGGCCATGCAGCCCAAGCCGAAGCCCCAGGTGTACGTGGACCACATCCACGCGCCCCTGGTCAGCGTCCGGGAGCAGGCCGAGGTAGTCGTCGGGCTGCTCCGGGAGCGCGGCAGCGCGACCTTCCGGGAGCTGACCGAGGGTGTGGACGACACCCTCACCGTCGTCGCCCGCTTCCTCGCGCTGCTGGAGCTCTACCGGGAGAAGGCGCTCGTGCTGGAGCAGCCGGAGGCACTGGGCGAACTGACCGTGACCTGGGCCGGGGGATCCGGCGAGGACGTCACCGTCACGGACGAGTTCGATCGGATCGTGGAGCAGGACGAGCAGGACGAGCAGAAGGAGATGGCGTGAGCGCACCGGTGGGCGAGGACAGGCAGCCGGCGCTCAAGCCCGCGCTGGAGGCCGTGCTCATGGTCGTCGACGAGCCCGCGACCGAGGAGCACCTCGCCAAGGTGCTGGAGCGCCCCCGCCGGGCCGTCGCGGACGCGCTGCGGGAGCTGGCCGACGAGTACACCGTCCAGGGCCGCGGCTTCGAGCTGCGGCTCGTCGCGGGCGGCTGGCGCTTCTACAGCCGACCCGAGCACGCCGCCGCCGTCGAGCGTTTCGTGCTCGACGGGCAGCACGCCCGGCTCACCCAGGCCGCCCTGGAGACCCTCGCCGTGGTCGCGTACCGCCAGCCGGTGAGCCGGTCGCGGGTCTCGGCGGTGCGCGGGGTGAACTGCGACGGGGTGATGCGCACCCTCCTCCAGCGGGGTCTGGTCGAGGAGGCGGGCACGGAACCCGAAACAGGTGCGATCCTGTACAGGACGACGAACTACTTCCTGGAGCGGATGGGCCTGCGCGGCCTGGACGAACTGCCGGAACTCGCGCCCTTCCTCCCCGAGGCGGACGCGATCGAGGCGGAGACGCAGGAGGGGCTCCCGTCGTTCGACCCGGACGCACCGGATGCGCCGGGCCGTGAGGACGCAGACGACTGATGGAACTTTGATGCGAAGCAGCAGCGGCAGGAACAGCAGCGGAAACAACGGCGGGAGCCGTGGTGGCAACAGCGGCGGCCGCGGCAGCAGCGGCGGCGGGCGCGGCAACTACCGCGGCGCCGGCAACAGCCGTGACGACCGGCAGGGCGGTGGCGGAGGCCGTCCGCGCAAGCCGCGCCCCGAGGAGCGGCGCTACGACGTGGGCGGCACGGAGGAGCCCCGCAAGGGCCGCGGCGGCGCGGCCCGTGGCGGCGCCAAGGGCGGCCCCCGCCAGTCCCCGCAGCGCGGCGGGGGCCGTACCACCCCGGCCCGCTCGCGCGAGTACGACGCCCGTGCCGAGGAGCGCAACCGCGAGCGGTACGCGAACAAGCCCGTGACCGGGACCCCGAAGACCTCCGGGGAGGAGGGCGAGCGCCTGCAGAAGGTCCTCGCCCGGGCGGGTATGGGCTCCCGGCGCGCCTGCGAGGAGCTGATCGACGCGGGCCGCGTCGAGGTCAACGGCGAGATCGTGATCGAGCAGGGCGTGCGCGTCGACCCGGAGAAGGACGAGATCAAGGTCGACGGCCTCACCGTCGCGACCCAGTCGTACCTGTTCTTCGCGCTGAACAAGCCGGCCGGTGTCGTCTCCACCATGGAGGACCCGGACGGGCGCCAGTGCCTGGGCGACTACGTCACCAACCGTGAGACGCGGCTCTTCCACGTCGGCCGGCTGGACACGGAGACCGAGGGCATCATCCTGCTCACCAACCACGGCGAGCTGGCACACCGCCTGACCCACCCCAAGTACGGCGTGAAGAAGACCTACCTCGCCGCGATCCAGGGCCCGCTGCCGCGTGAGGTCGGCAAGCGGCTCAAGGACGGCATCCAGCTGGAGGACGGCTACGCCCGTGCCGACCACTTCCGGGTCGTGGAGCAGACCGGCAAGAACTACCTGGTCGAGGTGGTCCTGCACGAGGGGCGCAAGCACATCGTGCGCCGGATGCTCGCCGAGGCGGGCTTCCCGGTGGAGAAGCTGGTGCGCACCGCCTTCGGGCCGATCACCCTGGGCGACCAGAAGTCCGGCTGGCTGCGGCGCCTGACCAACACCGAGGTCGGCATGCTGATGAAGGAAGTCGGCCTGTAGGGCGCCCCCTGCCGGCACGGTCCCGAGGAGCCCGCGACCCCCGTGGTCGCGGGCTCCTCCGCGTCCGGGCGCGGAACCCATCGCCGGAACCCCTTGTCCGGAACCCCTTGTCCGGAAACCCCTTGTGGGGACGGCCGTCCTGCCTTTATGGTCACTCTGACCATTAAGGAGTCGCCGTGAGTCTCGGGGAGATGCTCCAGCCCTTGCAGCAACCGCTGTTCACCCTGCTCGGCACGCCCGTGAGCCGGGTCGAGGTCCTGGGCTTCGGCAGCGGCGCGCTCTGCGTCTGGCTCGTCGCCCGCCAGCACATCGCGAACTGGCCGATCGGGATCGCCAACAACCTCTTCTTCATCCTGCTGTTCTCCGGCGCGGGCCTGTACGCCGACGCCGGACTCCAGATCGTCTTCATCGCCCTCGCCGCGTACGGCTGGTGGACCTGGGCCCACGGGGGTGGACCAGGGACCGGCGGCACGCTGCCCGTGCGGCGCACCACCCGCACCGAGTGGCTGTGGCTGCTCGCGGCGGGGGCGGTGGGGACCGCGGCCGTCACCGTCCTGCTGGACCGCGCCACCGACTCGACCGTGCCCTTCTGGGACGCGCTGACCACCGCGCTCTCCCTGATGGCGACCTACGGGCAGTGCCGCAAGCGGCTGGAGTCCTGGTGGCTGTGGATCGCGGCGGACGTGGTCTACATCCCGCTCTACGCCCACAAGGACCTCTATCCGACCTCGCTGCTCTACGCGGGCTTCCTGACGCTGTGCGTCGTCGGACTGCGCGCCTGGCGGCGGGACCTCGCCGCGGGGGCCGCCGGCGCCCGCCCGGCCGTGGAGGCCGCCGTATGAGCCGGCCGGAGGCTGAGCCGGAGCCGGGGCCCGCCCCGGGCGCGCCCGCGGCGCGGCCGGCTCACGGGCTGGTGCTGGGCAAGTTCTATCCGCCGCACGCGGGCCACCACCACCTCGTCCGCGCCGCCGCCGAGCGGTGCGAGCGCCTCACCGTGCTGGTGTGCGCCGCCTCCGTGGAGAGCGTCCCCCTCGCCGACCGGGTCGCGTGGCTGCGCGAGGTCCACCCGGACGTGCGGGTGGTCGGCGCGGTGGACGACCACCCCGTGGACCTGTACGACGAAGACATATGGGCCGCCCACATGGAGGTCTTCACCACAGCGGTGCCCGAACAGGTGGATGCCGTCTATACGTCGGAGGAGTACGGGGACGAACTCGCCCGCCGGCTGGGCGCGGTGCATGTGTGCGTCGACCCCGACCGGAGCGCGTACCCGGTGTCCGGTACGGCCGTACGCGCGGACCCGGCCGGCCGCTGGGACTTCCTCGCCCCGCCGGTCCGGGCCGGGCTGGCCCGCAGGGTCGTCGTCCTCGGCGCCGAGTCCACCGGGACGACCACGCTCGCCCTCGCCCTCGCCGGGCACTACCGGGCGCGCGGCGGAGTATGGGCACGGACCGGGTACGTCGCCGAATACGGCAGGGAGTACAGCGAACGCAAGCTCGCGGAGCTGCGGGCCGAGCGGCCCGGCGCGGACTGGTCCGAGGTCGCCTTCGCCTCCGAGGAGTTCCCGGTGATCGCCAAGGAGCAGGCCGCCCGCGAGGAAGCCGCCGCCCGGGCCGGCTCCCCGGTCCTGATCTGCGACACGGACGCCTTCGCGACCACGGTCTGGCACGAGCGGTACCTGGGCGGCCCCTACCCGGCCGGCCTCGAGCCCCGGACCCAGCACCTGTGGATCCTCACGGACCACGAGGGGGTCGCCTTCGAGGACGACGGTCTGCGGGACGGCGAGCAGCTGCGGCCCTGGATGACCGAGCGCTTCCGGGCCGGACTGGCCCGCACCGGGAGGCCGTTCATCGAGGTCACCGGCCCGCCCGAGGCGCGGCTCGCCGCCGCGGTCGCCGCGGTGGACGCGCTGCTGGCGGACGGCCTCCGGTTCGCCGACCCGCTCCCGGAGCGGCGCCGGTGACCGGCGGGAGGCCCGGCCCGGGCGGACCCGGTTCCGGCGCGGGTGGTGGCCCCGGCGGCGGCCCCGGCGCCGCCGGTGGGCCGGGCGGCGGCCCCGGCCCGGCCGGTGGTCCGGGTGGCAGGCCCGGCGGGCCCCTGGGGCGGCGGCCCGAGGGGTACGACCCGGCCGCGTTCCCCCCGTTCGCCGTGACCGTCGACCTCGCCGTGTTCACCGTGCGCGGCGGACGCCTCCAGGTGCTCCTGGTCGAGCGCGGCCAGGAGCCGTACCGGGGGAGGTGGGCGCTGCCCGGCGGCTTCCTGCTGCCGGACGAGTCCGCCGAGAGCGCCGCCCGCCGCGAACTGGCCGAGGAGACCGGGCTGTCCGCGACCGCCGGCGGGTCCGCCGCCGGTCCGCACCTGGAGCAGCTGGGGACCTACAGCGAGCCCGACCGCGACCCGAGGATGCGCGTCGTCTCCGTCGCGTTCACCGCCCTCGTCCCGGACCTGCCCGAACCGCGCGGCGGCGGGGACGCGGCCCGCGCCCGCTGGACCCCACTGGAGAACGCGGGACCGCTCGCCTTCGACCACGACCGCGTCCTCGCCGACGCGCACGAACGCATCGGCGCCAAGCTGGAGTACACCTGCCTGGCCACCGCGTTCTGCCCGCCCGAGTTCACCCTCGGCGAGCTCCAGCAGGTCTACGAGACGGTCTGGGGCGTCGAGCTGGACCGGCCCAACTTCCGGCGCAAGGTCCTCGCCACGCCCGGCTTCGTCGAGCCCGTCGAGGGCGGGTCACGCCGTACCGGCGGCCGGGGCAAGCCCGCCGCGCTCCACCGGGCGGGCACGGCCCGCTCCCTGCACCCACCGCTGCTGCGACCCGAAGGACGGCGCCCATGACCACCATCCCGCACCCCGACCGGCCCGGCCCGCCCACTCCGCCCGCCCCGCCCACCGGCAAGCGGGCCGCGACCGGGGCCCTGTTCGGCCTGGCCCTCGGCGACGCACTCGGCTTCCCCACCGAGTTCAATGACGTGCCCTCGATCCTCGCGAAGTCCGGCCCCTGGCGCTCGATGGACCTCCCGAGGCCCGCGATCGTCACCGACGACACCCAGATGACCCTGGCGCTCGGGCGCGGCCTGCGCACCGCGATGTCCGGCGGCCCGCTCACCGCCGCCCGGCTCGCCGCGCCCGTGCGCGAGGAGTTCGTCGACTGGTACCACTCCCCGGAGAACAACCGCGCCCCCGGCCGCACCTGCCTGGTCGCCTGCGAGCTGCTCGACGGCGACCGGCCGTGGCAGGACGCGAGCCAGATCGGCTCCAAGGGCTGCGGCGCCAACATGCGCGTCGCCCCGATCGGCCTCGCCCCCGGCCTGGACGCCGGCCGGCGCGCCGGAGCCGCCCAGTTGCAGTCCGCGCTCACCCACGGCCACCCCACCGCCCTCGCCGCGAGCGATCTCACCGCCCACGCCGTCCACCTCCTCGCCCGGGGCGCCGAACCCACCGGCCTGGTCGGTCTGCTCCGCTCCTACGCCCTGGAGAACCGCACCCGCTACCACGAGGACTGGCTCGGCGACCTGTGGACCCGCTCCACCGCCGACGCCACCCCGGAGGCGTTCATCGCCCGCGGCTGGGACGACTGCCTGGCCGTCCTGGAGCGCCTCGCCGCCGCGGCGGCCGCCCCCGAACCGGAACTCGACCCCTGCCTCGCCACCGGCGACGGCTGGATCGCGGAAGAGGCCCTCGCCACCGGCCTCCTCTGTTTCCTGATGTTCCCCACCGACCCCCTCACCGCCCTCCGCCGCGCGGCCTGCACCCGCGGCGACTCCGACTCCCTCGCCTGCCTCGCCGGCGCCTTCGCCGGCGCCCACCTCGGCGCCACCGCCTGGCCCACCGAATGGACCGACCGCATCGAATACCGCACCGGCCTGCGGGAACTGGCGACGGCCTGGGACGTGCCAACGCCCTGACAAGCGTCCGCCGCCGCGGACGCCGACTTTGGCCGCGCTCGCCGGGCAGCCCTGCCCGCCGGTCGTCGCAGGTGTCCGGTCCCCTGTCCTGCCCGCAACCGAACTCGTCGGCCTCACGGAAACCGCGGGACGCGGACGGCCCCGTGGCCCAGGGGGACACCGTGACGGACCCCGTCACGGACCCCGTCACGCACGCCGTCCGCGCGTTCGTCCGGCTGAGGCCCCCTCACCGGTCGGCGGGCGGGTCCCGGCGAAACGGGTCAGAACCGGACCGGCGACGGCCAGCAGCAGGACGTAGGCGGCCACCAGGGCGCCCAGCCGGTCCTGCCGGACCCCGGCCAGCCCGATCATGACGAGGGAGAACTCGCCACGTGCGACGAGCGCGGTGCCGGCCCGCAGCCGCCCCCGGAACCCCGCACCCTCCCGCCGTGCGGCGTACCAGCCGGCCGCCACCTTCGTCAGCGCCGTGACCACCGCCAGAACCAGGGCGGCGGGAAGCACCGGCAGCAGCGACTCCGGCCTGACCGACAGCCCGATGGAGAGGAAGAAGACGGCGGCGAACAGGTCCCGCAGCGGGCTCAGCACCTGCCGTGCCCGGTCGGCCGCCTCACCGGTGAGTGAGAGCCCCACGATGAAGGCGCCGACCGCGGCGGAGATGTGAACCGCCTCGGCGAGCGCCGCGACGATCAGCGTCACGCCGAGCACCCGCAGCAGCAGCTGCTCGGCGTCCGGATGCAGATGCAACAGCAGTCGCCCGAGATGGTGCCCCCACCAGTACGAGACGGCGAGCGCGGCCAGGACCGCTCCGAGGGCCAGCAGGATGCCCAGGAGTGCCTGCTGCCAGGTGCCGCCCGCGGCGACGACCGCGAGCAGCGGGAGGAAGGCGGCCATCGCGAAGTCCTCCAGCACCAGTACGGACAGCACGGCCGGGGTCTCCCGGTTGCCCAGCCGCCTCAGGTCACTCAGAAGACGGGCGACGATGCCGGAGGAGGAGATGTAGGTCACGCCCGCCAGGGTCAGGATCCCGGGGGCGTCCAGGCCGAGCAGCCATCCCGCCACCGCTCCGGGCGTCGCGTTCAGCACGAGATCGACGACCCCGGACGGCAGATGGCGACGGAGGCTGGCGGTGAACTCGGGCACGGTGAACTCCAGGCCGAGCACCAGCAGCAGGAGGACCACCCCGATGCCCGCTCCGGTCTCCACGAAAGGGCCGGCGGCAGGAACCGGGGCGATACCTCCCTCGCCCAGCGCCAGTCCCGCCAGGAGATAGAGCGGGATGGGCGAAAGCGCGAAGCGCCGCGCCAGCGCCCCGAGCAGACTCAGCGCCGCGAGGATGATCCCCAGCTCCAGCAGCAGGGCGACCGACACGTTCACCGGTCGGCCTGGATGATCTGTTCCAGCTGGCCGATCCCGTCACGGGTGCCGATCACCACCAGCACGTCCCCCATGCGCAGCACCCGCCCCGGCCCCGGGGAGAGGAGTACCTCTTCGCCGCGTACGATCGCGACGATCGACGTGCCGGTCCGCGTCCGGGCTCTGGTCTCCCCCAGCGGACGGTCCACGAAGGCCCCGCCCTCGCGTACCTCGACCTGCCCGGCACTCAGGCCCGGCACCTCCTTGGTGAGGTCCGCGAACCGCTCCGCGATGCGCGGGGCCCCCAGAATCTCGGCGAGCGTGTCGGCCTCCTCGCGGTTCAGCCGGAATGCCACCCGTGGCTCGTCCGAGTCCGCACTCTCGTAGTCCATCAGCTCCAGATCGCCGGAGCGCAGAGCGACGACACTCAACCGGACCCCCTCGTGGGTGGCGAAGTCGTAGCGCATCCCCACCCCGGGCAGCAGTACTTCGTTGACGTCCATGCCGCCCATCATCACGTCGCCCCCGGGCCCGCACGCCCCTCTGCTAAGAGGGCATACGGGGGTTTCGTCGCCGGTGGCCGGGACGCCGCGGTGGCCGGGCAGGAAGCCCCCGGTGCCGACGACGGGTCCGTCCGGCGGAGCGGGTTCCGGGGCGGCCGGGAGCCCCGCCACCCGCACGGGTACGGGAGTGGCCGCGCGGCCCGGACCGGCGGCCCGCGGGTCAGGCCCGCAGCACCGTGCCGCCCGCGACGGTGATCGGCTCCGCCGGCAGCGGCCGGGTCGCGGGGCCCGTCAGAACGGCGCCGTCCGCGACGGCGAAGCGACTGCCGTGGCAGGGGCAGACGATCGCGCCGTCGGTCACCGAGCCCACCAGGCACTGCTGGTGGGTGCAGACCGCCGAGAACCCCTCGAACCGGCCCTCCTCGGGCTGGGTCACCACGATCCGCTGCTCCCTGAGGATCACGCCCCCGCCGACCGGGACCTCGGCCGTGCTCGTCAGCTGCTCGCCCCCGGCGCCCCCGGTCGGCGTCCCCGTCTCCGTGGGGTCACCCGCTGTGGGGTCCCCGGCCGTGGGAGAAGGGCCGTCGTCCCCGCCTCCGCCGCCGCACCCGGCCACCAGTACCGCCGCCCCGGCCGCCGCCAGGACGGACCTCCGGCAGGTCTCCGCCATCTCGTCGCTCCGCTCGTTCGGTCCCACGCGCCGCCCGTCGTCCGGCGCCCGCGCCCCGGCATCCTGGCGCGCCGCGGGCCCGGGGCGGTGGCACCGCGCCCCGGCGGGTACCCGCTGTCCGTCCCCCGGCCGAGCGCGGGCGGGAGACCGGCTGAGAACTAAAGGTGTTTGCCTATGAGGTGTAGGTAAATGCATACTCAGGGAAGGAATGGGAAGGAGTGCGGGCATGGCGCGCGCAGGGCTGACCCCGGAACGGCTCACCCGGGCCGGGGCCGAACTCGCCGACGAGGTCGGCTTCGACCAGGTGACCGTCTCGGCGCTCGCCCGGCGGTTCGACGTCAAGGCCGCGAGCCTCTACTCGCACGTCCGCAGCTCCGACGACCTCCGGACCCGGATCGCCCTGCTCGCCCTGGAGGAACTGGCCGACCGGGCCGCCGAGGCGCTGGCGGGCCGGGCCGGCAAGGACGCCCTGGCCGCCTTCGCCGACGCCTACCGCGACTACGCCCGCGCCCACCCCGGCCGCTGGGCGGCCACCCGGTACCCGCTGGCCGCGGAGACGGCCGCGGCGAGCGCGGGCGTCCGCCACGCGCAGATGACGCGGGCGATCCTGCGCGGCTACGACCTCCCGGAGTCGGAGGGCACCCACGCCGTCCGCCTCCTCGGCAGCGTCTTCCACGGCTTCGTCGGCCTGGAGGCGAGCGGCGGCTTCGGCCACAGCGCCCCGGACGCGCAGCAGAGCTGGGAACGGTCGATCGACGCCCTCGACGCAACTCTGCGGAACTGGCCCGCGCCGCCGCCCTGACCCCGGCGACCCCGCGCCCCTTCCCCGCGCGCCCTGTACGCGGGCGCCGCCCGCCCCCGACCTCTCAAGGACCACAGGCACCTCATGGACACGCCCGGAACCCGCCCCGCCGACCCCGGCTGGACCACCACCGACCCCGGCCCGACCACCGACCCCGGATGGATCACCACCCCCGTCACCGCCGAGCTCCTGCGCGGTGCCCTGGACCTGGAGCGCACCGCGTACGGCGTACTTCCCCACCGGCTGCCCGCGCGCGCCCGTGCCCAGTGCGACGACCCGCAGCTCGCCATGGTCGAGTCCCAGCCCTCCGGCGTACGCCTCGCCCTGCGTACCCGGGCCACCGCCGTCGAGCTGGAGACCCTGCCCACCAAGCGCCTCTACACCGGGGCACCGCCCCGTCCGGACGGCGTCTACGAGCTGCTGGTCGACGGGGAGCCCGCCGGGCGGGGGAGCGTGGCCGGCGGGAACACGATCGTCATCGACATGTCGACCTGGACAACCGAGCACCGGGCCGGCACCCCGGGCACCGTCCGGTTCACCGGCCTGCCGGACCGGGAGAAGGACGTCGAGATCTGGCTGCCGCACAACGAGACCACCGAGCTCGTCGCCCTGCGCACCGACGCCCCCGTCGCACCCGTCCCGGACCGGGGCCGCCGGGTCTGGCTGCACCACGGCAGCTCCATCAGCCACGGCTCCGAGGCGGCCGGGCCCACCTCCATCTGGCCGGTGCTCGCCGCCTCCCGCGGGGACGTCGAGCTGATCAACCTCGGCTTCAGCGGCAGCGCGCTGCTCGACCCGTTCACGGCCCGCGCGATCCGGGACACCCCGGCCGACCTGATCAGCGTCAAGATCGGCATCAACCTGGTCAACCTGGACCTGATGCGGCTGCGGGCGTTCGGCCCGGCGGTGCACGGCTTCCTGGACACGATCCGCGACGGCCACCCGGACGTGCCGCTGCTCGTGGTGTCGCCGATCCTCTGCCCGATCCACGAGGACACCCCGGGCCCGGGCGCCCCCGACCTCGACGGGCTTGCGACCGGCTCCATCCGCTTCCTGGCCACCGGCGACCCGGCGGAACGCGCGGCCGGGAAGCTCACCCTCGGCGTCATCCGGGACGAGCTGGCCCGGATCGTCGCGCAGCGCTCGGCCGAGGACCCGGCCCTGCGCTACCTCGACGGGCGCGAGCTGTACGGCCCGGACGACTACGCGGAGCTGCCCCTGCCCGACGAACTGCACCCGGACGCGGCCGCCCACCGCCGCATGGGGGAGCGCTTCGCGGACGCGGCCTTCGGGGCCGGCGGCCCCTTCGCCTGAACGGGCCGCGCCGACCGCGCCGGGCCAGGGCCGCGCCGGACCGGCCCCACGTCGGCCCACCCGGACCTGCCCGGTCCGGCCGCTGGACGCGCGGGCCCCTCCGTCCCCGCCCTGACTACGCTGAACGCAGCACACACCCCAGCGCTCCACCCGCACCCTGCCTCCCCCTGCCTCCGCCCCCGCGAGGGCCCGCACCCCGCCCCAAGGACACGACCCCGTGAGAACCGCGCTCGTCATCGGTACCGGACTGATCGGCACCTCCGCCGCCCTCGCCCTCGCGGGCCGCGGCGTGCACGTCCACCTCGTCGACCACGACGCCGCGCAGGCCCGTACCGCGGCCGCCCTCGGGGCGGGCACCGACGAGGCGCCCGAGGGCCGCGTGGACCTCGCCCTGGTCGCCGTGCCGCCCGCGCACGTCGCCGCCACCCTCGCCGCGGCGATGGCGTCGGACCTCGCCCGCGGCTACCTCGACGTCGCCAGCGTCAAGGGCGGCCCGCGCCGCGAGCTGGAGGCGCTCGGGGTGGACCTGACCTCGTACATCGGCACCCACCCCATGTCGGGCAAGGAGCGCTCCGGCCCGCTCGCGGCGACCGCCGACCTCTTCGAGGGCCGCCCCTGGGTGCTCACCCCGACCCGGGACACCGACACCGAGGTCCTCAACCTCGCCCTGGAACTCGTGGCGCTCTGCCGGGCCGTCCCCGTCGTCATGGACGCCGACGCCCACGACCGGGCCGTCGCCCTGGTCTCGCACACCCCGCAGCTCGTCTCCTCGATGGTCGCCGCCCGGCTGGAGGAGGCCGACGACACCGCCGTCCGGCTCTGCGGGCAGGGCATCCGGGACGTGACCCGGATCGCGGCCTCGGACCCCACGATGTGGGTCGACATCCTCTCCGCGAACCCCGGGCCCGTCGCCGACGTCCTCGCCGGGCTCGCCACCGACCTCGACGAGACCGTGCGCTCCCTGCGCGCCCTCCAGGCGGCGGACGAGACCGAGCGGCTCGGCGGCGCACGGGGCATCGAGGGCGTCCTGCGGCGCGGCAACGCCGGCCGGGCCCGTGTACCCGGCAAGCACGGCGCGGCGCCCACCGCGTACGAGACGGTCGCCGTCCTCATCAGCGACCAGCCGGGCGAGCTGGCGCGCATCTTCGCGGACGCCGGCCGGGTCGGCGTGAACATCGAGGACGTCCGGATCGAGCACGCGACCGGGCAGCAGACGGGCGTGGTGCAGCTCATGGTCGAGCCGGCCGCGGCCCCCGTCCTCGCCGCCTCCCTGCGCGAGCGGGGCTGGTCGCTGCGGCAGTAGCCGGGCGCGGCCGGCGGCTCGGCCGGACGGGTGACGGCACCCCGGGGCCGCCGTGCGGTCCCGGGGGTGCCTCCGGGTGCAAGAAGCGCCTCCGGCACTCGGTAACCTTGTGCTGGGTGCACCGGCGGTTCCGTCCGCCCTTCCCCGCACCCCCGGCGGAAGAACCCCGCGGCACATCCGCGGAAACACCCCGCAGACCCGAGTCCCGCAGACCTGAAAGGTGTCCGACACCGTGGAATCCGTGATCGTCGCCATCGACGGCCCCTCCGGCACGGGCAAGTCGAGCACCTCGAAGGCCGTGGCAGCCGCGCTGGGCCTGAGCTACCTGGACACCGGCGCCCAGTACCGCGCGATCACCTGGTGGATGATCAGCAACGGGGTCGACGTCTCCGACCCGGCCGCGATCGCGACCGCCGCCGGCAAGCCGGTGATCGAGTCCGGTACCGACCCGGCCGCCCCGTCGATCACCGTCGACGGGCAGGACGCCTCCGGCCCGATCCGCACCCAGGAGGTCACCTCCAAGGTCAGCGCGGTCAGCGCGGTCCCCGAGGTCCGGTCGGTCATCACCGGGCTCCAGCGCTCCATCGCCGCCGCCGCGGAGAAGGGCATCGTGGTGGAGGGCCGGGACATCGGCACCACCGTCCTGCCCGACGCCGACCTGAAGATCTTCCTCACCGCCTCCCCGGAGGCCCGCGCGGCCCGCCGCAGCGGCGAGATCAAGGGCTCCGACGTGTCCGCCACCCGCGAGGCCCTGATCAAACGGGACGCGGCGGACTCCAGCCGCAAGACCTCCCCGCTGGCCAAGGCCGGCGACGCCGTCGAGGTGGACACCACCGACCTCACCCTCCAGCAGGTCATCGAGTGCGTGGTCACCCTGGTCGAGGAGAAGCGCGGCACCCTCGCGCAGGCCGCCGACGCGACCGCCGACGCCACCGCCGAGGCCGCCAGGTGACCGCACCCTCCGCGAGAGGCGCGGCGGTCGGACGGGGGATCGGCATCGGCCTGATGTACGGGCTGTGGAAGCCGCGGGTGCTCGGCGCCTGGCGCGTTCCCGCGTCCGGCCCGGTCATCCTCGCCGTCAACCACGCGCACAACATCGACGGCCCGATGCTCATGGGCACCGCGCCGCGTCCCGTGCACTTCCTGATCAAGAAGGAGGCGTTCGTCGGGCCGCTGGGTGCCTTCCTCACCGGGATCGGGCAGCTCCAGGTGGACCGGACGACCGTCGACCGCACCGCGATCACCGACGCCCTCGGGGTGCTGGAGAACGGCGGCGTCCTCGGGATCTTCCCGGAGGGCACCCGCGGCGAGGGCGACTTCGCCTCCCTGCGCGCCGGGCTGGCGTACTTCGCCGTCCGCAGCGGCGCGCCGATCGTCCCGGTCGCGGTGCTGGGAAGCACCGAGCGCCGCGGCCGGCTGATACGGCAGCTTCCGCCGCTGCGCAGCGGGGTCGACCTGGTCTTCGGCGACCCCTTCGCCGCGGGCGACGGCAGCGGACGGCGTACGCGCAAGGCCCTGGACGAGGCCACGGTGCGCATCCAGGAGCGCCTGACCGCCCACCTGGATAACGCGAAGCGCCTCACCGGGCGCTGAGCCAGACTTGAGGGGCCGCTTCTTCTGCGGCGGCCCGGCCGACGAACGAGGAACGGACTTCATGAACGACCAGCACGACCACGGAGCACTCGGTGACACCGAGTACGCGGAGTTCATGGAGCTCGCCGCGGAGGAAGGCTTCGACGTCGAGGACGTCGAGGGCGCCATCGAGGAGGCCGGGCACGGCCCGCTGCCCGTCCTGGCCGTCGTCGGCCGCCCGAACGTCGGCAAGTCGACCCTGGTGAACCGGATCATCGGCCGCCGCGAGGCGGTCGTCGAGGACAAGCCGGGCGTCACCCGCGACCGGGTCACCTACGAGGCCGAGTGGGCCGGCCGCCGCTTCAAGGTCGTCGACACCGGCGGCTGGGAGCAGGACGTACTCGGCATCGACGCCTCCGTCGCCGCCCAGGCCGAGTACGCGATCGAGGCCGCCGACGCGGTGGTCTTCGTGGTGGACGCGGTCGTCGGCCCGACCGACACCGACGAGGCCGTCGTCAAGCTGCTGCGCCGCGCGGGCAAGCCCGTGGTGCTGTGCGCCAACAAGGTGGACGGCCCCAGCGGCGAGGCCGACGCCACCGCCCTGTGGTCCCTCGGCCTCGGCGAGCCCCACCCGGTCTCCGCCCTGCACGGCCGCGGCACCGGCGACATGCTCGACGCGGTCCTGGAGGCCCTGCCGGACGCCCCCGCGCAGACCTTCGGCACGGCGCCCGGCGGCCCGCGCCGTATCGCGCTGATCGGCCGCCCGAACGTCGGCAAGTCCTCCCTGCTGAACAAGGTCGCCCGGGAGGAGCGCGTCGTCGTCAACGAACTGGCGGGCACCACCCGCGACCCGGTGGACGAGCTGATCGAACTCGGCGGCGTCACCTGGAAGTTCGTCGACACGGCCGGTATCCGCCGCCGGGTCCACCTCCAGGAGGGCGCGGACTACTACGCCTCGCTGCGGACCGCCGCCGCCGTCGAGAAGGCGGAGGTGGCCGTCGTCCTGATCGACGCGAGCGAGTCCATCAGCGTGCAGGACCAGCGCATCATCACCATGGCCGTCGAGGCCGGCCGCGCCATGGTGATCGCGTACAACAAGTGGGACACGCTGGACGAGGAGCGCCGCTACTACCTGGAGCGGGAGATCGAGACCGAGTTGGGGCAGATCGCGTGGGCGCCCCGGGTGAACGTCTCCGCCCTCACCGGCCGGCACATGGAGAAGCTGGTCCCGGCGATCGAGACCGCCCTCGCGGGCTGGGAGACCCGGGTGCCGACCGGGCGGCTGAACGCCTTCCTCGGCGAGCTGGTCGCCGCGCACCCGCACCCGATCCGGGGCGGCAAGCAGCCGCGCATCCTCTTCGGCACCCAGGCGGGCACCAAGCCGCCGCGGTTCGTCCTCTTCGCCTCCGGCTTCCTGGAGCACGGCTACCGGCGCTTCGTGGAGCGCAGGCTCCGCGAGGAGTTCGGCTTCGAGGGCACGCCGATCCACATCTCGGTGCGGGTGCGGGAGAAGCGCGGCCGCAAGAAGTGACGTGACGTCCGGCGGCGGACGGATGCCCGGACCGGTTCACCGGTCCGGGCATCGGCGCGTTCGGCCCCCGTGGAACGTCAGAGCCCGCGGCGGGGCGCCGGCGGCAGGGCGGCGTGCTGTCCGTGGTGGGGGCGGACGACCTGGTGGTACGGCTGCCAGTTGTTGCCCTGGTGGGCCACCGGGGCGAACTGGCCCGGGTGCCCGTCCGCCCGCCGCGCGTGCGCGCCCCGGCTGCTGTGCAGCCCCGTCGCTCCGAACGCCCGGAACCCGAGGTGCTCCTCGCCGCTGCGGTCGCCCGGGAGCGTCTTGAACGCTCTCAGGTACTCCGAGTACAGGGCGTCGTAGATCGGCGTCGGGGATTCCCCCGACGAGCCGTCACGCGCGAGGCGCATCGAGGGGATCGGGTTCTGGTACGGCTCGCGGGCTGGGTCGTATGTGTGCACGTACCTGCAACGAAGCGGGCGGCCCTGCGGATGCGGGCTGGGGGCGGTCGCGTTGTGGCGGGCGCGGTCAGCGCCCGGCGGGCACAGGGGCAGGGGCCCGGGAGCACACCGGCCGGACGCGGGGAACGCGCCGTGAAATGCCGCGATGCGCCACGGCCGCGCGGGAACTCCCGGGACACGCCCGCCTCATGGGGAGCCCGGCGCGCACGGCAAGGCGGCACGGGTGGCGCCGGGAGGGAGGGGGCTCCCGGCACCGCCCGTGCCGCCGGTCCGGGCAGACGGGGTGTCGGTCAGGTGCCGGCCAGCGGCATCGCCGCGGCCACCAGGCGGCCGTTCGCCGCCGCCTTCTCCAGCGCGTCCCGCAGCAGGTCCTCGCGGGGCTGCTGGCCGATGGAGCCGACCGGGGCCGCGAACACCAGGACCGTGTGGGTCCGGTTCGCCGCGGTGCGCCAGCCGTCGGTGACCTGGAGCGGCTGGTGCGCCTGCCACCAGGCGACCGGGCTGCCACCGGCCGTCCCCGGCTGGAGCACCGCGTGCAGCTGCCCCATGGCCACCAGCACCGACCAGCCCGGCAGCTGCGCCGGGACCTGCTCGACGTCGGAGACCGGGTGGAAGCCGTGCTCGATCAGCAGCGGCAGGAAGTCGTCCCCGCCGTTGCCCGCCGTGCCCGGCCGGGCGATCGGCGCGGTGGGCTCGACGACCAGCGCCGGGTGCAGATCGCCGTCGATCAGGACGAGGCCGCTGGTGACACCCAGCACCGCCTGCTGCGGAGCGGCCCCCGGAACCTGCGGCTCCTCGCCCGTGATGGAGCGGACGGCGCCCTGGAGCTGCTCCTCGGCGACATGGACCACCTGCGAGGGGATGCAGGTGGCGTGGGCGAAGGCCAGGACCGCGGTCTCGTCGCCCACGAACAGCACCGTGCTGGTGCGCTCCTGCTCCGAGTCGCCCGGAGTGCGGCAGGACGTGCAGTCGTAGCTGCCCGGTGCGTTGTGGCCGGCGAGCAGGCGCTCGGCCTCTTCGTCGCCGATCTCGGCGCGTACGTCCTCGCTGACATCGAGCATGCGCGGCACGGGTGGCTCCTCGGACTTGATGACGGGCGCCGGGCGGGTCCCGGCTCACAGAGGTCAACGGGGGACAGGGGGGAGGGGTCACGCGTCGGGGGCGACGATTCCCGGCCGATCGTGTCCGGCCCGCTCCGCCCGCGGGCCGCGCGGCCGTGGCGGGGGGCGCGCCGACCCGGGCCGCGCGGGCTCGTCGGACCGCGTCCGCCGCGCGGGCGGCGGGCGCGCGGGACCGGCGCGTGCGCGGGCGCCCGAGGGCGGGCCCTGCCCCGGCTCCCGGCCGGGGGCCGATCGGCGAGTACAGTCCTGGCGGGAACTCCCCCCGTGACCAAGGGGGGGCCACCGCTCGACGGAGTACCGCGCACCGCGTACCGGGACGTACGGCGCGCGACGGGACACCCGGCAACAGACGCACCACACCACACGCACGACACCAGGGGGATGCGGCGACGCATGCGTATGTCATTTCTGCTGCACAACGCGTACGGCATCGGGGGCACGATCCGCACGACCTTCAACCTCGCCGAGGAGCTGGCCAAGCGGCACGAGGTCGAGATCGTCTCCGTCTTCCGCCACCGTGACGACCCCACCATGGGAGCCCCAGCGGGTGTGACCCTCCGTCACCTCGTCGACCTTCGGCGCGACAGCCCCGGTTACGACGGGGACGACCCGCTCGCCGCCCGGCCCGCCAAGGTCTTCCCGCGCGGCGACGGCCGCCACCGCCAGTACAGCCGCCTCACCGACCAGCGGATAGCGGCCCATCTCGCCGCCCTCGACGCCGACGTGGTCATCGGCACCCGCCCCGGGCTCAATGTCCACATCGCCCGCCAGGCTCCGCGCGGGGTGGTCCGCGTCGCGCAGGAGCACCTCACCCTGGACAGCCACGGCTACCGCCTCAAGCGGGAGATCGGGCACCGCTACACCGTGCTCGACGCCGTCACCACCGTCACCGAGGCCGACGCCCGCGCCTACCGGACGCAGCTCTCGCTGCCGGGTGTGCGGATCGAGGCGGTGCCCAACAGCGTGCCCGCGCCCGTGGTCGAGCCCTCCGACCAGAGCGCCAAGTGGGTCGTCGCCGCCGGCCGGCTGACCCGGGTCAAGCGCTACGACGTCCTGATCGAGGCCTTCGCCCAGGTGGTCGCCGCCCGCCCCGACTGGAAGCTGCGCATCTACGGCAGCGGCGACGCGACCGGCAACGAGAAGGACGGCCTGCGGGCCCTGATCGCCGAGCGCGGACTCGACGACCACGTCTTCCTGATGGGCACGGCCCACCGGCTGGAGGCGGAGTGGGTGAAGGGCTCCCTCGCCGCCGTCACCTCCAGCCTGGAGTCCTTCGGCATGACCATCGTCGAGGCCATGCGCTGCGGCCTGCCGGTGGTGTCCACGGACTGCCCGCACGGACCGGGCGAGATCATCGAGGACGGCGTGGACGGGCGGCTGGTCCCGGTCGGGGACGCGGACGCGGTCGCCGGGGCCCTGCTCGAACTCATCGGGGACGACGCACTGCGCCGCCGCACCGCCCGCGCGGCCCTCGCCTCGTCGGCCCGGTTCGACCCCTCGGTGATCGCCCGGCGCCACGAGGAGCTGTACGCCGCGCTGGTGGCGGCCGGGGCCCGGGCCGGCGGGGCCGGAGCGGTCCGCGAGGCGTGGCACCGGGGCCGCAGCTCGCTCTATGACGCCGCCTACTCCCTGCGTTATGTTGCCGCGGAGGTGATCCGCCGGAGGAAGCGGCGGGGGTGATCCTCGCAGGCCCGGGGCTTCGCGGCCCCGGAGCCCCGCGCAGCCCCGGAGAAGGAAGAGCACATGAGCACGTCCACGACGACGGTCGGCCGTCTCACCGCCCGCGCCGACTGCGCCGCCGACGCGACCGGCGGCATAGCCTTCCGGGTCTCCGGCACCGGCGGGACCACCGCGCTGCTGCTGAGGCGGCTCGGCCCCGGACCCGCCGAGGAGCTGCGCCTGCCGCTGACCGCCGCCGGGGGCGGCACGGCCACCGCCCTGCTGGGGCCGGAGGACCTTCTGCCGGAGGGCCACTGGGAGGTGCTCACCGAGGACGGCCGGGCCGTCGTCCCCGGCGTCCGGGACCTGCGGGTCCTCGTCGACGGGCCGGCCCCGGACGCGGGCCGCGCGGTGATCCGGGTGCCCTATCCGCTCGCCGAGGACCGCCTCGCGGTCCGTTCCTGGGTCCGCACTCCGCACGCGGAGGCCGGGGCGCTCCGCGTCGACCGGGACCGCGGTGCCGTGACCGTCACCGGGCGGCTGCACGGCGCCGCGCTGGGGCCGGGCGCGACGGCCGAGGTCCGGCTCGCGGCCGCCGCCACCGTGCCCGGCCTGCCCGGCGGGGACTCCTTCCCCTCCGCCGTTCCCCTGGTGTCCGTGCCCCGGCAGCCTTCCCGGGCGGCGGCTCCCGCGGGCCGCGTCCACGACGCCTCCCCGGCCCCGGTCCACGAGCTGCCCGCCGACGGCGAGGGCGACGCCTTCTCCTTCACCGTCCCCTACGCCCCGCTGGTCCCGGCGGACGGCGAGGACCTGTACTGGGAGCTGTGGCTGCGTCCCGCCGAGGGCGCGGCCGCCGTGCGCGTCGCGCGCATCCTGGACGACGTGTGGGACCGGGCGGCCGTCTTCGTCTACCCCGAGCACCGCACGGGCTCCCACCGGGCGGCGCCCTGCTACACCCAGGACAACGACCTCTGCGTCCGCGTCCTGGCCGTAGCCGACTGAGCGATCCGGCTCGGCCCCGGCGGATCCCCCGGGGAGGAATAGGGCGATGCTGTGCTGAAAATGTGAATAGCCCGCGCGTGTCAATTCGTTCTGCCGGGGTATACGGGGAAATTTCTCCGTCAGGAATTTCGCATGATCGCGGAAAGTCCGGCAATTGTCGGCCGAACGAGTGCGGACAGCCCGTTCGGGTGAACGAGTTCGAGTCCGGAGGCGGCCGGAGGGCTGTCGAGATCCTGTGACACAAGCGTGACCGCCAGGGTACGCGATCATGCTCCGGGTGATCGGCCGCCCGCTTCCGTCACCGTCCGCTGCCGCCTACGGTGGGGTGCATGGCACCCATACCGACCCCGTCCGACGAACCCGGCGACGTCCCCGACTCCTATGTGGGACTCGGCGCCGAAGCGGCCGAGCGGCAGGCCCGTGAACGCGGCTGGTCGACCGTCAGGGCGCTCCCGCCCGGCTCGATCATCACCATGGAGTACCTGGTCGGCCGGCTGAACTTCGAGGTCCGGGACGGCATCGTGATCCGCTGCTGGAAGGGCTGACGCGCCCCGGTACCCGCTGAGGGCCCGGCACGACGGTGCCGGGCCCCCTGCGCGTGCCTGTGGTCCCGCCCGCTCAGCCGAACGTCAGCCGCCCGTCAGCGGCCGGGAGTGCGGCGGCCGGCGGCTCCCGGCCGGCGTCACCGGGGAACGCTCCGAGCGCGCGTGCGGCCGCGCCGGGTGCGTGCTCGTCCGCGTCGTACCGCCGCCGGACCGGGGCCCGCCCGCCACCGCGACGTGCTCCGGCGCGGGGCCGCCCTCCGGCTGCGGCATCCGGTCCGGCTGCGGCACCAGCCCGGGGCGCGGGCCGCCCGCCGCGACCGGCCGGGACGGCGTGAGCGTCCCACGGGCCCGCCAGCGGGCCCGCAGACCCAGGACCCACGCCTCGGTGCGCCCGATCAGCGGCTCGCACCAGGGCAGGCCCAGCAGGATCAGCAGCCCCGCCGCCCAGCCGAGGAGCACATCGCTCAGCCAGTGCGTGCCGATGTAGACGGTGGTGAGGCCGACGCCCAGGGACACCACGGCCGACAGGGCCGACAGGTAGCGGCGGGCCCTCGGCGTGGTGGCCAGGTAGGCCAGAATGCCCCAGGTCACCACGGCGTTGGCGGTATGTCCGGAAGGAAATATATCGCCGCCCGCGAAGAGCTCGGCCGAGCCGATCTCCGTCGCGTAGTGGGGGCCGAGGCGGCCCAGTCCGAGCTTGACCGCGCCCACCGTGACGTTCAGCAGCAGCAGGGCCGCGCCGAGCACCAGCAGGGGCCTGAGGGTGTGCTGGCGCCAGGAGCGCCAGCCCAGCCATGCCGCGACCATCACGGCTGTGGGACCGCGCTGGCCGAGCACCACGAAGTAGTCGAGAAACGCGTGCGGTTCGGGCCACTGCTCGTACGGCCGGAAGAGCATCAGCTTCCAGTCGAGGGTCACGAGCCACGTCGACGCCAGCACGGCGACGACGATGACCGCGTAGAACGCGGACGTCCCGCCGAAGAGGGCGAGACGGGTGCGGCTCATCCGCGGGATCTCTATCTTCGGCGGTTCCGGCTCCCGGTCCAGCCGGGCAAAGATGTCGGTACGCACCCAATCGACGTTACAGCGAGTGAGTGTGTGGTCCGGTCGATCCACTCCATTCGTGATGCCTATGTGATGTGGAGTCGGTCTCAGGTCCACGTGAATTCCCGGCCCGGCGGGAAAACGCCGAGGCGGATGTCCCTATTCGCCGCACGGGTGGTCCGGCCACGATTTCCGGGGTCCTCCGGGAAATGGTTCACCGGCCTCCCGCGCGGAATTCGTGTGCCGTTCAGCCGCCCCGCGCCGGCCGCCGGACCGCCGGGGGAGTGGCGTACGCCACACCGGGGCCGGTGACGCGGTGAGAGATCGACCACGCGCACCAGGCGGGAACTCGCGTACGCTGACGGCTCACTCGCCCGTCGATGCCGGGTGGCCAGGGGATTCCCCAGCAGTACGTCCCGGGCCGGTCCGCCGAGCGCGAGGAACTACGGGAGGTTCGTACATGTCCGTGACGACCACGGCCGGGGCACGCCTGCGCGCCGCCGGCGGCGGTGCCAACCGCTGGGTCGTCCTCTTCGTCCTCTGCGTCAGCCTGCTGCTGGTCGCCCTCGACGCGACCGTGCTGCATGTCGCGGTGCCCGCCGTCACGGAGGACCTGCGCCCCAGCGGCGTCGAGCTGCTGTGGATCGTGGACGCCTATCCGCTGGTCTGCGCCTCGCTGCTGATCATGTTCGGCACGCTGGGCGACAAGGCCGGCCGCCGCAGACTCCTGCTTCTCGGCTACGCGGTCTTCGGCGTCGCCTCCGCGTTCGCCGCGTTCGCGCCCGGCCCCGAGGTGCTGATCGCCGCACGCGCCCTGCTCGGCCTGGGCGGCGCCATGATCATGCCCGCCACCCTGTCGATCCTGCGGGACGTCTTCCCCGACCGGCGCGAGCGCGCCACCGCCATCGGCATCTGGACCGCCGTGGCCGCCGTCGGCGCGGCGACCGGACCGGTGCTCGGCGGCTTCCTCGTCGAGCACTTCTGGTGGGGCTCGGTCTTCCTGATCAACATCCCGCTGATGGCGCTGGTGCTTCCCGTCGGCCGGTGGCTGCTCCCGGAGTCGCGCGGCGGGACGGACGGCCCCTGGGACGTGCTCGGCGCACTGATGGCCGCGGGCGGCGTCCTCGGCCTCGTGCTCGGCGTCAAGCGCTTCGGCGCGGGCGCCGGACTCCTCGACGTACGGGCCACCGGGCCGCTCCTCCTCGGGGCCGTGCTGCTCGTGCTCTTCGTCCGGCGGCAGAAGCGGCGGCCGCATCCGCTGATCGACATGCGCCTGTTCTCCCGGGCCGCCTTCTCGACCTCCGTCGGCTGCATCGTCCTCGCGATGCTCGCCCTGGTCGGCCTGGAGCTCATCGCCGTCCAGTACCTCCAGCTCATCCTGGGACTGAGCCCGCTGGAGACCGGGCTGCGGCTGCTGCCCCTGACCTTCGCCGCGATGGCCGCCGGTGCGACCGGTTCGTACACCCTGCGCCGGGTCGGGCCGCGCCGGATGGTCGGCTGGGGCTTCGTCCTCACGGCCTGCGCCGTGCTCCTGCTGGTCCTGATGGGCCAGCACGACCGGCCGCTGCTGCTCACCACCGGCTTCGTGCTCCTCGGCTTCGGCCTGCAGACGACCCTGTTCGCGGCCTACGAGTCGATGCTCAGCGAGGCCCCGCCGGAGCAGGCGGGCGGCGCGGCGGCGATCGGCGAGACCTCGTACCAACTCGGCGCGGGCATGGGCATCGCACTCCTCGGCAGCGTGATGAACGCGGCCTACGGGCCGTCCGTCGCCTCCCTCGCCGGGGTGCCCTCCTCGGCCGCCTCCGCGGCGGCGAACTCGCTGGGCGAGGCGTACCAGGAGGCGGAACGGCTCGGCGGCGCGGCGGGGGAACTGCTGCGCACGACCGCCCGGCACTCCTTCGTGGACGGACTGCATCTGACCCTCGTGGTCAGCGCGGGTCTGCTGCTGCTCGGTGCGCTGGCGGCGGTGCGGCTGCCGCGCCGGATGGAGTCGGTGACGGCGTGCGCGGCGGCGGAGGCGTCGGCGCCGGGTGCGCCGGCCGCCGCCGGGACGGCGACCGGGCCGGTCCCGGCGGGCACCGCGCGGGAGGCCGTGCGCGTCCCGCCCGCCCGGGAGTCCGCGGCCCCGCACCTGCCGGGCGGCCACGGCGCCGGGCAACAGGCCACCGCCCCGGCCGCGGATCGTGCCGTGCGGGATCGTGCCGTGCCGGACCGCGCCGCTTCCGAACGCGCCGTCCCCGATCGCGCCGTCCCCGATCGCACCGTCCCCGGCGTCCGGAAGCCGGACGAGGCGCCGGTTGCGACCCGGTCCCGCGCGTGACACGGCGACGGGCTCCGCGCGGCGGCCAAGCCGCACCGCCCGGTGCGGCGGCCGGACCGCGACGGACCCGGTGCGGGGGCCGGAATGGCGACCGGCCCGGTCTGGACGCGCCGCACACTGAGCCGTAACGTCGAGTGCCGTAACTAGCACTGCTAGTTTTCGTCCGTCAGAGCTGCCGGAGGCCCCTCACCATGTCCGCACCCTCGAAGCCCCCGTCCTTCGACCCCGCCGACCCGCTGGGCATCGACGATCTGCTCGCCCCCGAGGACCTGGCCGTCCGCGACACCGTGCGCGCCTGGGCCGCCGACCGGGTCCTGCCGCACATCGCCGAGTGGTACGAGAAGGGCGAGCTGCCCGGCATCCGGGAGCTGGCGCGCGAGCTCGGCTCGATCGGAGCGCTCGGGATGTCGCTCGCGGGGTACGGCTGCGCGGGCGCCACCGCCGTCCAGTACGGGCTGGCCTGCCTGGAGCTGGAGGCCGCCGACTCCGGTATCCGCTCCCTGGTCTCCGTGCAGGGCTCCCTCGCCATGTACGCGATCCACCGGTTCGGTTCCGAGGAGCAGAAGCAGCGCTGGCTGCCCGGGATGGCCGCGGGCGAGCTGATCGGCTGCTTCGGCCTCACCGAGCCCGACCACGGCTCCGACCCGGCCGGGATGCGCACCCACGCCAAGCGCGAGGGTTCCGACTGGGTGCTGACCGGCCGCAAGATGTGGATCACCAACGGCTCGGTCGCCGCCGTGGCCGTCGTCTGGGCCCAGACCGACGACGGCATCCGCGGCTTCGTCGTACCGACCGACACCCCCGGCTTCTCCGCCCCGGAGATCCGGCACAAGTGGTCCCTGCGCGCCTCGGTCACCAGCGAACTGGTCATGGACGGGGTCCGGCTGCCCGCAGACGCGGTGCTGCCGGAGGTCCGCGGGCTGCGCGGTCCGCTGAGCTGTCTCAACCACGCCCGCTACGGCATCGTCTGGGGGGCGATGGGCGCCGCGCGCGCCAGTTTCGAGTCCGCCCTCGACTACGCCCGCACCCGCGAGCAGTTCGACCGCCCCATCGGCGGCTTCCAGCTCACCCAGGCGAAGCTGGCCGACATGGCCGTCGAGCTGCACAAGGGGATTCTGCTCGCCCATCACCTGGGCAGGCGCATGGACACCGGACGGCTCCGCCCCGAGCAGGTCAGCTTCGGCAAGCTGAACAACGTGCGCGAGGCCATCGAGATCTGCCGCACCTCGCGGACGATCCTGGGGGCGAACGGGATCTCGCTGGAGTACCCGGTGATGCGGCACGCCACCAACCTGGAGTCGGTGCTCACCTACGAGGGCACCGTGGAGATGCACCAGTTGGTGCTGGGCAAGGCGCTCACCGGCCTGGACGCCTTCCGCTGACCGCGCTGCCGGACGGCATTTCGCCTGCGGACGGACGGACGGAAGGTCGGAGGGACCGGCGGGTACGGCCGGCTCCGCGTCCGTCGGGGCCGGCTCCCGAAGACGCGGGGGCCGGCGGGGCACCCTGCTCAGCTCTGGTTGAAGAAACCGTCCTGCGAACGGCCCGCCGGGTCGCCCGTGACGATCTGCGTGTCCGCCGGGGTCAGCAGGAACACCCGCTGGGCCACCCGCTCGATCGAGCCGCGCAGGCCGAAGGCCAGACCGGCGGCGAAGTCCACGACGCGCTTGGCGTCGCCGGCCTCCATCGCCGTCAGGTTCACGATGACGGGTACGCCGTCGCGGAACAGCTCGCCGATGCCGCGGGCGTCGCGGAAACCGTCCGGGGAGACCGTCGCGATCCGGCGGCCCTCCTCCGCGGCGGACTCGGAGGCCACGCGCACACGGGGGTCGGTGACCCACGCGTCACCGTTGTCCGCACCCTCGGTGTACTCGTCGTCGTAGTAACGCCCGTCGTTGTCCTCGACGAGTCCCAGCCAGGCGCTCGCCTTGCGTACCGAACCCATGGACGCCTCCTTCCGCTGCTGCAGTGGTCCCACTGCGGTCTCTGTCGTATCCGCACCCCTATGGTCGTCCATAATGCGGATCGCGCGCCAAGTGGATAGTCGCCGCGCAGGGGATTCGTGACGGTACTGGTGCAGAAGATGTGGCGATTCGTCAAGGTTCTTCCTGTGTAGGGGGCATGGGGGGATCAAAATATAAAAGTCGGACCAGACGGGTGAGGCCGGGGGCGTACGGGTGAACGGGCACGTCGATACGATGCCCCCGATCTGTCGAACGACTCACGGGGGGCCGACTTGTTCGGAATCGTCAGACCGTGCGCGCACCGGCTCGGTGAGCGCCTGAAGGCCGAGTGGATGGCGCATTTGTGCGGGCTCTGTCTGGCGCTGCGCGCCGACCACGGACAGTTCGCCCGTATCGTGACGAACTACGACGGCCTGATCGTCTCGGTCCTGACGGAGGCTCAGGCCGCACGTGCCCCCGGGCAGCGGCGCACCGCCGGTCCCTGCCCGCTGCGGGCCATGCGCACCGCGCCCGTCGCCACCGGTGAGGGCGCCCGCCTCGCCGCCGCCGTCTCCCTGGTCCTGGCCTCCGCCAAGGTGCGCGACCACGTCGCCGACGGGGACGGGATGTTGGCCCGCCGGCCGGTCGCCGCGGCGGCCCGCCGGGTCGCGGCCGGCTGGGACCGGGCCGGCGCCCGCTCGGGCGCCGCCCTCGGCTTCGACACCGGCGTCCTCGTCGACGCCGTCGACCGGCAGGGCGGCATCGAGGCGCTCGCGGGCCCCGGCACCCCGCTGCTCGCCGTCACCGAACCGACCGAGACGGCCACCGCGGCCGCCTTCGCGCACACCGCCCGTCTCGCCGGGCGTCCCGCGAACGCGGCTCCCCTCGCGGAGGCCGGCCGCCTCTTCGGCCGGCTCGCGCATCTGCTGGACGCCGTGGAGGACAGGGAAGCTGACGCCGCGTCGGGTGCCTGGAACCCGCTCTCCGCCACCGGCACCTCCCTCGCCGAGGCGCGCCGCCTCGCCGACGACGCCCTGCACGGCATACGCCTGGCCCTGCGCGACGCCGACTTCGCCGACGACCGGCTCGTGCACGTCCTCCTCGCGCACGAGCTGCGCACCTCGGTGGACCGGGCCTTCGGCACGACGACCTGCTCCCACCAGCCGGGGCCGTACGCGCCCGGCAACCCCTACGCGCCCGGCGGACCGGGCGGCCCCGGCGGGCCGCTGCCCCCGGAGCCCCCGCGCCGCGACCGGCGCGGGCTGATCGCCGGCTGCCTGGTGTGGGCCGGACTCGCCTGCACCTGCCAGATGTGCTGCGGCACCTTCGAGGACCCGTGGAGCGGGCAGCGCCGCGAAGGGCTCTGCAACAGCTGCGACTGCGGAAGCTGCTGCGACTGCTGCTCCTGCTGCGGGGACGGCTGCTCCTGCTGTGAGGGCTGCGACTGCTGCGACTGCTGAGGTGGCGCGGGTGGGCGCGGGTGGGCGCGACCCGAGGCGATCGGCGCAGGGGGCGGGCCTCGGCTGCCTCGACCGGAGCGAGCGGCGCGCGAAGGCCGGCGGAGGATGGTCGGCGTCCATGTGCTTTCGGCGGGTGAACGGTCCCTTGCCGAAGAGTCGTTGGGGTCGTTTGGCGGTGAGGAACGCCCTCCGGCACACCTGCACACATCTGCACATCGGGCCCCCGTCCGGCTCCCCGGGCGGGGGCCCCGATGTGTGGCGGGGGCGTTTACTCCGAGGCCGTGCGGGGTTCCGGCGGGCGGCCGGAGCGTCCCGTGAACCTGTGAAGGCGCTGTGAACGGGGACGCGTCGTCGTGTGCGCGTCCGCTGCTCGGCCTTGTGTGCGACTGTGACGCGTCGCAATAGTGGGCCGCGTCATCCTCCGTGACGGGACACCCCACTTGTCCTGCCACGGCCCCCCACAGGAGGTCACTTTGAAGCACCGTCGCATACCCAGGAGAAAAGCTGCCGTCGCGGGTGGCGCCGTCGTCGCCCTGGTCGCCGCGGGCGCCACGTTCCAGTCTGCGAACGCCAGTGACAACACCGAGCAGTTCAGCGTCACGTCCCTCTCGGCCCCGGCGGCCACCTCGCTCGCCGTCTCCCTGGAGGCGGACCTCGGCGCGGACGGGGCCGGTGCCTACTACGACACCGAGGCGAAGGCCCTCGTCGTCAACGTCGTCTCCGAGGACGCGGCCCAGACCGTGCGCGAGGCGGGCGGCAAGGCGCGCGTCGTCCAGAACACCCTGAAGGAGCTGACCGGCGCCCGGCAGACCCTGACGGAGAAGGCGACCATCCCCGGCACCTCCTGGGCCACCGACCCGGTCACCAACAAGGTCGTCGTGACCGCCGACCGCACGGTCGAGGGCGCCGACTGGGCCAAGCTCCAGGACGTGGTGAAGGGCCTCGGTGCCAAGGCCGAGCTCAAGAGGACCGCGGGCGAGTTCAAGCCGTTCGCCTCCGGCGGCGACGCGATCCACTCCGGCGGCGGCCGCTGCTCCCTCGGCTTCAACGTGGTCAAGGACGGTGCCCCGCACTTCGTCACCGCCGGCCACTGCGGTGCGTCGGGCAGCTCCTGGTCCGACTCCGCCGGCGGCTCCGCGATCGGCACGATGGTCGACTCGAAGTTCCCGGGCGACGACTACGCGCTGGTCAAGTACGACGGCGCCGCCGAGGCCCCGAGCGAGGTCAACCTCTACAACGGCAGCGCCCAGGCCATCACCAAGGCCGGCGACGCCACGGTGGGCATGCAGGTCCAGCGCAGCGGCTCCACCACCCAGGTCCACGACGGCGAGGTCACCGGGCTCGACGCGACGGTGAACTACGGCAACGGCGACGTCGTCGAGGGCCTCATCCAGACCAACGTCTGCGCCGAGCCCGGCGACAGCGGGGGCTCCCTCTTCGCCGGTGACACGGCGATCGGCCTCACCTCCGGCGGCAGCGGCAACTGCTCCTCCGGCGGCGAGACCTTCTTCCAGCCGGTGACGGAGGCGCTGTCGGCGTACGGCGCGACGATCGGCTGACGTCACCCGCAACGCCGGTGCCCCACCCGTACCACCCGTATTACTCGCACCATCTGCACCACCCGCACGTGTTTCATGCGCAGGGGCCGTCCTCCAGGGGGCGGCCCCTGCCGCGTGTCACCGCGGCGTGTCACCGCAGGCCCGCGGTGCCGGCCGGGCGTCCCGGGCCCGGTCCGAAGCGGGCACGGGCCGGTCGGCCGCCTTCCCGGCGCGGCGGGTGCTGTCGTCGTCAGGGCCGCAGGCCGGCTGCCGGGGCGCCGGCGCGGTTTCGCCGAGCCCGTCCGCGCGGGCGCCGGCCGCGCGCTCGCGGAGCGTAGGCCCGGCCGCCGCACCCGCCCCGACTGCCGCCCTACCGGCAAGTTTTACCGGCACGTAACTTCCCTGTTGCGGTTACTCACTCGTACGTTGAATCCAGCGTTGTCGTGCGCACGGCAAACCACTCCCACAGCACTGCCATCGAACTCCCTTGAGCCGCAAGGAGAACGACCGATGCTGCCTTGGAAACGTGCGCTCAGACCGTTGTCGGCCCTGCTGCTGGCAACCGTCGTCGCCCTCACCCCCACCGCGACCGCCACCGCCGCTCCGACCGCTGCCGCCCCCGCCAGCGGCTGGAACGACTACCGGTGCAAGCCCTCCGCCGCCCATCCCCGCCCCGTCGTCCTCGTCCACGGAACCTTCGGGAACTCGGTCGACAACTGGCTCGTCCTCGCCCCCTACCTGGTGAAGCGCGGCTACTGCGTCTTCTCTCTCGACTACGGGCAACTGCCCGGCGTCCCCTTCTTCCACGGCCTCGGCCCCATCGAGGCCTCCGCCGCCCAGCTCGACGCCTTCGTCGACCGGGTCCGGGCCGCCACCGGCGCCCCCAAGGTCGACATCGTCGGCCACTCCCAGGGCGGCATGATGCCGCGCCACTACCTCAAGTTCCTCGGCGGAGCGGCCGAGGTGAACGCCCTCGTCGGCATCGCGCCCAGCAACCACGGCACCACCCTCGGCGGCTTCACCAAGCTGCTGCCCTATTTCCCCGGCATCGCCGGACTGCTCAACGAGCACACCCCGGCACTCGCCGCGCAGGTCGCCGGATCGGAGTTCATGACCCGGCTCAACGCGGGCGGCGACACCGTCCCCGGGGTGAAGTACACCGTCATCGCCACCCGGTACGACCAGGTGGTCACGCCCTACCGCTCCCAGTTCCTCAACGGCCCGGGCGTCCGGAACGTGCTGCTCCAGGACCTCTGCCCGATCGACTTCTCGGAACATGTCGCCATCGGCACCCTCGATCTGATCGCCTTCCACGAGGTCGCCAACGCCCTCGACCCGGCCAACGCGAGACCGACCACCTGCCTGTCGGTCCTCGGCTGACCCGTCCTCTTGTGTGATCCGCCCGGCTGTGCCCGGTCGGCACACGGACGAGGCCGCTGTACGCCCCGGGCAGGGGAGCGTACGGCGGCCTCGCGTCATGGACGGGCCGTGCCCGGTCGGTCAGCGGCTGTGGCGGCCACCGGCTGCCGAGGACCGGCGCCGGCCGAGGCCGAACAGCGCCGCCGCACCCACCGCGAGAGCCGCCGCACCGCCGGCGGCCATGTACGTGGTGCTGCTGTCGCCGCCCGTCGCGGCCAGCTCCTCGTCGGACGCGGTGGAGGTACCGGCGTCCCCGCCGGCCGCCTCGGGAGCGTTCGCCGAGGCCGGCTCCTCCGCCGACTTGGGCTCGACCGCGTTGCCGCCGGCCTCCTTCGCGGGCTGCTCGGCGCCGTCCGCGCCCTTGCCGCCGTGCCCCTCGTGCCCGGCGTGCTCGTCGCCACCGTGACCGCCGTGGCTCACGGTCGACTTGTCGGTACCGGCCTCGATGGCCGCGTCGGAGGGGGCCGAGGCGGTGGGCGCCGGGGCGCCGCCGCCACTGTCCTTCCCGAACACCACGTCGGAACAGGCGTAGAAGGCCTCGGGGGAGTCCGAGCGCTGCCAGATCGTGTAGATCAGGTGGCGGCCGGACTTGTCCGGCACGACGCCGTCGAAGGTGTACGCGCCGTTCTGCGCCTTGGAGTCGACGACCGTCTCGGCGATCGGCTTCGTCTCCAGGTCCGACCACTTCAGGGGCTTGGCCGGGTCGTAGCCGTCCTTGGTGATGAACAGCTGGATCTTGCCCTTGTGGGGCGCCGTCGCCTTGAACTGGAAGGTGCGGTTGCCGGCGGTCAGCGGCGACGACGGCCAGTCCGCCCGCGGCAGGTCGAGCCCCTGGTACTTCTCGCGGCCCGCGCTGCAGAGCTTCCCGTCCGGGATGAGCTGCTGGTGGTTCCCGGCCGCGTCGGCGATGTTGACCTCGTTCCAGTCGTAGAACGCCTGGGTGCCGCTGGCCGCGACCGCCGCCTTGCACGCCGCCGACTGCGGATTCTCCGGCCCCTCGGCGAAGCACGCGGACACCCGGCTGACCGGGTCCGTCAGCGAACCGTGGGCGACGGCCGGGGCGGTGGCCAGAGAGACCAGGGCCAGCGGCCCGAGACCGAGCGCGGCGACCGTGGCGACCTTGCGGCGAGCGGTCATGGTGGGGTTCTCCTTCGAACGTGGGTGGGGGGCGGGACCGGAACGAACCGGCGGCGCGGCCCCCCGTGGGACTACGGCGCCGACGGCTCCCACCGGCCCGACGTCTGAGCAAGCTAGCCCCTCGAAACCCCGAAATCGCCTGCTGGGAAAGGGATCCGGCGATCCTTATGGTCCCTTTAAGGCGGCGCTAAGAAGGGGCTCAGGAAGAGCGGTGTTCACGCTTGTCCGGCCACTGGGCTCGCGGTCGACCCGTCCGTGGGCGTCCAGGGGGAGCTGTCCCATGTTGTTGCGGGTGGCTCCCCTTGTGGCTCCCCGCGTGGGCCGAAGGGTGACGGCGGTCGCACGTGGGTGCCGTATATCTCTGCCGTAATGTCCGACTGGCCGTGGGTGGATGCTCGTTGTGGCACGGACCCTGGCACGACGCACCTGCGGTTGCTCCCGCTGACGGTTGTCCAGACCGGGCGATTGCTATGGACGGTATCTTCGGGAGTAACTTCAAGCTGTAGCGCCTAAGTTGGCATCTCGTGCGATGGCCCCACCCGCGGGGCGGTCCCATCGCTTTGTGTTCCAGCGGGCGCACTCCGGTACGTTCCCACAGGAGTCGATGCGCGATGACGAATGCTTCCTCCCCATGGCCCTGCTGTGATCGGGGCATAGAGTGCCGAGGAATACAGGTCCCTGGATACACTGCGTGCCTGGCCCACTTGAATGAGGCCGACCGCAACACTTACATCGCCAGCCTTACACCAGGCGCCGATATCGATCACCGTGGAACTGTTCTCTCCGAGGTCGTGCTTGACGTGCTAGTGGACGCTCTCCGCGTCCCCAGCACTGGCAAGCCGGAATTTGGTGCTGCCCGCTTCGCCGAGGCACATTTCGAGGGTGCTAATTTTGATGATGCGACTTTCCTTGCTGATGTGGAGTTTAATGGCGCTACATTCATGGGTGATGCCCAATTTGAACAGGTCACCTTTTGTGGAAATGCCCGATTCGGTGACACTTCCTTCCGTGGCGGAGCCGATTTTACTCGAAGCGTATTTGCATCTAATGCAATTTTTGCCGGGTCGCATTTCCAAAAAGCTGCTGGTTTCGTTGCTTCAGTCTTCAACCGGGATGCCCGATTTCGGGCAGTAATCTTCGATGGAAGTGCCGGTTTTGGGGAAGCAATCTTTTCCGATTCTGCGGACTTCAGTCTCGCTTCGTTCGCCAGCCATGTTGGATTCTATGGGGCCAGCTTTGCGTATATCGCAGAATTTGGTGACGCCAGGTTCGCTGGTGCGGCGATGTTCAATGCGTCCAAATTTTCTGATGAGGCCTGGTTTCACGGGGCCGCCTTCGATGCTCACGCACGCTTCGATGGTGTGAACTTCACAAAGCGCGCAGATTTTTCGGACGTGCGGTTCGAGGTGGCTACGACCTTTGGGCCTGTGGTTTGTGGTGACCGCTTGGACTTGTCAGGGGCAATTTTTCCTATGCCTATGACGCTGGAAATAGCTGCTCGTGCGGTGGATTGCCTGCGAACCCGGTGGGAGTCAACGGCGACTTTACGTCTCCGCTATGCATTCGTAGATCTCGCCCAAGCGGTGCTCACCTTCCCGGTTGCAGTTGCGTCCCATCCTGAGATGTTCACATTTCGCAATGGCCACGGAGAACTTGAAACGGCATGTGAGATTCTGCTGGAGGGCATTTCCCCGGAAGTGAAAGTTACTTCCATTCAGGGTGTGGACGCTGCTCACCTAGTGCTGGTCGACACGGATTTGAAAGAATGCCTCTTCTTTGGTGCTTTTCACCTAGACCAGCTTCGATTGGAGGGGCGCACTAAATTCTCACAACCGCCTGTTGGTATTCATCGCCGACCTCTGTGGTGGGCGACGCGACGCACGCTCGTAGAGGAGCATCACTGGCGTGCTGTGTCGGTGGGACAGCCCACCCTGCCGACAGGGCAAGCGCCGTCCTCTCGTCAGTGGCGGGTTGGCCCCCACCACCCTGATGAAGAGCGTGCTCCTGACCCTGAGGACGTTGCCGCCCTGTACCGACACCTGCGAAAGGCATTCGAAGACGGCAAGAATGAACCTGGGGCAGCAGATTTTTACTACGGCGAGATGGAGATGCGCCGCCTTGACCGAACCAGCACGTCAGCTGGCGAGCGGAGCTTGCTCTGGGCCTACTGGGTGCTCTCCGGCTACGGTCTGCGGGCTTCCCGTGCGCTGGGCTGGCTCGCTCTCGCTCTGCTTGTGACGATCATCCTGATGATGGGGTGGGGATTGCCTGACTCGTCTCCAAAGCAGACGGCAAGCGGCACTGTTCCCGCTAGCGGCGGGCGAGTGTCTCTCGTGTTGGATAAGCCCGATCCGGATCTCACCCTGCCATTCAGTCGACGTTTCACGGTCGAGCGCTTCGATAAGGCTGCGCAGGTGGTCTTGAACAGCGTCGTGTTTCGGTCCAGTGGCCAAGACCTTACTACCGTTGGCACCTACACTGAGATGGTTAGTCGCTTTGCTGAACCCACTCTCTTGGCGCTGGCTGTCCTTGCCATGCGTGCCCGCATCAAGCGCTGACCACGATCGACGGTTAGGGGAGGGATCGCCACACTTCACGCAGAGTCGGGCCGTTTGCTGTAGTAGGTGTACTTCATCGCAGTACTCACTTGGCCCACCTCGGCTCTGCCTCTGGCGACGGTGGGCGGGATGGGAGTCCTCCACGCACGCCACCGTGGTCCCGCAGTCGGCACCGGCGCCTCTGCATCACTGGACCGGTCTCGGCGCCGAAGGTGCAGAGAGGCCGAACCAACGGGCCAGCCCACGCCTCGCGTGGGGCGCTTCAATCGAGGTAGAGAAGGCACCCGATGCTTGACACTGCTTGTCTCGGCTGGCTCGGCGCGTGCATTGGGGTGTGGGAGGAGTTGTCGCCTGCAAGGCAGCTCATGGGACGCTTGAGTCAGACAACAGGTACGTAGGGAGAGGAGACCGAGTGTCGCAGCGGGTCAGCCCTCGCGGGACCTTCGCAAGAATCGCAGATGCCTTGAAGGCGGAGATTGAGGCCAAGCCTGAGATGACTGAGTTGCCGACGCTCGCGACTGTCACGGAGCAGTACGGGGTATCTCGGGGCCTAGCCCTGCGGGCCTTCAACGTGCTGAAGGAAGAGGGCGTAGCCGAACCGGTGCCCGGCGGGCGATGGCGCGTGATCAGGGACGGGCAGAACGTCGACCGTCGACCGCTGGCCGAGCGAATCGCCGACGTGATTACGAAGGACAACATTGCGGTAGGCGCACCGTTTCCCAGCACGTCGGCCCTCGCCGCCCGGTTCGGGGTCTCGCGGCCGACTGTGGCTAAGGCGCTGGACAAGCTCGAAGCTGCGGGGCTGCTCTCAGCGACGCGACAGGGAAAACAGCGCACTGTGCTGGCAGTGCAGAACAAGGAAGAGGAGGGGCCCAAGCTGTGAGCACATCGGGACTGACGGAGTGGGCGTACCCCCTCGCAGAGTCGCTGCTGGCCGAACCGCTGCCGCGCCGGTGGAAGCACTCGCTCGGAGTGGCCGAGCGGGCGCGGACGATCGCTCTCATCCTCGGGGAGGACGCCGAACTGTTGGAGGCTGCGGCCGTGCTGCATGACATCGGGTACTCGCCGGACCTTGCGAAGACCGGCTTCCATCCCATGGACGGGGCCCGATACCTGAGGGACCACACCGATGCGGACATGCGAGTGATCCGGCTGGTGGCTCACCACTCCTGCGCATGGATGGAAGCGGAGGCGCGGGGACTGCGCGATGAGCTGGAAAGCGAGTTTCCGCGCGAGCGCACGCAGCTCGGGGACGCGCTCTGCTACTGCGACATGAACACCACACCGGACGGGACCCCCACCAACCCGCTGGACCGTGTGAACGAGATCGCGGGGCGGTACGGGCCGGACAGCCTGATCGGCACGTTCATCCGTCGCGCCGAACCGGAGATCCTGGCCAGTACCGTCCGCGTCCTGGAGCGGGTTGCCGCCGCTAAGCGTCAGCCGATGTAGGGGACGGAGCGCGTCGTGTCCATGGCGTGCTCGATGCGCAGCCGCATCGTCGGGTGGATGTCGAGCTCCGTCAGGTCCGCTGGGGCGACCCAGCGGACCTGTGTCGTCTCGTTGCTCGTACGCACGTCACCGCCGACCGGTCGCGCCCGGAAGCAGATGCTGAACTGCTGTCGTGCCTCGCCGTCGTCGTACAGCATCACGTGACCGGGGTCGGTGTAGATCCCGGACATGTCGACGACTTCAGCCTTGATCCCAGTCTCTTCCCAGACTTCGCGCACGACTGTGTCGCTGATGGACTCACCCACGTCGTGCCCGCCGCCGGGTAGAGCCCACCGGCCGTTGTCGGACCGCTGGATCACCAGCACCTCGCCCGCGTCGTTCTGGACGAACGCGACGACGGACGGCACGACGGAGTTCGCCGGCGGGGCGTCAGGATCGTGCAGGTAATCAATGCGTCCCATGCTCAAGCTCCCGTGAGATCGTGGTCCGTCACCTGGCGCGCGCCTCCCCAGGTTTGTTCGATGCTATTCGCGTAGGTGTCGAAGAGCCCGCCGCCTGGCAGCCGCCGCAGGTGAAGGACCGGTGCCATGTACGCGCCGATGCCGTAGACGTGGGTGTTCACCAGCATTTCGTCATCCGCTCGGAACAGTGAGTTGTAGAGCGTCGCGTCGTGCAGTCGGAAGCCGATGTCCGGATGGCTCGCGAACAGCGGACGATAGTTCATGAGCGCATTGCGGATCTTGCCGTCCATGATCTGGTGACCCTCATCTATGCCACGCTGCTTGACCGCTGCGCAGCCCGGGTCACCGAGCAGGACGCGCACCTGGGCGTTCGCCTGCACCTTGGCCTTAAGCAGGTCGTGGAACAGCGGGTCTTCTGAGAGCCACAGTCCGGAGTAGACGAGAACGTCTATGTGCGACTGGGCTCGTCCATAGATCTCCCGCCACAGGCCGGCGGGCACCATGTGCCGGTGCGGGTAGACGGTCACGATCTCAGCTTTGCTCAGGTCGGAGGCGCTTTCGACCGAGCGCGAGTCCTCCCACAGCGTCGTGACGTCGACCTTGAGCAGTGACGCTGTCGCGTACTGATGGCGGCGATACGGGACCTTCCCTTGCGTGATCCAGCGTTCGACGGTCTTCGGGTTGACCTCGATCGCGTCCGCCAGGTCCTGAACGGTCATGCCCTGTGCCAAGAGGGCTGACCTTAAGCGCTCGTTGGACATCTCAACCCCTGGTGGGACGTCTAGGGACTTCCTGACCGTAGCGAGATCACCCCGAGGTGTCTATGCGTGAGGTGCACAACGCCCCTCACCTGCAGTAATTCTGATGGTGCGCCAAGAAGTTCCGGCGCGAAACGCGAAGAGTCCGGCAGCAAGCTTGACGGAACTCCATGCGGTACCTGTAATAGAGGTACTGCATGGGCTTCGGCTCGATCGCGGTTCTCAGCGTGCCTGTGCAACGGGTGCGCCGCTCAACAACTGGACAGTGTGATCCACCGCAGTACCACGGCCGTGAGGACGCCGGCCGAGGCGAGTGGAGACCAGCCGACCGAGACCGGGCCCGCGTCACAAACGGGCCCCACACCCCAGATGGGGGACACGCCATCGGCTTTAAAGAACCGCGTGGTTGACATTGACGCCGCGATGCGCTCCGGGAACCAGGCCTCCCCGGGGTCAGCGGCACCACGCGAGTAGGAGGTCTGAGCAACACCCCAGTCTTCCGCAGCCTCTCGGCTGCGGCCGGTTGCCTCCTCCGCCCGTCTCGTACGGGCGGGGCCGAGGGGAGCCGGATGGTTCCAGACGGCGAGAGGCCCCGGAGCGGCTACTCCGGGGCCTCGTTCGGGCCGTTCCTGCTTGGAAGGAGCTGACCCTATGAAGTCCATCATCACACTCCCGGCCAGGTCTGAGGCCCTGGCGTTCGACGGGGAGCCGTCGGCGGCGGAGCTGGACGCGATCGAGCGGGAGATGCCGCTGATCGAGGCGGAGCTCGACCTGCTCGACGCGCAGATCACCACCCTCGACCGGTCGGCCACGGCGCTGGACGGGCGCCGGATCCGCCGGGCCCGCAACCGGGTCATGACCGCGCGCCGGGACCTGGCGAACCGGGCCGCTGCGGAGCTGCTGGGCGGTGCGGCGTGAGGGCCCGCACGCTGACGGACCTGAGCACGCCGCTGATGACCCTGCGGCTGCTGGCTTCCGAGTTCCCGCACCTGCCGGCACCCTCAGTGTCGGTCTCGACGGTGTTCCCGGACCTGCTGGACCTGTCGTTCCACGACGACTTCGCCGGGTTCGAGGCGTGGCGTGAGGCCCTGGGCATCGACCCCGAGGATGTCGTTCACCACGTTCAGGGCAACGGGCACACGGGGGTTCTGGACGTTCACGGCATGTTCGCCGGGGCGCGTCTGCGGCTGACCGGCTACGCCACGATCCCGGCTCCGCGGCGCGAGCGTTCACGGGCGGTGGTGCCGTCGTGAACAGTGTTCAGATCCGTTCAGCCGACCGGGCCCTGTCGGTCGGGACCTGGCTGATCGTGGCCGGGGCGATGCTGTTCTCCATCCTCACCGTCACCCCGCTGATGGCGAAGCACACCCCGGACGGATGGCGCTGGACGGCCCCGATTTTGCCGCTGGTGGTGGACGCCGCGGTCGTCATCGTGGTCCGCCTCGATTCGGTTCTGGCGCGCCTGGGCGGGAACGGTGGCTGGTGGCCGGTCGTGCTGCGGTGGATGACCGGCTGCATGACCCTCGCGCTCAATGTGGCCGACTCCGCGCTGCGAAAAGACCTGGTCGGAGTGGCCGTGCATGCGGTCGCGCCGCTCCTGCTGATCGTCACAGCGGAGACCGGGCTCGCCTACCGGCGCGCGATCGCCGCCGCCGTCGCTCGGCTGGAGGCCGAGCAGCGCGCCGAACGGGAATCACAAGAGCGAGCCGCGACCGAGCGTCGGGAAGCCGCCGAGCGGCGGGCCCGGGAGGAGCGCGAGCACGCCGCGACGCTCGCCCGTGAACAGCGTGAACACGAAGCCCGTCTCGCCCGCGAACAGACCGAACGGGAGGAAGCCGCACGCCGCGCCGAACGGGCCGAACGCGAGGAGCGGGAGCGTGCCGAGCGGGAAGCCCGTGAACGCCGTGAACGCGAGCGTGAACAGCAGCAGCGCGAGCGTGAACGCCTTGAACGCGACGCTGAACAGCGCCGCGAGGCGGAGCGTCTGGCACGGGAGCAGGCGGCCCGCCGGGAGCAGGCGGAGCGCGAGGCCCATGAACGCCGTGAACGTGCCGCGCTGCTGTCCGGTGGACCGGTGGACGAGAAGCTGCCCGAGGACCGCGCCCGTGCCGTCGTGCACGCCGCGTTCGCCGAGGGGCTGCCGGTGCGGTCGGCCGCTGAGCTGTGCGGTTGGTCGATCGGCTGGGTCTCGACCCGCTACCAGGAACTCCGAGACAACGCCCCCGCCCGTCTTCTTGAAGGGGCCGCCCGGTGATCCCCACCTATCCGTGGCGGTGCGCCCCGGACGGGTTGGCGACGTTCCGGCAGCTCCGCGCGCAGGGTCTGCGCCCGGGTGGTCAGGACGTCGCCGCCCAGCTCGAACGCCCGCGCCGCCGGCGGGGCCCGCTCGTGGCCTACCTGTACCGGGTTGACCTGGCCAAGCCGGTCCGGCCCATGACCCCCGCGCGGCGGGCCGCCCTGGAGCGGGCGAACGCCGCGCGCCGGGTGTGCCCGGAGTGCGGGCGGGATGCCGGTTACCGCATCCCGCCCTCGCTCGGCATGTGCGCGTCCTGCGCGTTCCCCGACTCTGCGGCCGCGTGAGCGGCACCGAGGAGAATCCCGTGTTCGCGACCGTGTTCGTCCTGCTCTACGTCGGCCATCTGCTGGCTGACTACCCGTTCCAGACCGACCATCAGGCCGACCACAAGGCCGATCCGGGCGCCGCCGGGTGGCGGGCGAATCTCGACCACGCCGCTACCCACGTGGTCACCTGCGCCTTCTCTCTTCTGGCGGGGATGGTCGTGCTCGACCTGTCCGTGAGCACGTGGGCCGCGTACGGGGCTCTGGCGTGGATCGGCGTCACGCACGCGTTCATCGACCGCCGTTGGCCCGTCCGCTGGTGGATGGAGCGCTTCGGCCAGAGCGAGTGGGCCCGCCATGGCGGTGCCGCGCACGTCGACCAGACCGCCCATGTCGCCGCCCTCGTGGTGGCGGCGCTGGCTCTTGCTGCCTGACAGCCACAAGGGCCCGGCCGCTTCCTTCCACAGTCCCGGCCGGGCCCTCTCGTCTCCCAAGGGAGGTTCCCAGCATGACCGACCTCAGCGTTGAGCCGGTAGTGGCCGATCCGGCCACCGCAGCTCCTGAGCAGTCCCCCGCCCCCGAGGCCGCGCCGCAGAAGCAGGTGGTGGAGCACACGCCGGGCGGCTGGCCCGTGGTCCCGCTCGCCCTGACGGGGGCGAATACCACCGCGACCCTGCTCGCCGGTGCCGCGCTCGCCGGCGGGCCGGTCGCGGCGATCGTGGCGACGACCGGTGCCGTCGTCCTCGGCGCCGCCGCCCACCGCACCAAGAACAAGCCGCACCGTGCCGCCAAGGCCGCCGACAAGCCGGGCAAGCCCGGCAGTGGTGCTCGCCGCATGCTCGGTATGACCGGCGGCGGACGGACGCCGGGCGGGCGGGTGCCGTCCCAGCCCAAGCGCTCATCCGTCGGCGGTCGCCTCGGGGGCTCTGGGTCCCTCGGGGCGGCGTCGTCGAAGCGGTCGCCTGGCTCGGCGGGTGCCAGTGCTGCCGGTCGCCGTGGGACGACCGGTGCCAGGAAGTCCCGCGCCACCACGTCCGCCCACCCCTCGCCCGCACACGGCACCTCCAACGCTCGCGTCGTGAAAGGCAGGTTGGGGCAGGTTCGGGCGGTGCGGCAGGAGGCTCGGGCAGTGTCACCGTCGCGGGCGGAGCGCCGCGCGGGCACGACGTCGGCCCGGCGGCAGGTCGCGGACGCGCGGCGGGCGGCGAAGCAGCAGGCCCATACCGCGTCGGCGGCCTCGAAGGGGGCGGTCGGCCGGGCCGTCGCCCGGGGCACCGGGGCTGCCGGGAAGGCCCGTACGGCGGCGGCCGGCCGGTTGCGCACGGCCCGCGACGCCAAGGCGGCGTCCACGGTGGCCGAGCGGCGGGCGCAGGTCCGCAAGGCCGCCGTCCGCAAGAAGGCCCGTGTGGCGTTGTGGCGGTCGGCCGCCCGGTTCCAGGGCCGTCGGCTGCTCGCCGCCCTGCTCGGCGGTGCGCTCGGCATCGTCGGACTGGTGTCGACGCCGCTCGGGCGCAAGCTCGGCTGGCAGTGGCTGCAGCACCCTGGCCGGCGCCTGTACGCGCGGTTGGTGAAGCAGGCGCGGGCCGATCGTGAGGCCCGCGACGCCGCGATCCGCGCCCAGCTCGGCGCGGAGCTGGAGGCCGCCAGCACGGAGGCCGAAGAGCAGATCGGTGACCGGGCGGAGCGTCCCGCCGGTCACGTCCCCACCACCCCCATGGAAGGAGACGGCATGTCCGGGTTCAACTTCGAGGAGCAGGCGGCGGAGATGGAGTCCGCCGCGCAGAACTACGAGCCGGAGTCCGCCATGGAGATCCTGGCCATGGTCGAGTCCCTCCCGGCGGCCCTGACGTCGGTGGCGAACACGATGCGGATCCTGGCCGAGCGCTCCGACTCGGAGTTCCCGCTGGACAAGTCCGTGGCGGACGGCTTCAACGACATCTTCGGCGCCCTGATGAGCGCGGTCGCGGTCGCCGAGGACATGGGCCCGAGCTTCCGTCAGGCCCACGAGTACGACATCGCCCGCCACGAGGCACCCCGCAACGGCTACGAGGCCGAGAAGGGCTGGAACGTCTGATCATGGCTACCAACACCGCCGCCAAGACGGGGCCGGTGTGGGACTGGGCGGCCGGTCACGGACCCGTGACCGGCGCCCTGTCCGCCACCACCGGAGCCCTCGCCGTCGCCGCGACCGGCGCCGCCACCGCCATGCCCCCCGGCTGGGCGCTGGCGGCCGGCGCTGCCGGAGCGATCGGCCACACCGTCACCAGCCTCCGCGACCGACTGGCCGCCCGCACCATCGGCATGCGGGCCGCCTCATGGCTCATCGGGGCCGGGTGGACCACCTGGGCCATGACCACCGGCCCGTTCACCTGGGCCGCGCTCGGCTCGCTCGCCACCCTCGGCGTCGGGATCGGCGCCGCCGCCCGCTCCACCCTCCTTCACGAGGAGGCCCGGGAGCTGGAGGCCATCGCCACTGCCGAACGACAGGTCGCCCGCGAGCTGTCCGCCGAACGCCGGGCCATCGCCGCCGAGTGGGTCGACCGCGTCCAGCGCGTCTGCGCCATCACCCTGCGGGTCCTCGCCGTGGAGATGTGGCCCACCGGCACCGGGTTCACGATCGACGCCGAACTCCCCCCGGGCGGGGTCACCTACGAGCGGATCGCGCAGGCGGCGCCGCAGCTGTCCGCCGACGCCCGTCTGCCGCACGGCTGCACCGCGACCGCCTCCCAGGGCATCAACCAGGGACGCGTCCTCATCGACGTCACCACAGTGAACGTCCTGGCCGGTGAGATCGAGTACCCCACCGACTACAGCCCCCTGTCCCTCCACACCGGCCTGCCGTGGGGCGTCCGCCCGGACGGCCAGGAGGTGAGGGCCTACCTGCGCGAACAGTGCGCTCTGATCGTCGGCCCGACCGGCTCGGGCAAGACGAACTTCGTCCACGACGTCCTTGCCTCCTTCGCCCGCGCCACCGACATCCTGACCTGGGTCATCGACCTGAACGCCGGGTCCGCCGGCCTGCCGTGGGTCCGGCCCGCCCTCGCCGCCAACGGCGGTGCGGAGCCGGTGCGGCCGGGTATCGACTGGCTCGCCGCCTCCTACGAGGAAGCCATACTGATGCTCGACACCGCGATCGCGGTTGGCAAGCACCGCAAGGTCGCCTATCAGGACCTCATGGCGAAGGCGAACACCGACCTGCTGCCCATCTCCGCGCAGATCCCGCAGATCATGGTGGTGATCGATGAGGGTGCCGAGATCCTGGCGAGCAACGACCCCAAGATGCGCAAGCTCGCGGCGAGGATTCTGGAGGTCATCCGCCTGCTGCGGGCGATGGGTCTGCGCACCGTGCTGACCGCGCTCGGCGCCACCGGATCTGTGCTGGGCAACCTGATGATCCGCCGTGAGGCCAAGACCCGCGTCTGCCTGACCGGCGGCGAGGTCGAAGGCATGGACCTGTCCAAGGTGTTCCCCGGCTCACGCGGCCTGAAGGTCACCCAGGCCCCCTACAAGGGCGCCGGTTTCATGGGCACCCCGGAGTCCCCGGCCGGCCTGTTCAAGGCATGGCGGATCAAGCCCAACCAGATCGCCGACATCGTCCGCGCAACCAGCGCCCTCCACCCGCGCCTGGACGACGTCTCCGCCAAGGCCGCCGGCCCCGCCTACGCCCGACGCTGGGACGCCGACCGCATCGCCTGGATGAACGACGGCACCCCCACCCCCGACCAGCCCACGGACACGGCAAGCCCGACCGCGCCGACGCCCCGGACCGGCGGGCTGAACCTCTCCGCCCACCGCACCGAACAGCCCACCACCCCGGCAGACCCGGACGCCGACGCCCTCGCCGCTCAGTTCATGGCGCAGATCGACGCCCAGTTCGGCACCATCACCGAGCCCGACTCGAACGTGCCGAAGGAACGCGAGGAGCGGCCCGGGTTGAACCTGAGCGCGTTCCAGAACGGTCGGAACGAGGGCGCCGCCCACCAAGCCGCGCTCGACGTTCTCCTTGCCGCCGGCCCCGAGGGCACCGGAGCTTCGGCCATCGCCCGCGCGCTCGCCGACGAGCACGGCACAAACCGTCAGACGGTCGTCGGCTGGCTCAAGGAGTGGACCGAGCAAGGCATCACGGTCCGGATCGGGACCGGCACCAAGACCCGATACGTCCACCACCGTCACCACTCCGGCGACCCTGCCGAGGGGTGACCGGCACCGCTTGTCGCCCCCGCCCCAGGAAGGCCCTGGACGGCTTCCAGAGAGCCGGAAATGGCTTCTGACCTGGGAGACGACAAGCGACAAGACAAGACAAGCGACAAGCCGCACGACAAGCGACACGACAAGCAGGCCACCGGGCAGCAACCCACCTTCGGGGCGCTGCCCGGCCCGTTGAGAGGGGCACCTTGTGCACGAACCGACCGCGTACGAGATCACCACCCCCACCCCCTGGAACCCGCCCCCGGCCACCACCGACCGACCGGTGATCCTCCCCGCCGAGATCCCGCCCGGGGTCGACTGGGTCACCCTCCCCAATGGCGTGCGGACCCTGGCCTACACCCACCCCGCACCCCCGCACCAGATTCCGGTTACCGCCCCGCAGCCGATCCCGGCATGGGCCAAGACCACCGCCCTGCTCGCCCCGACCGTCGGCGGCGGGATCGCCGCGGCCGGCATCGGACTCTCCTACGCCGCCCCGGGACTCATCGCCATGAGCCACGCCCTGTGGTCCGCCGCTGCCCTCGTCGTCGCCGCCGTCATCGCCGTCCCCGTCCTGATCCGCACCGCCCGCCGCGCCACCGGCAACGAGACCGGCACGGGCGGGTCGACCACGCACATCACGCAGAACATCACCGCCACCGGCCTCTTCGGCCGCGCCAACGGCACCATCAACCACCGTTAGGAGAAACCGGCATGGCTGTCACCGTCTCCCTCGTCGTCCTTTTCGGCGTCTTGCTGTTCGTGATGCTGCGCGCGAGGAGCCTCGGGTTCGGGTCCGCGTTCGTCGCGGTGATGTTCGGCTTCTTCCTCGCCGCCACCGGCGCGGCCGAACCGATCCGCAGCATGGCCGCAGCCCTGGCCAGCGTCCTTCCCAGCCTGTGAACAGCCGAGGGCGGCCCCCGTCTCGCCAAAGTCCGGGGCCGCCCTCATCCACCCGTCCAACAGAACAGTGGAGGTCTCCAGCATGCCCCATAACCGCAAGTCCGCGCTGCTCGCCGCAGCGCTCGATGCCGCCGCCCGAGGGTGGCCGGTCCTGCCGCTGCGGCCCGGCGGCAAGCGCCCCGCGCTGCACGGCGAGAACGCCTGCACCCGCACCGGCCCGTGTGCCGGCGGGCATGTGAAGTGGGAGCAGCGCGCCACCACCGACCCCGACCGCATCCGCACCGCGTGGGCGGCGGGGCCGTTCAACGTCGGCATCGCGACCGGCCCCGCCGGACTCGTGGTCGTCGACCTGGACCAGCCCAAGACCAATGCGGACGCCCCTGGCGGGGCGACGACCTTTCGTGCGCTCTGCGAGCGCGCCGGGCAGGCGGTCCCAACCACCCGCCGCGTGCGGACCGCAACCGGGGGGACACACCTGTACTTCACCGCCCCGGCCGGTACCCGGCTCACCAACACGGCGGGCACCCTCGCCCCGCTGGTCGACACCCGCGCATGGGGCGGCTACGTCGTCGCCCCCGGCAGCACCACCCCCGCCGGAACCTACATCGTCGAAGACGACCGGCCCCCCGCCCCGCTCCCGGACTGGCTCCACACTCTCCTGACGCCCCGCCAGGCGTCTGCGGGACTGAGCATCGCACCGGCCGCCGTAAGCGCCTCTCGCGCCGCTGTGGCCGCGCTCACGGCCGAAACGGCCGCCGTCGCCGCCACGACCGAGGGCGGACGCAACGCGCGGCTGCTGGCCGGGGCGCGGGCACTCGGGCGGTTCGTCGCGTGGGGCGACCTCCCCCGGCACGTGGTGGAGGAGGCGTTTCAGGGGGCGGGCGAGGCTGCGGGACTGGCGCCGGCAGAGTGCCGCGCCACCATCCGCAGCGCCCTGAACTGGTCCATCCGCACCGCCCGGCCCCGGACGGGGGCCGCATGAGCAACCCGCCCCGCCCCGCCCTGAAAAGCCTCCCCGGGCTCCACGTCCGGATGGCCGCCCGCCCACCGGCCACCCACTGGGTCTGCGCCTGCGGGCACCACGAACGCGCGCTCGGCGAGGAAGCCGTGACCGAACTGACCGGCCGCGTACGCGTAGGCCACTGCCCGCACACCGCCGCCGAACAGACCGCCCCGGCGGCCGTAGGCGGCCCATGGGTCGCCGCCCGTCAGGGCGTCCGCACAGTCACTGACCTCCACCTGCCCACCCCCACCGCCACCAAGGCGGACAGGAGGACCGCCGCATGACCAGCAACAACCCGCCCGCGTCGTCCATCGACGGGGCCGCGCTGCTCGACGAGGTCGAGCACTTCCACCGCCGGTTCAACGTCTTCCCCACTCAGGCCGCCTACGTCGCGGTCGCCCTGTGGGACGCGCACGCCCATCTGCTCGACTCCTTCGACTCCACACCCCGCCTCGCGTTCCTCTCCCCCGAACCGGGTTCGGGCAAGTCCCGTGCGCTGGAGATCGTGGAAACCCTCGTGCCGCAGCCGATGGTGGCGGTAAACGCCTCCCCGGCCGCGCTGTTCCGGGCCGTATCCGGGACAGAGGGGCGGCCGACGATCCTCTTTGACGAGATCGACACTGTGTTCGGCCCCAAGGCCGGGGACAACGAGGAACTGCGCGGCTTCCTGAACGCCGGACACCGGCGCTCCGGGGTCACCTACCGCTGCGTCGGGGACGGCTCGAACCAGAGCGTGCAGCCCTTCCCCTCCTACTGCGCCGTCGCGGTCGCCGGTCTCGGCTCGCTGCCGGACACGATCCTGACCCGCTCCGTCATCATCCGCATGCGCCGCCGGGCCCCCAACGAGCACGTCCAGCCCTACCGGCAGCGCCGCGACGAGAAGGAAGGGCACGCGCTGCGGGACCGGCTCGCCCGCTGGGCCGACCAGGTGCGCGAGCCCCTGACCGGGGCATGGCCCGAGATGCCAGAAGGCGTCACCGACCGGCCGGCCGACGTGTGGGAACCCCTGCTCGCCGTCGCGGACGCCGCCGGGGGCGACTGGCCCGACCGTGCCCGCGCCGCCTGCCTGGAACTGGTCACCGCCGCCGCGCAGGACGACGAATCCTCGCTAGGCATCCGGCTGCTGACCGACCTGCGCGACACCGTGTTCTGCGGCATCGACCGCATGCCCACCGCCGCGATCATCGAGTGCCTGACCGCGATGGACGACGCCCCGTGGGTCGACATGGGCGGCAAACCCCTCACGCCGCGCGGACTCGGACGGCTGCTCAGCGGCTACATGACGTCGGCCAACCGGCCCGTCAAAGCCCGGCCCATCCGCACCCCCGGCGGCACCGTCCCGCGCGGCTACTACGCCGAGGACCTGGCCGACGCCTGGGCCCGCTACTGCCCCCCGGCCCCCGGAGAGTCCGCTACATCCGCTACATCTGCTACAGCCCAGGTCAGCGGGGGTGAATCCGTAGCAGAAGAGATCCCCGGAATCTGCTACACGACCCCGCAATCCGCTACGCCCGGCGCGGCAATCGCCGCCCCGTAGCAGCAGCTATCTGCTACATCTCGCGCATCTGCTACACGAAACAGGCCCCTGACCTGCGGTGTAGCAGATGTAGCGGATGTAGCGGATCTGAGAGACCGGGGCTGGGCCCCTGAACGTCCCGCGCCACGAAGGAGAGTCAGCCACATGGACACGGCCCCTGCCGCCTCCACACCGCAACGCCGCCTACACCGCGTGGAAGCCGCCGCGGAGGCGCTCGGCGTGAAGCGTTCAACCGCCTACGAGGAGATTCGCCTTGGGCGACTCCGCACGGTCCGAGTCGGTCGTCGTCGCCTCGTACCCACGGAGTACATCGACGAGTACGTCGAACTCCTCAAGCGAGAAGCAGCCGCAGCCGCCTGACAGACAGCTCACCACCCCTGTGGGGCCATGCCGACGCCGGCATGGCCCCACACCCCTTTGGAAGGCACAGATGACCGACGTAGGGCGCCGAAGCAAAGCGGGGAACGGAGAAGACTCGATCTACTGGGACAAGTCGAAGCAGCGCTTCATCGGTGCCGTGTCACTCGGCTACACCCCAGCAGGCAAGCGGAACCGGCCCAAGGTGTCCGGGAAGACCAAGACTGAAGTACGGCGCAAGCTCCGCGAACTGAAAAAGGACCTCGAAGCCGGAGTGAAGGCGCCTGCCAACTACAGCGTTGCTCAAGCCGTGGACGACTGGTTCTCTCAAGGACTCAAGGGACGTGCTGATAGCAGCGTCGAGACCTATCGAATCCTCGCGGACAGGCACATCATCACGGAACTGGGCAGGGGCAAGCTACGGGACCTTGAGGCCGACGATGTCGACGAGTGGCTTGACACGAAGTCCGAGATGCTGGCGAGCCAGTCGCTGAAGATGCTGCTCTCTATCCTCCGACGCTCGATCGCCCACGCGCAGCGCAGGGGAAAGGCCGTGCGCAATGTTGCTGACTGGGTCGAGGTGCCTGAGGGTCGGCCTGGTCGCCCCAGCAAGTCGTTGAGCCTTGAGCAGGCAGAGGCCGTGCTGCGAGCGCAGGCAGGTACCTGGATCCATGCCTATGTAGTCCTTTCCCTTCTGGTCGGGGTCCGTCCAGAGGAGGCGCGCCCGCTCACGTGGGCCCACGTGCACACACGCCCGTCCAGAGGCGCCAGACCGCACGTCGATGTCTGGCGGTCGGTGCGGCGGCATGGCGACACGAAGACTAGGAAGAGCCGCCGCTCGCTCGCCATGCCGGCGCAAGCAGCCTCCGTGATGGAAGCTCATCGCGTCAGGCAACGGATGGAGAGGGAGGCTGCTGGCCGCACGTGGGAGGAAGATGGCCTGGTCTTCCCATCAGACACCGGTGATGTCCGGACAGCGCTGAACGTCCGGCGCAACTTCCGTGTGCTGCTGGGCGAGGCTGGCTTCAAGGATGCCCATGCATGGACGACTCGGGAGCTCAGAACGAGCTTTGTGTCTCTGCTTTCGGACCACGGCATCCCGATCGAAGTGATTGCTCGCGTCGTAGGCCACAGCGGAACCAACACGACAGAGACCGTCTACCGTAAGCAACTTCGCCCGGTGGTGACCGAGGGAGCTGAAGCCATGGACGACATCTTCAAGCCGACCAAGCCGAATCAGTAGCCGCGCTCCCTCTCTCGGGGCGGTGGCTCCCGAATTGGCTCCCCCGGGGACTGCGTGCTGCGACCACCCACCCTTTCACCTGCCCATACGTGATGGGGGAGGGGGTCGTAGCCTTACGGTCCCTTTAAGGCGCGGCTAAGCGGGCACTGAGGATGAGGCGTCCGGGCCTGCCCGGCCGCACTGCGATCGCGGCGGCCCAAGGCCGGGTGCGCTCCGTGGCCGAGCCGCCTCCGACCGGGTGCACCCCGTGTCCGTGCCGCCTACGGCCGGGTGCACCCCGTGTCCGTGCCGCCTACGGTGGAAGAGACCCGACCGCGACGACGCGCAGGAGCCAGCATGGCCGGTGAGATCTCCTTCTTCGAGCTGGGGGTGGGCGACCCCGAGCGGGCCCGCGCCTTCTACGGGGGACTGTTCGGCTGGGTCTTCGAGGCAGGGGCGACCGAGGGCGGGGGGTACGCGATCCGGACCGAGGGGCCGTCCGGCGGGGTGCACGGGGAGGATCCCGGGGCGCGGCCGTATGTGTTCTTCCGGGTCGACGACATGGACGCCGCCCTCTCCCGGGTCCGCGAACTCGGCGGGCGGGTCGACGAGACCGAGCTCGGCGGGGACGAGGAGACCGTGGCCCGCTTCGGCCGGTTCCTGATCTGCGAGGACGACCAGGGCTCGGCGTTCGGGCTGCACCAGCCGCCCGCCGCCTGAGACAGCCGGGGGACGGGCGGCCTCAGCCGAGCGCCTGAGACAGCCGGGGCTCGGACGGCCTCAGCCGACCCGCCGGTAGCGCCGCTCCGGGCGCCCCGTCCCCCCGTACCGCAGGGTGACCTCCGCACGGCCCGTGTCCACGAAGTACTCCAGATAGCGGCGGGTGCTCACCCGGGACAGGGAGCCCGCCTCCGCGCACTCCGAGGCCGACAGATCGCCCGGGTGCTCCCGCAGGATGCGTTCCACCAGCTCGGCCGTGTGCGGCGCCAGCCCCTTCGGCAGCTCGCGCGACCCCGGCGGACGCGTGCCGAAGATCTGGTCCACGTCCTCCTGGCGTGCCTCGTCCAGCCGTGCCAGCCGTGACCGCAGCGAGGCCACGTGCCGCAGCTGCTCCCGCAGCGCCGCCTGGTTGAACGGCTTGATCAGATAGTGCAGCGCCCCCGCCCGCAGCGCGGAGCGCACCACCGCCGCGTCCCGGGCCGCCGTGATGAACAGGGCGTCCGCGCTCACCCGCCTGGGATCGGCCGCCTCCGCCGCGCGCAGCTCGCGCAGCACGGCGATGCCGTCCATGTCCGGCAGGTACACGTCGAGCAGCACCAGATCCGGCCGCAGCCGCTCGGCGGCGCGCAGCGCCTCCGCGCCGCTGTGCGCCACGCCCACGACCGAGAAGCCCTCCGTCTGGGACACATAGCGGCTGTGGAGCTTGGCGACCATGAAGTCGTCGTCCACCACCAGCACGTTCGTCACGCCGACACGGTAGGGCGCGACCACAAGGACCACAACGTCCGTTGATTGCGGAAGGGAGACAGCTTGTTCACACGCGGGCAACATGTGGGCCACCTCACAGGCGGCCGCGCGGGTGTGTTCCCGGCGGCCGGCACCCCCAGGTCACACCCACCCATCGCTCACGAGAGGCGTGCCCGTGCGTTTGCGCACCCCTATCGCCCTGCTCGGGGCCGCACTGCTGGTGCTCCTCGTGCCCCCGCTGCTCACCTCGGGCAGCGGGGCCGACACCGGCACGCAGATCCCCGGGCTGCGCTTCATGGTCCCCAACACCCCCGGCGGCGGTTACGACATCACCGCCCGCACCGCCGCCAAGAACGCCGAGGACGCCGGGCTCACACACGGCGTCGAGGTCTTCAACCTGCCGGGCGCCGGCGGCACCGTCGGCCTGTCCCGCCTCGTCGGCGAACGGGGCAACGGCAAGCTGGCCATGTCCATGGGCCTCGGTGTGGTGGGCGCCGTCCACACCAACAAGGCGCCCAGCACCCTCGCGGACACCACCCCGATCGCCCGGCTCACCGAGGAGCCCGACATCGTGGTCGTCTCCAAGGACTCCCCGTACCGGACGATCGGCGAACTGCTCGACGCCTGGCGGAAGAACCCGGGCAAGCTCCCCGTCGGCGGCGGCTCCTCGCCCGGCGGCCCCGACCACCTGGCGCCCATGCTGATGGCCCAGGCGGCCGGGATCGCCCCCCGGTCCGTCAACTACGTCCCCTTCGACGGCGGCGGCGAACTCCTCGCCTCGATCCTCGGCGACAAGGTCGCCTTCGGGGTCTCCGGCGTCGGCGAGTACCTCGACCAAATCCGCTCCGGCGAACTGCGGCTGCTGGCCGTCACCGGACCGGAGCGGGTGCCCGGCCTCGACGCGCCCACCCTGCGCGAGGCGGGCCTGGACACCGAGTTCACCAACTGGCGCGGCATCGTCGCCCCGCCCGGTCTCACCGCCGCCGAACGCGACAAGCTCATCGCCCTCGTGACCGCCCTGCACGAGACGGAGGAGTGGCGGGAGTCGATGAAGCGGAACGGCTGGGACGACGCGTTTCTGGCGGGCGACGCGTTCGGCGACTTCCTCGCCGAACAGGACCGCAGCGTGGACCAGGTGCTGAAGGAGCTGGGACTGTGACGACGACCCCCGGGCCCGAGCCCAGGCCCACACCCGAGCCCCGGCCCGCTCACGACCCCACCCCCGAGCCCCGGCCCGCCCACGCGCCCACGCCGGACGCGTCCGCCGGTCCCGCCGACGGGCCGGGCGGCCCGCGCCGGTCCTGGCTGCGCGAGCACTCCGAGCTGGGCGTCGGCCTGCTGCTGGCCCTCATCGGCGTCCTCGTCCTCACCGACGCGCTCACCATGGACGTCGACATCGCCCAGCGCGGCCCCGTCGGCCCCCGCACCGTGCCGGTCGTCGTCGGCCTCGGCCTGCTCCTCGTCGCCGCGCTGCTCACCGTCGACGTGCTCCGCGGCGGACGCGGGGAGTCGGAGGGTGGCGAGGACGTCGACCTCGACGAGCCGAGCGACTGGCGCACCGTCCTGCTCCTCGCCGGTGTCTTCCTGGGCTTCGCCGTGCTCGTCGGGCCCGTGGGCTTCCCCGTCGCCGGCGCCCTGCTCTTCTGGGGCGCGGCCTTCGCCCTCGGCAGCCGGCGCCCCGACCGTGACCCGCTGATCGCGGCCGTCCTCGCGGTCGTCACCTACGCCGTCTTCAACAACCTGCTCGGAGTGCCCCTGCCGGGCGGCCCGCTGATGGGAGTGCTGTAGCGATGGACTCTCTCAACTCCCTCATCGACGGGTTCGGCACCGCGCTCACCCCGACGAACCTGCTCTGGGCCGCCGTCGGCGTGCTCCTGGGCACCGCGATCGGCGTCCTGCCCGGTATCGGCCCGGCGATGGCGGTGGCGCTGCTGCTGCCCGTCACCTACGGGCTCGACCCGACCGGCGCGTTCATCATGTTCGCGGGCATCTACTACGGCGCGATGTTCGGCGGCTCCACCACGTCCATCCTCCTCAACACCCCCGGTGAGAGCGCCGCCGTGGTCGCCGCGCTCGAAGGCAACCCGATGGCCAAGGCGGGGCGCGGCGCCCAGGCGCTCGCCGCCGCCGCGATCGGGCACTTCGCCGGCGGCATGGTCGGCACGATCCTGCTGGTGGCCCTCGCCCCGACCGTCGCCGACCTGGCCGTGGGCATCGGCGCCCCCGACTACCTGGCGATCATGGTGCTGGCGTTCATCGCGGTGACCTCGGTCCTGGGCTCCTCGCGCATCCGGGGGCTCGCCTCGCTGCTGATCGGCCTCACCATCGGGCTGGTCGGCCTGGACCAGATGACCGGTCAGTCCCGGCTCACCTTCGGGTCCCTGCACCTCGCGGACGGCGTCGACGTCGTCATCGTCGCCGTCGGCCTCTTCGCGATCGGCGAGGCGCTGTGGGTCGCGGCCCATCTGCGGCGCACGGCGGGGGAGGCGATACCGGTCGGCCGCCCGTGGCTGGCCCGCTCGGACCTCCGGCGCACCTGGAGGGCCTGGCTGCGGGGCCCGTTCATCGGCTTCCCGTTCGGCGCGATCCCGGCGGGTGGTGCGGAGATTCCCACCTTCCTGTCGTATGTGACGGAGAAGCGGCTGTCGAAGCACAAGGACGAGTTCGGGCGCGGCGCGATCGAGGGCGTGGCCGGGCCGGAGTCGGCGGCCTCCGCCTCCGCGGCCGGGACGCTGGTCTCGATGCTGACGCTCGGCCTGCCCACGACCGCCGTGGCCGCCGTGATGCTCGCCGCGTTCCAGCAGTACGGCATCCAGCCCGGCCCGCTCCTGTTCGAGCGGGAACCCGAGCTGGTGTGGGGTCTGATCGCCTCGCTCTTCGTGGGCATGGTGCTGCTGCTCGCTCTCAACCTGCCGCTGGCGCCGCTGTGGGCGAAGCTGCTGCGCATCCCGCGCCCGTATCTGTACGCGGGCATCCTCTTCTTCGCCGCGGTCGGCGCGTACGCGGTCGGCGGGGAGGCGCTGGACCTGGTGATTCTGCTGGTCATCGGCCTCATCGGGTTCGGTATGCGCCGGTACGGGCTGCCCGTGCTGCCGGCGGTCATCGGCGTCATCCTCGGCCCGGCCGCCGAACAGCAGCTCCGCCGTGCCCTCCAGATCAGCGACGGCAGCGTGACGGGGCTGGTGAACACGCCGTTCAGCCTCACCGTGTACACGATCGTCGTGCTGCTGCTGGCGTGGCCGCTGCTGCGGAGGCTGTTCGCGGGGCGGCGGGCGGACCGGGGCGCGGACCGGCGGGCGGGGGTGTCCTGACGGGCCGCGCGCGGCCCGGGGCCCGGCCCCGGGCCGCGCCCGCGCGTCAGCCGAGCAGGGTCGCGAGGCCCCCCGGCGAGCGGGCCTGCCGTTCCAGCTCGTCGAGGGCCCGCTCGGCCGCCTCCGCCGCGCCCGGGTCGCGCTCCCGCAGGCCGCTCGCGGCGAACTCGTCCTCGTCCAGGCGCAGTACGGCGGTTCCGTCGGCCGCCACCCACAGGTCGAGGTCGAGGTCCTCCACCACCACCGAACCGCCCTCGGTCACGGCGGGCCGGGTCACATCGCAGTACCAGCCCTTGAGGACGCCCGTGCCCGTGCGCACCTCCTTGACCGCGTACCACCGGTTCCGCCAGTAGTGCTCGGTGAAGACATCGCCCGGCTCGAAGCGCACGAAGCCGAAGTCCCGTACGCCCGGGGCCGCCCAGGGAGCACGCAGGACGAGATGGCCGCCGTCGTCGCGCACCACCGCGGCCGGGTAGCGGATCTTGGTGACCCCGGCCTTGACGAGGACGACCTCCCTGACGGGGCCGGACCCGGCACGGGGGCCGGGGTCAGACGAGGGAGCGGACATGCCGGACCTCCGAGGCGCAGACCCGGTAACCGAACCAGGTGTTGACCGCAAGCATCGGCCCGTTGTCCGCGTCGTTGCTGGTGTACGCGTCCCTGAGTCCGGCCGCGCGCGCCCGGCGGAGCGAGTCGCTCTTGGCGATCCTGGCGTAGCCCCTGCCCCGGTGGGCACGGACGGTGCCGGTCATACCGCTCCAGTAGCGGGTCTCCCGGTCGGTCAGGGCGGCGGTGAACGCGGCCACCTCGCCGCCCACGACGACCACACTGGACAGGGCGCGGTCGAGGAGGGGGTTCTCCCAGGTGTGCCGGATCCAGTCCGCGTAGTCGGAGAGGTCCGCGCCGACATCGCTGGGTTCGTCCGAGGTGGCCTCCGCGTCCGCGAGGAACATCGGACGGGGGTCGTCCTCGTACGCGGCGGCGGTGCGCAGTTCCGCGCCGGGCGGCAGGGCGGGCGGCTCGGGGAGCGTGCCCGAGGTCAGGTCCAGGTGCAGGAAGTGTGCCGGCCGGCGTGGCCGGTAGCCCCGCTTCCTGGCGAAGGCGCGGGAGGCGGGGGTGTCCTCCACCCAGGAGAACAGGGAGACCGCTCCCGCCGCCGCCAGATGCTCCTCGGCCCTGCGCAGCAGCAGCCCGCCCGCGCCGCGCCCCCGGTGCGCCGGGTCCACGACCGGATTGGCGAAGGAGAGCCCGGGCTCGGAGGCCTCGTACGCGACCCCGGCATTGGCCGCACCGACGATCTCGCCGTCCTCCTCGGCGACCAGCAGCCGGAACCTCTTGTCGGGGTGGGCCGTGCGGACGCTGAACGCCAGGGACTCCGGGGTGGTCACGTCGAACGGCAGAGCGGCCCGCCGCACCCGGGTCACGGCGGCGCCGTCCTCCGGGCGGAAGTCGCGCACGATGACAGTCATGGTGCCGGAGGCTATGTGGTCCGCCACCATGTCGCCTCCCAATATCCGGGTGGTCAGGTTCATGTGGTCAGGTTCAGGTAGTCGGGTCGGGGTGGTCGGGTCCGGGTGGTCGGGAGGGTGGGTGGAGCTGAGGCACAATCAGCCCGTGACCTTGAACCTCACCATCGACCCGGCCGCCGCCGAGGCCCCGTACGAGCAGGTCCGCGCCCAGATCGCCGAGCAGGCCCGCTCCGGCCTGCTCCCCGTGGGCCACCGCCTGCCGACCGTCCGTGCGCTGGCGGAGGAACTGGGTCTGGCGGCCAACACCGTCGCCAAGGCGTACCGGGCGCTGGAGACGGACGGAGTGGTCGAGACCCGCGGCCGCAACGGGACGGTCGTGGCCGCGGCGGGCGACGCGGCGGACCGCCAGGCCGCGAACGCCGCCGCGGTGTACGCGGCACAGGCGCGCCGGCTGGGTCTCACCCGGGCCGCGGCGCTGGCGGCGGTGCGGGAGGCGCTGCGCGCGGAGTACGGCGACCGGGGCTGACGGCCGCCCGGTCCGGCTGGTGTGCCGACCGCCCGAGCCGCCCGACCGGTGTGCGACCGGTCGGGGTGCCGCGCCCGCCCGTATACAGCCCGTCCGGGCCCACCTGCGCTTTCGATGTCCGAAACGCCGGACCAATACCGGATCTTCACGTTCATCACGGCATACGCTTCATCTCCCGAAAACCCGTCGGTAACACCTTCGGCGTGAACGCTTCCCGCCAAGTGCGCGCGTTGCTACGAAAGTTGAAGCAGAGACAGACCCTGCCAACTGGGAGGTTCCATGAAGCTGTCCCGTATCGCGGCACTCTCGTCCTCACTCCTCCTCGGCGCCGTCCTCGCTCTCACCGGAGCAACCGCCGCCCAGGCCGACTCCTCCGCCCAGGCCGTCGACTACGTGGCCCTCGGCGACTCCTACTCCTCCGGCGTCGGAGCCGGCAACTACATCGGATCCAGCGGCGACTGCAAGCGCACCAACCGCGCCTACCCCGCCCTGTGGGCCGCCGCCAACGCCCCCTCCTCCTTCGCCTTCACCGCCTGCTCGGGTGCGCGCACCAACGATGTGACGGCCAATCAGCTCGGTCCGCTGGGCTCCGGCACCGACCTCGTGTCCGTCACCGTCGGCGGCAACGACGCCGGCTTCGCGGACGTCATGACCACCTGCGTCCTCCAGTCCGAGTCGACCTGTATCAACCGGATCAACCAGGCCAAGGCGTACGTCGACTCGACCCTGCCCGGCCGGCTCGACACCGTCTACTCCGCGATCCGCGCCAAGGCGCCCTCGGCCCGGGTGGTCGTCCTCGGCTACCCCCGCTTCTACAAGCTGAACGGCAACTGCCTCGCCGGGCTGACCGAGAAGGAGCGGGCCGCGATCAACGGCGCGTCCGACCATCTCAACGCGGCCATCGCCAAGCGCGCGGCCGACCACGGGTACGCCTTCGGCAGCGTCGTCGGGACCTTCACCGGCCACGAGATCTGCTCGGGCTCGGCCTGGCTGCACAGCGTCAACTGGCTGAACATCGGCGAGTCGTACCACCCCACTGCGGCCGGACAGTCCGGCGGCTATCTCCCCGTCCTCAACGCCAACGACTGATCGCTCCCGCTGGCATCGCGACCCCCGCGCCGGCCCCCTCACCGGGGCCGGCGTCCGGCGTTTCCCGCATGGCTGCTGGGCGGGCGTCCAAATCTCGGTGGACGTCCGGCTCCTGGGCGGGCGTCAGCCGCCCGTCACCGTCCAGACCAGCGCGGCCACCGCCGCCAGCAGCGCCACCACGCCGAGGGCCAGCACCGCCACCGGGCTCAGGCGGCCAGCCGGGCCGCCCGCCCGCCGGCCGTCGTCCGCGGAGCCGCCCGGGTCCGGCGTGGGGCTCCCGTCACCTCGGCCTCCGCCGCCGCCTCCGCCCGTCGCCTCGGACTCGGTGCGCGGGGCCGGCGAGGAGGGGGCGTCCGTACCCGGGCCCGGTTCGGGGCGCCCGCCGCTCGAGGCCGCCAGGCGCAGCCGGTGCTCCGCGTCCGCCGCGGACATCCGGTCCGCCGGGTCCGGCCTCAGCAGTCCCCCGATCACCGGGCCCAGCGCCTCCGCCCGCTCCGGGACCCCGGCCCCGCCGTCAGGTGCCCGGCCCGTCACCGCGGTGTGCAGCAGCGCACCCAGCGACCACAGGTCCGCCGCCGCGCCGTTCGCCACCGCCTCCGGCCCGCCGCCCGGGTCCGCCGCGCCGAAGCCGGTGACCAGCACCCGGCCGTCGTTGGCGATCAGGACCTTGGACGGGCGGACGTCACCGTGCACCACACCCGCCGCGTGGGCGGCCCGCAGTCCCGCGAGCGCCTCCGCCCCGAGCTGCGCGGCCCGCCGGGGCGGGAGCGCGCCCTCCGCCTCCAGCACCTCCGAGAGGGCCAGCCCGCGCACGAGTTCCATCACGATCCACGGCCGGCCCTCGCCCGTGGCGACATCGTGCACGGCGACCACGTTGCGGTGCGCGACCCGTCCGGCCCGGCGGGCGGCGTCCTCCAGACGTGCGTAGTGCGAACGTGTGGCCGCGGTGTCGGGGCCCGCCGGTACGCGGATCTCCTTGACGGCCACGTCCCGGTCCAGCAGCTCGTCGCGGGCCAGCCACGCCACGCCCGTGCCGCCCTCGCCGAGCGGCCCGATCAGGCGGTAGCGCTCCGCAATCATCCGACCCGATCCCGGTGCCTCGCTCATGCCGTTCCCCTGCCCGAACCGTCGGCCGCAACACGGTGAAAACTCCTCCAATCTAGTTGAACTCACGGAGAAATGAACCTCTGTGACGCTGCGTCAGTAGTTTTCCGGCCGGACCTGCGGGGAACCGTTCCGTCAACTCGCCCCGGATGCACCCGTATTCGGAGAGTGACCGTCAACCTCCCTACGCGTGTGCTGAATCATGGAGGCGGGATACACGGGTGTCCCGTCGGGGCGCTAGGGTTAATCTGCCCGGGCCGGGTGTCTCGTACGGGTGGGGAGTGACATGGATCAGATAACAGTTCGCAGCAGGCCGCGGGTGCCTGCCATCACCTGCGGGAGCGGCGCGACCAGTTCGCGTCTCGACCGCCACCTCGCTGTGCTCGGCGGTCCCGCCGTGCCACAGGGCGAGGCCGCCGAAGCGACCCTGCTGATGCGCGAGCTGACCTCGCGCGAGGTGACGCACGGCGGACGCAGGAGCAAGAGCGCACGCGTCTCGCTGTTCGCGCCGCTTCGGCGGCTGCGCCGCTCGCTCTTCGGCAGCCGCCGCTGACCCACCCCTCTCCCGCGCTCGTCACCCGAGCACACCCGGCCGGCCTTCGCGCGCCGGTCGCGCGCCGTACGCCGGTGTGCGACCGGCGCGCACCCGGTTCCGGGGCCCGGCGCGCATGCCGGGCCCGCGCGCCCCAGCCCGCCCTCCTGTACGCCCGCGCACTCCGGCATTCGGCCGGACGCCGTACGCCCACTCCCGCGCCCCGCACCACCGGCCCGCGCCCCGCACCACCGCCCTGCACCACCTCCCGCGCCCCGCACCACCGGCCCGCGCCCCGCACCACCGCCCTGCACCACCTCCCGCGCCCCGCATCACCGGCTCACGCCGCCCCGCACGGGACGTGCTCCCGGCCGGACTCGTGGAGGCCGGGGCATCGTCGGCACGCCGCCCCGAACCGGACGTGCTCACGCGCCCGCCCGCCGGCCGGGCCGCGCGACGACGCTCCTCCGGCGGGCCGCCCGGCCCGCCCGCGCGTCCTGCCACTGCGAACGTCCAAACTCCAACGCCACGGCTCCAACGCCCCGGGAACGCCCCAGCCTCAGCGCCCCGGCGGCGGCCCGCCCGCAGGAACACCCGCTGAGACAGCCGCGCCCCGGGCCGGCCCTCGCACACCCCCGCACGCCCCCGGCCTGCACTCGTCGTGCCCGCCGCGCCGCCCCCGGCGGCCCGCGCCGCCGATCAGGCGACCACCCCGTCCCGGCGCAGCGCGGCCGCTTCCTCTGCCGTCGTCCCCAGCGCCCGCAGCAGGGCGTCCGTGTGCTCGCCGAGCGCGGGAACCGCCCCCATCAGTGCCGGGGGCCCGCCCGGCAGGGTGATCGGGGGGAGCAGCGCCCGCAGCGGCCCGGCCGGTGAGCCGATCTCGCGCCACCGGTCGCGGGCCGCGAGCTGCGGATGCGCGGCCACGTCCCGCACGGTGTTGATCCGCGCGCACGCGATGCCCGCCGCCTCCAGCCGGCCGACCGCCTCCGCCGCGCTCAGCACTGCCAGCGCCCCGGCCACCACGGCATCCGTCCGCTCCCGGTTCGCCGTGCGTGCCGCGTTCGTCGCGAAGTCGGGGTCGTGGGCCAGTTCCGGCCGCTCCAGCACCTGTTCGGCCAGCCGCCGCCACTCGCGGTCGTTCTGCACGGAGAGCAGCACCCGCCCGCCGCCGGCCGTCGCGTACCCGTCGTACGGGGCGATCACCGCGTGCGCCAGCCCGGTCCGGCGCGGGGGCTCGCCGCCGTGCATCCCGTGGTGCAGCGGATGCCCCATCCACTCGGCCAGCGCCTCCAGCATCGAGACCTCCACCGGGCCGCCGCGGCCGGTGGCCGCGCGCCGCAGCAGCGCGGCCAGGACGCCGGAGAACGCGTACATCGCGGCGGCGATGTCGGCCGCCGGGATACCCGCCTTCACCGGCTCCTCGGGCGTTCCGGTCACCGAGACCAGGCCCGCCTCGCACTGGACGAGCATGTCGTAGGCCCGCTTGTGCGCGTACGGGCCGCCGGCCCCGTACCCGGAGATGTCCACGGCGACCAGCCGGGGGTGCCGGGCGCAGAGGGCGGCCGCGTCCAGCCCCAACCGCGCGGCCGCCCCCTGCGCCAGGTTCTGCACGAACACGTCCGCGTCCGCGACGAGCCGGTGCACGAGGTCCCGGCCGCGCGGGTCCTTCAGATCGACCGCGATCGACTCCTTGCCCCGGTTGCACCACACGAAGTGCGAGGCCAGACCCCGCGCGGCGGTGTCGTACCCCCGCGCGAAGTCCCCGCCGTCCGGCCGCTCCACCTTGATCACCCGCGCCCCCAGGTCGGCGAGCTGCCGTGTGGCGAACGGCGCGGACACGGCCTGCTCGACGGCGACGACAGTGACGCCGTCGAGGGGGAGGGGCTGCTGATCATCGTCCATGGGGTCTGCTTACCGCGCGGGCCGGGGGCCTGTCACCCCCCGGATCCCCCTGGGTTCCGGCCGGTTTCCGCTACGCGACGGCCGTTCCCTCCAGCTCCACCAGCTGGCCCGGGATCGCCAGCCTGGTCACCCCCAGCATCGTGGTGGCCGGTGCCGCCCCGGCGGCGCCCAGCCGCCCCGCCAGCCCGCCGTAGTGCCGGAACAGCAGGTCCACGTCGGTGGTGTAGACGGTGAGGCGGACGAGGTTCACGAGCGACATGCCGGCCTCGGCGAGCACCGCCTCCAGGTTCTCGGTGCTCAGCGCCAGCTGCGCCGCCATGTCGCCCTCGTGCAGGGGCTTGCCGTCCTCGCTCATCGCCGTCTGGCCCGAGAGGTACAGGGTCCGGGTGTGGCCGGAGACCAGTTCGCCCTGGTTGAACCCCAGCTCCACCGACCAGCCGACCGGGTTGACCGCCGTCCGTTCCACCGCCGTGTCCGTCCCCGTCGTGCGCTTCACCGCCGTGTCCTTCCCCGTCGTGCGCTTCGCTGTTCGTTCCATCGCGCCGTCAGCTCCTTCGGCTCGTCGTCGGACGTACCGGGCCGGGGGCGGCGCGCGGGGCGCCGGTTTCGACCTCGTGCCGACGAGCCTGCCGGTCATTCATGACACCCTCCGTCATGTATGGGACGCGGACTCCGTAGAGTTCCCGCCATGCGCGCGGACCGGCTGGTCTCCCTGGTGCTCCTGCTGCGCCGGCACGGCCGGCTGACCGCGGACACCCTCGCCCGCGAGCTGGGGGTCTCCACACGCACCGTGCTGCGCGACATCGAGGCACTGTCCACGGCCGGCGTCCCGGTCTACGCCGAACGCGGCCGGTACGGCGGGTTCGCGCTGCTGCCCGGCTTCCGGACCGAGCTCACCGGGCTGAACCACGACGAGGCCCTCGCGGTGCTGACCGCCGGATCGGCGCGCGGCGAGCAGGTGTTCGGCCTCGGCCCGGCGCTCGCCTCGGCCCTGCGGAAGGTGGCCGACGCGCTGCCCGAGGGACACCGGACCACCGCGAGCGACGCGGCCCGGCGCTTCCTCGTCGAGCCGGAGACCGACCTGCTCGCCCGCCGGCAGGTCAGGGACGAGGTGCCCCACGCCACGATGGCCGTGGTCCGCCGCGCGGTGCTCGCGGGGCACAAGCTGCGCATCCACTACGCGGCCACGGGCCGGGCCCCGCAGTGGCGCACGGTGGACCCGATCGGCCTGGTCACCGTCCGCGACCGCGCCTACCTCCTGGCCACGCGATCCGGCGCGGACCGCACCTACCGGCTCTCACGCGTCCTGACCGCCGAGGAAGTCCCTGAACCGGCCCTGCGCCCCGACCGGGTCGACCTCGACCGGATCTGGCGCGAGCGCTCCGCCCGCTTCCTCTCCGACGGCGACCACCTCACCGCCCTGCTCCTGCTGGACCCGGCCCGCCGCGAAGAACTGCTCGACACCGCCCTCGCCGTCCGCGCGCAGGAACCCGCCGAGGACGGCCGCCTCCGCCTGGAGGTCACCTTCCAGGACGCCCGCCACGCGGAGTGGGCCCTGTGGCAACTCGGCCTGGACGCGGAGGCCCTGACCCCACTCTCCCTGCGCACCGCCCTCCGGGCCCGGGGAGCCGCGATGGCCGCGCGTTACGGGGAGCCGTCCCGGGAGTGAGGGGCATCAGGAGGTGTCCGGCGGATCGGGGCCGGACACCTCCTACACCAGCGTCAGCTGACCCCCCGGCCCCTCCTCCTCCGGGTCGAGGACCGAGGCCGGGCGCCGGGAGGCCGGGGGCGCGGGCAGGACGCCCGCCGTGCGGAGGTCGGTGGCCGTCAGGGGAGGGGCGGTGGCCAACGCGGCCGCGCCGGGCCCGAGTTCGGCGAGCAGGGCCAGGACGGTGATCAGTTCCAGCAGCTCCGAGGTCCACTCCTGCGGCCAGGACTCCGGTCGCAGGGACGCCAGGGTGCCCGGCTCGGCCGGGGCGGTGCGGCGGGCGAACCACTGGCCCAGGACGCGGACACCGCCCGCCTCGGCCTCCCAGGCCGCCGCCGGGACGGGGGAGACGCGGCCGGTCGGGCCGATGAGCAGGGTCTCGTCGGCCGCGTCGTAGGACAGGGCGTCCGGGCGGGCCGGGATCGCCGCGCGGACGTACGGGCGGCGGCCGCCCGGGAGTTTCGGGCGCGGCAGGCCGTGTGCCCCGCGGAGCTGGACCTCCACCAGTCGGCGGCCCAGCGCCACGCCCTCCTCCCAGGCGGCCGGGTCCGCGGTGAGCGGGACCGCGCAGCCATGAGGTGTGGCGTGCGCCGCCGCGGTGATCCAGCAGAGCACGTCGCGTGCCGTGACGGGGAGCCCGTAGCGGTCCGCGAGATGCCCGGTGAGACCGGGTGCGAGGTTGGGCTCCAGGCCGCCGGGCCTGCGGTACAGCGGCCGGATCCGGCCCGGCCGCCCCGCCGGGGAACGCCCGTCGGGCAGGTGTGCGGTGACCGTCAGCGCGGGGCCGCCGGCCCGGGGGACCTGCCCCTGCTCGACGGCGAAGAGCTGGTGCGTCGCGTCGAGGACCCGCCACAACTCGGGCCGGGCCGCGTCGATCAGCCGGCTGTCCGGGAGGAGCCACTGCTCGTCGTACGCGCCGTGCAGCACCCGGACCGGCTCCGGGCAGCGGCCCGTCTCATGGGCGATGGGCCCGGTCCCGGCCGCCCGCTGCCCCGGCAGCCGCGCCACCGTGCTCCGCGGCCCCCGGGACCGGCTGACCTCGAACAGCGCCTCCCGCGCCGCCTCGTCCCCGGCCCCGAGCAGCGCGTCCCACCGCCGCCGCAAGGAGCCGGCGTCCGGAGCCATCACCCAGCCCCGCCCCAGCCGCAGGGGCGCGACCGACCACGGCATCAGCTCGTCGAGCAGCGGCGCGTCCGCGAGAAGGGCGTTCCCGGCGTCCCCGGCGGCTCCGGGGTCCCCGGGGTCCGGCCCGGTGGTGTGGTCGGTGCGTGCGGTGGTCACCGTCCGCATGCTAGTGGCGCGACGGTGACCGCGGGGGGCCCGCCCGGCGGTGGCCGGGGCCACGCCTCAGTCCGCCGCGTCCACCGTCACCGAGAAGGAGAACCGGTCCCCCCGGTACCGGATCCGGGCCACGTCCACGACCAGGCCCTCCTCGTCGTAGGTGACGCCCGTGTAGTGCAGGATCGGGCTCAGCAGCGGGACGCCGAGGAGTTCCGCGGTCTCCGGGTCCGCGAGGCGGGCCTCGACCGTGTCCGTGATGCGGCTGATGCGCACGCCGAGGACGTCCCGGAGGACCTTGGTCATCGGCCAGCGCTCCAGGTCCGTCACGTCCACCCGGGCCGCCAGGTCCGGGCCGAGCGCGTTCTCCGCCCAGTTCGTCGGCTCGCCGCTGTCGCCGTCGCGGCGCAGCCGCCGGAAGACGACCACCTCGTCCAGGCCGGGGAAGTGCTCGGCCAGGTCGGCGGGCACGGGACGCGGGCCGTGCCCGAGGACCGTGGTCCGCTCGCCCGACTGCTGGGCCACGATCGCGTCGATGGAGCCCAGCAGCCGCCGGGGCGCACTCGGCCGCGCCCCCGGCTCGATGAAGGTGCCCCGGCGGCGGTGCCGGCTGATCAGCCCCTCCTCCTCAAGCTCCTTGAGCGCCTGCCGCATGGTCAGCACGCTCACGCCGTAGTGCTGCGCGAGCTGCTCCTCGGTCGGCAGCCGCAGGGACGCCTCGGGGGCCCGGCCCAGTATCGAGGCGCGCAGCGACTGCGAGACCTGGTACCACAGCGGGAGCTTGCGGTTCAGGACCAGCGAGTCGGGGGCGAAGGAGGAGGGGGAGGAGGTCACGGCGTCTCCGTACGGGACGGTTCTCGGCTATGGCTGATACGGCGGGCTGCCACGACCGGCCACGGCTGTTCGGTTCCGCCGGGGCGAGAGACCGGCTACGGCCGGAAGTGGCGTTCGAAACCCTGCCACACGTTGTCGTACCCCTCCTGCAGATGGGCCGCCCCGGCCGCCTGTGCGGTGGCGGTCAGGGGCCACCGGGTCTCGAACATGAACGCCAGCCCGTCGTCGACCTTCTGCGGCTTCAGCTCGGCCGCGCTCGCCTTCTCGAAGGTGTCCCGGTCCGGGCCGTGCGCCGACATCATGTTGTGCAGCGAGCCGCCGCCCGGCACGAAGCCCTCGGCCTTGGCGTCGTACGCGCCGTCGATCAGGCCCATGTACTCGCTCATCACGTTCCGGTGGAAGTACGGCGGACGGAAGGTGTCCTCGCCCACCAGCCAGCGCGGCGCGAAGACCACGAAGTCGACCCCGGCCAGCCCCGGGGTGTCGGACGGCGAGGTGAGCACGGTGAAGATGGACGGGTCCGGGTGGTCGTACGAGATCGTGCCGATGACGTTGAAGCGGCGCAGGTCGTACACGTACGGGACATGGTTGCCGTGCCAGGCGACGACGTCCAGGGGCGAGTGGTCGTACGTCGCCGTCCAGAGGTTGCCGCAGAACTTGTTGACCACCTCGACCGGGCCCTCCACGTCCTCGTACGCGGCGGTCGGGGCCAGAAAGTCCCGGGCGTTCGCGAGGCCGTTGGCGCCGATCGGGCCGAGGTCGGGCAGCTCGAACGGCTGCCCGTAGTTCTCGCAGACGTAGCCGCGGGCCGTGTCGTCGAGGAGCTCGACGCGGAAGCGGACCCCGCGCGGGATCAGCGCGACCTCGCCCGGGCGGGCCGGCAGCAGGCCCAGCTCCGTCACCAGCAGCAGCCCGCCGTGCTCGGGCACGATCAGCAGTTCGCCGTCGGAGTTCCCGAACACCCGGTCCGTCATGGCGGCGTTGGCATGGTAGAGGTGCACGGCCATACCGGTGCGCTGCGCCGCGTCGCCGTTGCCGCCGAGGGTCCACAGACCGGCCAGCCAGTCGGTGCCGGGCGCGGGCTGCGGCAGCGGGTTCCAGCGCAGGCGGTTGGGGTCGGGGACGGTCTCGGTGAAGGGAGCCGTCCGCAGGGCGCCGTTGTCCGTGCGGACGTACGCGGGGTGCGCGGCCGAGGGGCGGATGCGGTACAGCCAGGAGCGCCGGTTGTGCGCCCGGGGCTCGGTGAACGCGCTGCCGCTGAGCTGCTCCGCGTAGAGCCCGAGGGGGGCGCGCTGGGGGGAGTTGCGCCCGAGCGGGAGGGCCCCGGGGACCGCCTCGGAGCTGTGCTCGTTGCCGAATCCGGAGGAGAAGGACTCCGGGGTCAGTCCTGCCACGATCTTCCGCGCCTGTTCGCTGCCGCTCATCGCCCGCTCCTGTGCCGTGTGCCGGGCGGGCCGGGCGGCCCGCACGTGGAACGCCTGCCGCGGGTGCCCCCGACCGCATTCCTATGGAGAACCGTAGGATTCCGGAGCGGGGCCGTCAACGGCATCGGGGCGGCATCATGGGACGCGTGTCCCCGCGCCCCCAGCCTTTCCTGCGCCATGCGCCCGTGCAGCGGCGCAGCGCCGACCGGCTCGCCCGGATTCTCGACGCCTGCGCCGAACTCCTCGACGAGTGCGGCTACGAGGACCTGACCACCCGGACGGTGGCCTCCCGGGCGGGGGTGCCGATCGGTTCGGTGTACCGGTTCTTCGGCAACAAACGCGCCCTCGTGGAGGCGCTGGGCCACCGCAATCTCGACCGCTACGGCGAGCGGATCGCCGCGGGTCTGGCCACCGTGCCCCGGGGCGACTGGAGGGCCTTCGTGGACGTGGTCCTCGACGAGTACCTCGCCATGAAGCGCACCGCGCCCGGCTTCGCGCTGATCGACTTCGGGGCGCAGGTGCCGGTGGGGGTGCGGGCCGAGGGGGCCGACAGCGAGGTGGCCGGCCTGCTCGGCGAACTGCTCGCCGCGCACCTCGGGCGCCCGGCGGACACGGAGCTGCGCCGTGTGGCCCTGGTCGCGGTGGAGGCGGCCGACGCCCTGCTGCAACTCGCCTTCCGGGCGGGGCCGCCGGGGGACGAGGGGATCGTGACGGAGACGCGGCGGCTGGTGCGGGCGTACCTGGCGGAGTACCTGGGGGGCGAGGGGAGCCGGGGGAGCCCGGGGGTGCGGGGGGTTCTGGGGGAGGGTGCGGGCTGACGGCCGGGGTTCGCCGCGGGGCCGTCCGGTTCGGGCCCTCCCGTCCGTGCGTACCGGTCGGTATGCTCGCGCGGGACGGTACGTCACCGCCGACACCGGCCGCCCCGGGAGGACCCGTGCCCCGCACCGCCCCGACCACCCCCGCCCCCACGCCCGGGACCGGCGCCCCCGGTCCGACGGCCGCCGACGGCCCCGGGACCACTCCTGCCGCGGGGCCCGGGACCACCCCGCGCACCGAAGCCGCCCCCGCCGACCGCCCCGGGCCCGCCCCGCGCACCGAAGCTGCCCCCGCCGACCGCCCCGGGCCCGCCCCGCGCACCGAAGCCGCCCCCGCCCCCGAAGCCGCCCCCGCCCCCGGACCCGGGGCCGCCCCCGAAGCCGCCCCCGCCCCCGGACCCGGGGCCGCCCCCGGGACCCGGACCGCGCTGCGGATCTGTCCGCTCTGCGAGGCGACCTGCGGACTCAGCCTCACCCTCGACGGCGACCGCGTCACCGCCGCCCGCGGCGACCGGGACGATGTCTTCAGCGCCGGGTTCATCTGCCCCAAGGGCGCCTCCTTCGGCGCCCTGGACGCCGACCCCGACCGGCTGCGCACCCCCCTCGTCCGGGAGAACGGCGTCCTCCGCGAGGCGAGCTGGGCCCAGGCCTTCGACCTGATCGCCGCCCGCGTCCCCGCCCTCACCGCCGAGTACGGCCGGGACGCCGTCGCCGTCGTCCTCGGCAACCCCAACGTCCACACCATGGCCGGCGGCCTCTACCCGCCCGTCCTCCTCGCGGCGCTGCGCACCCGGAACCTGTTCACCGCCTCCACCCTCGACCAGATGCCCAAGCACGTCTCCAGCGGACTCCTCTACGGCAGCGCCGGCGCCATCCCCGTCCCCGACCTGGACCGCACCGGCCATCTGCTGCTGCTCGGCGCCAACCCCGTGGAGTCCAACGGCAGTCTGTGCACCGCCCCCGACTTCCCCGGCCGCCTCAAGGCCCTGCGCCGGCGCGGCGGCACCCTCACCGTCGTCGACCCCCGCCGCACCCGCACCGCGCGGCTCGCCGACCTGCACCTGGCGATCCGCCCCGGCACCGACGCGCTGCTGCTCGCGGCCCTCGCCCACGTCCTCTTCGAGGAGAAGCTCACCGACCCGGGTGCCCTGGAGGCCCACCTCGACGGCGTCGACGCCGTCCGGGACGCCGTCGCCCCCTTCACCCCCGAGGCCGTCGCCGGCGCCTGCGACCTGGCCGCCGAGGAGATCCGGACCGTCGCCCGGGAACTGGCCGCCGCGCCCGCCGCCGCCGTCTACGGCCGCATCGGGAGCTGCACCGTCGACCACGGCACCCTGGCGAGCTGGCTCGTCGACGTCCTCAACATCCTCACCGGCAACCTCGACCGCCCCGGCGGCGCCCTCTTCCCGCTCGCCGCCACCGACCGCGCCGCGCGCCCCGCCGCCCCCGGCAAGGGCTTCACCCTCGGCCGCTGGACCAGCCGCGTCTCCGGACACCCCGAGGCCAAGGGCGAACTCCCCGTCGCCGCCCTCGCCGAGGAGATCGAGACCCCCGGCGAGGGCCGGGTCCGCGCACTGATCGCCATCGCGGCCAACCCCGTCCTCTCCGCCCCCGACGGCGACCGCCTCGACCGGGCCCTCGCCGGGCTGGACTTCATGGTCAGCGTCGACCCGTACCTCAACGAGACCTCCCGCCACGCCGATGTCGTCCTGCCGCCGCCCCCGCCCTCGCAGAGCGCCCACTTCGACTTCGCGTTCAACGCCCTCGCCGTGCGCAACCAGGTCCGCTTCACCCCGCCCGCCGTGCCCCTGGCCCCCGGGCTGATGGACGAGTGCGAGATCCACGCCCGCCTGGTCCTCGCGGTCTCCGGTACGCACGGCGCCGACCCGTCCGCCGTGGACGACACCGTGATCCGCGGGGCCCTCGCCAAGGCCGTCGCCGACCCCCACTCGCCCCTGCACGGCCGGGACCCGGAGGAGGTCGCCACCGCCCTCACCGGGCGGAACGGCGCCGAACGCCGGCTCGACCTGATGCTCCGCCTCGGCCCCTACGACCTCACCCTGGAGCGGCTGCGCGCCCATCCGCACGGCATCGACCTCGGCCCGCTGCGACCGCGCCTGCCGGGCGTGCTCCGCACCCGCAGCGGCCGGATCGAGCTGCTGCCCGCCCCGATCGCCGCCGACCTGCCGAGGCTCACCGCCGCCCTCGGCGAACGCGTCCAGGGGCTCGTCCTCGTCGGCCGCCGCCATCTGCGCTCCAACAACAGCTGGATGCACAACGTGCCCGCCCTGAACGGCGGTTCCAACCGCTTCACCCTGCACGTCCACCCCGAGGACGCGGCCCGGCTCGGCCTCACCGACGGCGGCCGGGCGGCCGTCACCTCCGACGGCGGCCGGATCGAGGCACCGGTCGAGGTCACCGAGGACGTGCGCCGGGGCGTGGTGAGCCTCCCGCACGGCTGGGGCCACGACCGGCCCGGCGTCCGCCTCTCCGTCGCCGCCGCCAACCCCGGCGCGAACGTCAACCAGCTCCTCGACGGCACCCGCCTCGACCCGCTCTCCGGCACGGCGGTCCTCAACGGCTTCCCGGTCTCCGTCGCCCCCCTCGACCGAGCGGCCTCCGGCGACGTGGGCCTCCAGGGCCTGAACCCCAACCGACCCACCCCGCGCCCCGGCTTCTACTGATCCCAACGCCGGGCTCACCCTCGCCCTGCTCACCGCGATGATCATGGAGGTGCCACCGACCCCGGTCACGGTCCTGTTCCTCCTCGTCGCCGGCATCCTCTCCGGGAACATCCGAGGTGCCGTTCGCGTCGCCGTACGACCGGGATGCCGTCCGAGTCCGCTCCGGGCGCCGCCGCCGACTCCCGGCGGCGGAGCCGGGGCGGTCCGCCCGCCCGCCGGCGGCAGGAACTCCCGTGCGCGGAAGGAACATCGGCCCGCCCCACCGGCTCGCACCGAACCGCCCCTGACAAGGGGCGATTTCCGGCCGGTCACCGTCCGCCGCCACATGAGCGCACGGTGCCTCAGATGTCCGCTCACGAACCTTTCGCGCGATCCATTCCCACCGTGCACGCGGTGGGCTAACTTCTGGCCCCTCGGCTGCTTCTCGCCGTCTTCTCCTCCTTCCTCACCCCGGGCGGGACCCCTATGACGCGCGCCATCGCTCTGCACAACGTCAGCAAGAGATACGGACGGGCCCCGCGCGCCGTCGACCGGTTCTCGCTCACGGTCGAACCCGGCGAGTTCCTGGTCCTTCTGGGCCCCTCCGGATGCGGCAAGTCGACCGTGCTGCGCATGATCGCCGGCCTGGAGGACATCACCGAGGGCGAACTCCTCCTGGACGGCGAGTACGCCAACGACATCCCGCCCCGCGACCGGGACATGGCGATGGTCTTCCAGAACTTCGCCCTCTACCCCAGCATGACCAACCGGGAGAACATCGGCTTCCCGCTCAAGCTGGAGAACCCGCGGGCCGACCGCAACCCCCGCGTGGAGGCCACCGCCCGCATGCTCGGCATCGAGGACCTGCTCGACCGGCTCCCCGGGCAGCTCTCCGGAGGCGAACGCCAGCGGGTGGCCATGGGCCGTGCGATCTCCCGGCGCCCGTCGGTCTTCCTGATGGACGAGCCGCTGTCCAACCTGGACGCCAAGCTCCGCAACCATCTGCGCGCCGAGATCGCCCGCCTCACCGCCGAACTCGGCGTCACCACGGTCTACGTCACCCACGACCAGTCCGAGGCCATGTCCCTCGGCGACCGGGTCGCGGTGATGCGCGGCGGGGTGCTCCAGCAGGTGAGCACCCCGCGCGACACCTACGCGCTGCCGGCGAACGTCTTCGTCGCCGCGTTCATCGGCACGCCCCGGATCAACCTCCTCCAGGCCGTGGTGCACGCCCCCCTCGACGGCCGGATGTCGATCGACCTCGGCCGGCAGCGGCTGCCGCTGCCCGAACCGCTCAGCGCGGACCACCAGTTGCTCCGCATCCAGCAGGGCCGGCAGCTCGTCGTCGGGCTGCGCTCCGAGGCCGCCCGTATCGCACCGCCGAGCCAGGCCCGGCCGGGGGAGGTGGCGATCAGCGGCATTGTCGAGCACCTGGAGTACCAGGGGCACGAGGCATTGGTGCACCTCAACACCGGTTCGCGGCCGGCCGTCGTCGCCGACCTGGAGTCCTCCCGTCCGCCGCAGGCGGCCCGCCGCCGTACGGCCGGGCCCGGCGTGCTGTCCCGGCTCAAGGACCGGGCCGTCGCCCAGGTCACGGGCCCGGTGGCCGTCCTCGACGCCCCCAGGACCGCGGCCCCCGACGAGCGCCGCTCCACCGCCCCCAGCGACCTCGTCGTCCGCACCGGCCCGGACCTGCGCCTGCGCACCGGCGCCCAGGTCCCGCTCCTGGTGGACCTGGCCCACCTCTACGTCTTCGACCAGCAGGGCCGCCGGATCTGCCCGGCCCCGGCGGACGCGCCGGGCCTGGACGTCTGAGAGGGCCCGTCCCCGGGGCGGGTGCGGCATTGCCCACCCGCCCTGGCGCACGAAAACCTACCGCCGCTAGTTTAGGTCGTGGACCGTGGCCAGGACCCGGCCGGGGCGACCCCGGCCCGTGAGGCGTGGAGGAGTGCGATGAAGGCACACGACGGCATGTACATCGACGGTGCGTGGCGGCCCGCCGTCGGGACGGAGACCATCGCCGTGGTGAATCCGGCCGACGAGCAGGTCATCGGACACGTGCCCGCCGGGACCTCCGAGGACGTGGACGCGGCGGTGCGGGCCGCGCGGGCCGCGTTCCCCGGCTGGAAGGCGACCCCGCCCGCCGAGCGCGCCGCCGTGCTCTCCGCGCTCCACGAGGAACTCGGCCGGCGCACCGAGGAGATCGCCGAGACGGTGACCGCCGAACTCGGCGCCCCGCCGCAGCTCGCCCTCGCCGTGCACGCCTCGATGCCCGTCCTGGTCGCCGGTTCCTACGCCGAACTCGCCGCGTCCCACCCCTTCGAGGAGACCATCGGCAACTCCACCGTGCTCCTGGAGCCCGTCGGTGTGGTCGGCGCGATCACGCCGTGGAACTATCCGCTCCACCAGGTCGTCGCCAAGGTCGCCCCCGCCCTCGCCGCCGGGTGCACCGTCGTCCTCAAGCCCGCCGAGGACACCCCGCTGACCGCACAGCTCTTCGCCGAGGCGGTCGACGCGGCCGGGGTGCCCGCGGGGGTGTTCAACCTGGTCACCGGCCTCGGTACGGTCGCCGGGCAGGCGCTCGCGGCGCACGAGGACGTCGACCTGGTCTCGTTCACCGGCTCCACCGCCGTCGGCCGGCAGATCGGTGCCACCGCGGGCGGGGCCGTCAAGCGCGTCGCCCTGGAGCTCGGCGGCAAGTCCGCCAACGTGATCCTGCCGAGCGCCGACCTCGCCAAGGCGGTCAACGTCGGCGTCGCCAACGTGATGGCCAACGCCGGCCAGACGTGCAGCGCCTGGACCCGGATGCTCGTCCACAGGGACCGCTACGAGGAGGCAGTGGAGCTGGCGACGGCCGCCGCCGCCAAGTACGTGCCCGGCGAGCGCCTCGGCCCCCTCGTCAACGCCCGCCAGCTGGAGCGGGTGCGCGGCTATATCGAGCAGGGCATCGCCCAGGGCGCCCGGGTCGTCGCCGGCGGCCCCGAGGCGCCGCTCGCGACCGGCTACTACGTCAGCCCCACCGTCCTCGCCGACGTCACCCCGGAGATGACCGTCGCCCAGGAGGAGATCTTCGGCCCGGTGGTATCGATCCTGAAGTACGAGGACGCGGACGACGCCCTCGCCATCGCCAACGGCACCGTCTACGGCCTCGCCGGCGCGGTCTGGGCCGGGGACGACGCCGAGGCCGTCGCCTTCGCCCGCCGGATGGACACCGGCCAGGTCGACATCAACGGCGGACGCTTCAACATCCGCGCCCCCTTCGGCGGTTACAAGCAGTCCGGTGTCGGACGGGAACTCGGGCCGCACGGCCTGGGCGAGTACCTCCAGACCAAGTCCCTCCAGTTCTGAGCCGGGAGAAGAGCATCGTGGTCCGTGCAGCAGTCCTGCCCGCCGTCGGCGCCCCGCTGGAGATCACCGGCATCACCCTGCCCGATCCCGGCCCCGGGCAGGTCCGTGTCCGTCTCGCCGCCGCCGGGGTGTGCCACTCCGACCTGTCCCTGTCCGACGGCACCATGCGGGTGCCCGTCCCGGCCGTCCTCGGTCACGAGGGCGCGGGCACCGTGCTCGCCGTGGGGGAGGGGGTGTCGCACGTCGCCCCGGGCGACGGCGTCGTCCTCAACTGGGCGCCGTCCTGCGGCGCCTGTCACCACTGCGGCCTCGGCGAGGTGTGGCTGTGCGCCGACGCGCTGACCGGCACGGGCCGCCTCCACGCCGTCTCGGCCGACGGGCGGGACCTCCACCCGGGCCTGAACGTCGCCGCCTTCGCGGAGGAGACCGTCGTCCCGGCCGCCTGCGTGCTGTCCGCCCCGGGGGGAGTCTCCCTCACCGACGCCGCCCTCCTCGGCTGCGCGGTCCTCACCGGTTACGGGGCCGTCCACCACGCGGCGCGGGTGCGCGCGGGCGAGTCGGTGGTCGTGTTCGGCGTCGGGGGCGTGGGGCTGGCCACCCTCCAGGCGGCCCGGATCGCCGGGGCGGGGACGGTGGTCGCGGTCGACGTGTCCCCGCGGAAGGAGGGACTGGCGCGGGCGGCTGGGGCCACCGAGTACGTCGTCGCCTCGGAGACCACCGCCAAGGAGGTCCGCCGGCTGACCGGCGGGCAGGGCGCGGACGTCGCGATCGAGTGCGTCGGCCGGGCCGTCACCATCCGCACCGCGTGGGAGTCCACCCGCCGCGGCGGCCGCACCACGGTCGTCGGCATCGGCGGCAAGGACCAGCAGGTGACCTTCAACGCCCTGGAGATCTTCCACTGGGGCCGGACCCTGGCGGGGTGCGTGTACGGGAACTCCGACCCGGCGCGGGACCTCCCCGTCCTCGCCGCGCACATCCGCGCGGGCGCGCTCGACCCCGGGGCGCTGGTGACCGACCGGATCGGCCTCGCGGACGTCCCGGCGGCGTTCGACGCGATGCGGGCGGGGCGGGGAGGCCGGTCGCTGGTCGTCTTCTAGCCGCTTCTGGCCGCTTCCAGCCGCGAAGCAGGTCCGGTGCGGCGACCGGACAGGTCACCGCACCGGGCGGGCCGGGCGGCCGGGCGGCCGGTGCGGGCCGTGGAGGGGCCGCGACACGACGCCGGCGCAGGGTGCCGTCCGCGCCGGGTCCGTGCGACGGCGTCGGGTGCCGCCCGCGCCGAGTGCGTGCCAGGGCGCCGGCGCCGGGTGCCTCCGCGCCGAGTCCGTTACCCGGCGCGCCGCCGGCCCCGGCCGCCGGGGGTGCTTCCGCGCGGCGTGCCGGGGCAGGATCCGATCACATCCACGTCGCGGCCCCCCCTCCCGGTAGGCTGCGAGATCCGGACGGCGAAGGAGATCCTGGTGAGACCGCCGCGCATGCTGGCGACGCTGGACGAGGTGGAACGCGGTGACCACGTCTGCTCGCTCCTCGACCCGGCGGACGGCTTCCTGGACTCCACGGCCGCGTTCCTCGCGGACGGTGCCCTCTTCGGCGACAAGGTCGTCGTGGTGGGCGCGTCGGACCGCCGGTTCCGCCAGCCCGACCTGGTCTTCCTCGACCCCGCCCGCCTGGAGGACTCCCTGCTCGCCGCCGTGCGGCGCGAAGCGGACACGGCCGACCGCCAGGGTTTCCGTGCGGTCCGCATCCTGCGCGAGGTGACCGCCGGGGAACCGGGCGCCACGACCACGACCGTGCTGCCCACCGAGCTCGCCCTCGACGAGTTCGCGGCGGACCGGGGCGCGATGGTCGTGTGCGCCTACCAGCGGGCCCAGTGGACGGCGCCCACACTGGAACACGTGATGTGCGTGCATCCCCAGAGTTTGGGCACCCGACCACCGGATCCCGGGTTTCGCCTGTTCGTCGAGAGGGGCTGCTGGAACGTGGCCGGAGTGATCGATTCCGAGGGGGCTCCGGCCTTCGGCGCCGCGCTGCGCGCGGTGGTGGCCGAGGCCGTGAGCACTCGGCTGGACTGCTCACGGCTGGAGATGATCGACGCGGCGGGCATGCGCGCCCTGCTGGACGCCGCCCACCACCTGCCCCACCGCAAGGTCGTGCTGCACAGCGCCAACGAGACCGTTCACCTCGTGTGGCAGCTCGCCGGCTACGACGAGCCCGACAGCCCGGTGGTGATCGCACCATGAGCGCCGCGCACGGACCGGCGGCTGTCCGGGAGGTGCCGACGGCCGTCCACCACGAGCTGTACCCGTACACGGGCGAGGACGCGTTCCTGTCCGCGACCCTGCGCTACATCGACGACGCGCGGCAGGGCGGCGAGGCGGTCGTCGTGGCGGTGCCGCCGGGCCGTGCGGCGCTGCTGCGCCGCGAGATGTCCCACACCCGGCCGGTCCACTTCGTCGACATGGCCGCCCTGGGCGCCAACCCGGGCCGCCTCATCGCCGGCTGGCAGTCCTGGATCGGCGAGTACGTGACCGACGGGCGGCCCGTGCGCACGATCAGCGAGGCCGACTGGGGCGGCGGCCGGACGGAGTCCAACGCGGCGGAGCTGCGCTACCACGAGTGGCTGCTCAACAAGGTTCTCGCCCAGACGCCCACCTGGTCCATGCTCTGCCCCTTCGACGTCACCGACCGGGGCCCGGAGGCGCTGCGCGCCCTCGGCCGCTGCCACCCGCTCGTCCTGCGGGACGGCCGTTCCGAGCCCAGCGGAGACTGGTCGGACGACGCCGGGTACAGCTTCGAGGAGCTCAGCCGGCCCTGCGAACCGCACGAGGAACTGCCCTACGCCCGCGGCGACCTGGCCGCCGTCCGTGACCGGATCACCCACTGCGCGACCGCGTCCGGCCTGAAGGGCCGCCGGCTGCGTGAACTGCACGTCGCCGCCACGGAGGTGGCGACCAACACCATCCGCCACGGCGGCGGGCACGGCACCCTGCGGATCTGGACCGACACCGACGCGCTCGTCTGCGAGTTCGAGGACGCCGGATACATCAAGGACCCGCTGGCCGGCCGCATCCGGCCCGCGAACGGCCAGCTCGGCGGCCGGGGGCTGTGGCTGGTACACCAGCTCTGCGACCTGGTGGAGATCCGTTCCACGCAGGAGACGGGCACCAGGATCCGGCTGCACATGGGGCTGCACGCCGGGGAGAGCTGAGGCGGACGCCGTCCTTCCGGCGCGGACCGGGCCCCGGCGGGGCCCGGTCCGCGCCCACCCGGGCCCCCATGTCCCGTGCCCGGGTCGCGTCCGCGCGCCCACCGGCCCGTGCCCACCGGTCCACGCCCACCGGCCCGCGCGCCGACCCGCAGCGCCCGCCGGTCCGCTCGCGAGCCGGCGCGCCCGTCGGGAAACGGCCCGGCGCCCTCCGGTCTGCCCCTCCCGCCTGCCCCTCCCGCAACTCCCGTTGTGCGGACCGTTGACTCCATACCCACCGGTCGGTACGTTCCCCGCACTCCTCGTCCCCAGCCCCACGGAGTGTGCACGCATGGACACCCCCGTCCCCGCCCCGGCCGCCGCCGACCCCCGTCGGCGCCGGGTCGCCACCGCCGCCGCGCTCGCCTCGGCCGTCGAGTGGTACGACTACTTCGTCTTCGGCATCGCCGCCGCCCTCGTCCTCGGCGACCTGTACTTCCCCTCCGGCAGCCCCTCGGCCGGAGTGCTCGCCGCCTTCGCCACCTTCGCGGTCGGCTTCCTCGCCCGGCCGGTCGGCGGCGTCATCGCCGGCCAGCTCGGCGACAAGCACGGCCGCAAGCCGATGCTGGTCCTCGCGCTGACGCTGATGGGCGTCGCCACGGCCGGCATCGGCCTGCTCCCCACGTACGAGCAGATCGGCATCGCCGCGCCCGTACTGCTGGTGTTCTTCCGCATCGTCCAGGGCCTCGCGGTCGGCGCGCAGTGGGGCGGGGCGATGCTGATGGCCACCGAATACGCCCCCGAGGGCAAGCGCGGCCTGTACGGCAGCCTCGTCCAGCTCGGCGTCCCGATCGGCGTGGTGACCGCCAACTCGGTCTTCCTGCTGGCCGGTTCGCTCACCGGCGAGGCCGCCTTCACCTCATGGGGCTGGCGGGTGCCGTTCTTCGTCGGCTTCCTCGTCCTCGGACTCGCCTGGTACATCCACACCCGAGTCGAGGAGACCCCGGAGTTCCGGGAGGCCGAACGGGCCCTCGCGGAGGCGGAGAAGTCGCAGCAGGCGCGGCGCTCCCCGCTCCGGACGATCCTGCGCGACCACCTCGGCACGGTGTTCCTGGCCGGCGGGTCCTTCGCCGTCAACACCGCGACCTTCTACATCATCATCACCGGCGTCCTGGACTACGCGACCAGGGAACTCGACATGGAACGCGGCGCGGTGCTGGCCGTCTCCCTCGGCGTCAGCGTCACCCAGCTCGCGCTGATCCCCGCCTCCGCCGCCCTCTCCGACCGCGTCGGCCGCCTGCGGATCTACGCGGCGGGTGCGGTGGGCCTGCTGCTCTGGGCGGTGCCGATGTTCCTGCTCATCGACACCGCCTCACTGCTGTGGCTGGCCGTCGGCACCTTCGTCACCTCCTGCTTCCTGAGCATCATGTACGGCCCCCAGGCGGCCCTCTTCGCCGAGCTGTTCACCGCCGAGATGCGCTACACGGGCGCCTCCCTCGGCTACCAGATCGCGGCCGTCCTCGGCGGCGGGCTGGCCCCGTTCGTGATGGTCCTGCTCCTGGAGGCGACGGGCACCTCGATGTCGGTCGCCGCCTACATCATCGGCCTCGCGGTGATCGCCCTCCTCTCCATCCGCATCCTCGCCGCCCGCGCCGCCACCCCGCCCCCACCCACCCCGGACCCGACCGCACCCCCGGTCGACGCCCACGCGGACTGACCGGTCCGGCAGTTGCCGGCCCGCGACCCGCCCCGGGACCTGTCTCCGGTGCGGGCGCAGGCCGCCGGCCGGATGGGCGGGAGGCTGCCTCCCGCGACCGCCCCCCGCCCCCGGATCAGCCGCCCGGCCGCCGTGCCTCCGCCGTCGCCTCGTACCGCAGGGTCAGCCCGTCGAGCAGCGCCGTCAGGCCCGTCTCGAACGCGCCCTCGTCGACCTGTTCTCGGTGCTCCGCGAGGAGGTGGGCGTGGCCCAGGTGGGGGTAGTCGGCGGGGTCGTAGGCGGTCGCGTCGTCGACGAAGCCGGCGGCGAAGGAGCCGAGGGCGGAGCCGGTGATGAAGTAGCGCATCAGGGCTCCGATGCGGGTGGCCTGGGCGGGGGGCCAGCCCGCGCGGACCATCGCGCCGAAGACCGCGTCGGCGACCTTCAGGCCGGCCGGGCGGCGGCCCGGGCCCCGGGCGAGGACCGGGACGGTGTGGGGGTGGGCGCGCAGGGCCGCCCGGTAGGAGAGGGCCCAGTCGTGCAGGGCGGTGCGCCAGTCGCGCGGGTCGTCCTCGTCGAACATCGACAGGTCGACACGGGCGCTGACCGCGTCCGCGACCGCGTCCAGGATCTCGTCCTTGTTGCGGAAGTGGTTGTAGAGGGACGGGCCGCTGACGCCCAGCTCGGCCGCGAGGCGGCGGGTGGAGACCGCCTCCAGCCCCTCCGCGTCGACCAGCGCGCAGGCCGCGTCCACGATGCGGTCTCGGCTCAGAAGGGGCTTGCGCGGTCGGGCCATGCGGCACATAGTAGGCCCTGCGCCCAATAAACTAGCAGTGGTAGTTAAACGTGGTCGGACGGACCTGGAGCGCGATCCGGAGCACGGCCGGGAAGGGGCCCCATGAACCTGGAACTCGGTGAGGAGCAGGAGGCCGTCCGGCGGCTCGCCCGTGACTTCGTCGCCCGCGAGGTCACCCCGCACGTCGTCGCCTGGGACCGGACCGAGAGCGTCGACCGGGGCATCGTGAAGAAGCTCGGCGCGCTGGGCTTCCTCGGGCTCACGGTCGACGAGGAGTACGGCGGGTCCGGCGGCGACCATCTCTCCTACTGCCTGGTCACGGAGGAACTGGGGCGCGGCGACTCCTCGGTGCGCGGGATCGTCTCCGTCTCGCTGGGGCTGGTCGCCAAGACGATCGCCGCGTACGGCACCGAGGAGCAGAAGCGTGCCTGGCTGCCGCGGCTGACCGCAGGGGACGCGGTGGGCTGCTTCGGCCTCACCGAACCCGGCACCGGCTCCGACGCGGGGAGCCTGGCGACCCGGGCCGTCCGCGACGGAGGCGCCTCTGGCGGCGACTGGCTGATCAGCGGCTCCAAGATGTTCATCACCAACGGCACCTGGGCCGACGTCGTCCTGCTGTTCGCCCGCACCAACGACACCCCCGGCCACCGGGGCGTCTCCGCCTTCCTCGTCCCCGCCGACGCCCTGGGCCTCACCCGCCGGGAGATCCACGGCAAGCTCGGCCTGCGCGGCCAGGCCACCGCCGAACTGGTGCTGGACGGCGTGCGGGTGCCGGACTCGGCCATGCTCGGCCCCGAGGGCAAGGGCTTCTCGATCGCCATGTCCGCCCTGGCCAAGGGCCGGATGTCGGTCGCCGCCGGCTGCGTCGGCATCGCCCAGGCCGCGCTGGACGCGGCCGTCGCGTACGCGGGCGAGCGCGAGCAGTTCGGGCGGCCCATCGCCCGCTACCAGCTGGTGCAGGAACTCCTCAGCGACATCGCGGTCGACGTGGACGCCGCCCGGCTGCTGACCTGGCGGGTCGCCGATCTGGTCGACCGGGGACGGGAGTTCGCGACCGCCGCCTCCAAGGCGAAGCTCTTCGCCTCCGAGGCGGCCGTGCGCGCCGCGAACAACGCCCTCCAGGTCTTCGGCGGCTACGGCTACATCGACGAGTACCCGGTCGGCAAACTCCTGCGCGACGCGCGGGTGATGACGCTGTACGAGGGCACCAGCCAGATCCAGAAGCTCATCATCGGGCGGGCCCTCACCGGGGTCTCGGCGTTCTGAACGCGCCCTCCGCGTGCGCAGGTTGAGTCCTCGGGTACGTCGGCTGAGTACGCGGGCTGAGTACCCGCACTCATGTGGCGCGGGTCACCGCTCGCGATGCTGTGCCCATGAGTGAGACACCGGTCAAGCAGCAGAACACGGCGGCCTACTACGGTCAGGCCGTGATCTCCTTCGCGATCGCCCTGGGCGCGGTCGCCATCGGCATCTACCACATGGACGCGGACGGCTGGGTTCGCGCCTTCATGGGCATCGCCGTCCTCTACCTCACCACCTCCGCCTTCACCCTGGCCAAGGTCGTCCGGGACCGCCAGGAGGCCGGGCAGATCGTCAGCCGGGTCGACCAGGCCCGGCTGGAGAAGCTCCTCGCCGAGCACGACCCGTTCCAGAAGCTCTGACCCGGGGCCGGGGCCGGGCGCCGCCGGTCCTGCGGCCCGGGACCGGGAGCCGGACCCGGACCGCCCCCGGACCGGGAGCCGGACCCGCCCAAGCCCAGGCCCGGGAGCCGAACCGTGACGCCCGTGGGCTAAGCGCTCGCTCACTGCCGGGGTATGGTGTTCGTCCTGTGCCAGGGAAGGGGCGAGTGATGACAGCGGCGGACCAGACGGCGACCGGCGGCGAGACGGCCGGCTCCGCGGTGACCGGCGGCGCGGCGGTGACCGCGACGGCGGCCGGCGACGAGAAGCCGTGGGACGAGGTCACCCCCGACGCCGCCCGGAAGCTGCTGATCGCCGCGGTCGAGGCGTTCGCCGAGCGCGGTTACCACGCGACCACCACGCGTGACATCGCGGGGCGCGCGGGGATGAGCCCGGCCGCCCTGTACATCCACTACAAGACCAAGGAGGAGCTCCTCCACCGGATCAGCCGGATCGGGCACGACAAGGCCCTGGAGATCCTCTCGGCCGCGTACGCGGGGGAGGGGAGCCCGAGTGAGCGGCTCGCCGGCGCCGTGCGGTCCTTCGTGCGCTGGCACGCCGGACGCCACACCACCGCCCGGGTCGTCCAGTACGAGCTGGACGCGCTGAGCGAGGCCCACCGCGCGGAGATCATCGAACTGCGGCGGGAGACGGACGCGGTGGTGCGCAGGCTCCTGGAGGAGGGCGTGGCCGCCGGGGAGTTCGACGTCCCCGACGTGCCGGGCACCACCGTCGCCGTCCTCTCCCTCTGCATCGACGTGGCCCGCTGGTTCAACACCCAGGGCCGCCGCACGCCCGACGAGGTCGGCGCCTTCTACGCCGACCTCGTGCTGCGCATGGTTCAGAAGAAGTAGCGGGAGACCGACTCCGCCACGCACACCGGCTTGTCGCCGCCCTCGCGCTCGATCGTGACGAGGGCCGTCACCTGCACGCCGCCGCCCGCCTCCGTGACGTCCTGGAGGACGGCCGAGGCGCGCAGCCGGGACCCCACGGGTACGGGCGCGGGGAAACGCACCTTGTTGCAGCCGTAGTTGAGGCCCATCTTCACGCCCTCCACCCGCAGTACCCGGGGGACGAGGATCGGCAGCAGCGAGAGGGTGAGGTACCCGTGCGCGATCGTGGTGCCGAACGGGCCCGTCTTCGCGCGCTCCGGGTCGACATGGATCCACTGGTCGTCGCCGGTCGCCTCGGCGAACAGGTCGATCCGCTTCTGGTCGACCTCCAGCCACTCGCTGTGGCCCAGTTGCTCGCCGACTCCGGCGCGCAGCTCCTCGGGGGAGGTGAAGATCCTCGGCTCGGCCATGTCCCTGGTCCCTGCCTTTCAGTGATCTCTGATCTCTCGGCGATCTCTCGGCGGTGTTTCGGCGGTCTCTCGACGTCGCGTGCCGTGTTGTCCGCACGCGCGCGGGGACATGTGCCCCGCCTGTCCAAGCGCTTGCTCAGCATGGTCGCGCGGGTGTCGGCTTGTCAACGGACGGCACCGGTCGGCGCCATGGCGACGTAGGGTTCGAGGAGTGCCACAGATTCCAGAGAAGATCCACGAGCTCACGGTCGGCCAGCTCTCTGCGCGAAGCGGCGCGGCCGTGTCTGCCCTGCACTTCTACGAGTCCAAGGGCCTGATCTCCAGCCGCCGCACCAGCGGCAACCAGCGCCGCTACACGCGGGACACCCTCCGCCGGGTCGCCTTCGTCCGGGCCGCGCAGCGGGTCGGCATCCCGCTCGCCACCATCCGCGACGCCCTCGCCGAACTGCCGGAGGAGCGCACCCCCGACCGCGAGGACTGGGCACGGCTCTCCGCGGCCTGGCGCAGTGAACTGGACGAGCGCATCCAGCGGTTGGGGCGCCTGCGCGACCACCTGACCGACTGCATCGGCTGCGGCTGTCTCTCCCTGGAGACCTGCGTGCTCTCCAACCCGGACGACGTCTTCGGCGAACGGCTCACCGGCTCCCGGCTGCTGCCCGAGGGCCGGCGCCCGGCCGCACGCGACGACAGCTGACCGCCGCCCCGCGCCGCCGACCGGCGCGGGCGACCGGCGCGGGCGAGCGGGCGCGCGGCGGTGCGCCCGGGCCCCGGAACCCTGCCCGGCACCGGGACCCCGCGGGCGTCAGGCGACCGAGGCGAGCGCGCCGCGTCCCGCCCGCCGGGCCGCGGCCACCGCCTCGGGGGTGAGCACCGGCTGCGGCACCACGATTCCGCAGCCCGTGCAGACCGGGCCCGAGGAAGGCTCGTGCTCCAGGCCGTGCCGCCACACGATGTGGGTGTCCCCGCACACCGGGCAGGCGTCGTCCGGGTCCGCCTCCAGCGCCCGGATCAGCCGGCGCAGCACCTCGCCCAGCGGCTGCGTCGGGTGTTCGCCGGGGGTGTCGCAGCGGGCGACCCCGTGGCCGCCCCAGGTCCTGCGGTGCCAGTCGTCGATGTGGCCGGGACGGCGCAGCCCCTCGTGCTTCTCGCGCTTGCGGCGGTCGGCGAAGTCCTCCTCGTAGGCGAGCCAGACCGCCCGGGCGTCCTCCAGTTCGTCGAGCGCGGCCACCAGCCGCGCCGGATCCGGGTCCCGGTCCTCCGGTCCGATGCCGTGCCTCGCGCACAGATGGTCCCAGGTCGCCCTGTGCCCGTAGGGGGCGAACCGTTCCAGGCACTTGCGCAGCGAGTACCTGCGCAGAGCCGTGTCGCACCTCGGGTCGCGCACCTGTCTTGCCAGACTGCGGAAACCTGCCATGGTCCCGGCACCTCCGTCACTCGTACACCGGCGTTGAGGAATGGACGTAGGAGTGCCCGTTCCGGCTCCGTCGAAAATGCCCGGAGGTGGATTGGGCCGGATCCGTGCCCTCGTTCCCCCCGTTCGGGTAACCCCCGTCGAAGCCTTGTACGCCTGGTGCACGCCCCCGGAGTGCGTCAGGTCCCGGGCAACCCCTGGCGGTGTGCGGCGGATCCCGGCCCGGTCCGCCGGACACCTCTCAGCGCCCCACGCGCCCCGCCGCCAGCACCACGCGGGCCAGTTCCTCGTGGCAGATGTCACTGTGCGCGCCCGCGGGCGGCCCGCCGCGCCGGACCACCGGTGCCGCGTCCACGCTCACGCACCCGGACCGGGGCAGCGCCCCGCTCAGCGCCTCCGCCAGAGTGATCCGGGCGGCGCCCGTCTCGGCCGGGATGCCGTCGTGGCCCATCGCCCACCAGCGGGGGTCCGCCCGCACCGCCGAGGCCGGGTCGCCCGCGAGCCCGGCGGCCAGCGGGTAGAAGACGCCCAGCGCGCTGTCGTACCGCGAGTGGCAGGCCACCACCGGGCCGTCCACCCGCTCATGGAGGGCAGCCAGCGCACCGCCGCTGTGCGGGGCGCCCGGCAGCCCGCAGGCGAACGCGTAGTGCGACAGCGCCCCCTGGAGGAGGACGAGGGACTTGACGTTCTCCGCCCCCTCCGGCAGCCCCCGAAGCGCGAAGGCCATCAGGCGCGCGCCGTGGCCGTGCCCCACGAGATGCACCCGCAGTCCCGGCGCGGTGCGCGCCAGCCGCCCGAGCAGCGGCCCGAGCCCCATCTCGCCGACCGCCCCGGCCCGCCGCTTCATCGCGTAGTACGTGGTCTGCCGGAGCAGTTCCTTGGCTCCCCGCCACGCGGGCGCCAGGTCGCCGGTGAAGGACGGCGGGCCGGGGGGCGCGCCCGGTTCCGCGTCGAGGGCGTCCGCGAAGCGGCGGCACAGGGTGAGCGCGTCCTCGTAGAGGACGGCGGGCGGGCCCTGTTCCTCGGACGGCAGGTCCTCCGCGAAGCCCGTCTCCAGGCCGCCCGGCGGGGCCGCCGCGAGCTGCCGGGCGAGCCGGCCGAACTCGCCGAAGGCGGCCCGGGACTCGGGCCGCTGGTCCAGCAGCAGGGCCAGCCGGCGCACGGTCGCCCGGTGGCCGGGGTGCAGCCCGGCCAGCACCTCCCGGGTCCACCGGTCGAGCCCCGGCCCGGCCGGCTGCGCGCCCGGCGCGGGGGAGGCCACGTCGGGTATCGGCTCGTCGCCGAAGCGCATCGACGGCCAGAGCACCCCGCCGTAGCCGAGCCGCGCCTGCGGTGTCTGCGCCGCCGACTTGGCGAACTCCGCGAAGAACGCCGCGTTCAGGCGCCGTGCCGTCGACGGGGTGTTGTTCCACCCGTGCGCGAACAGCACCAGGTCGGTGACCCCCTCCTCGCCCGGCCCGCCGCCGGGCCGCCCCTCGTACGGTTCCAGCAGATCGCCGTCCGCGTCGAAGACGACCTCCCGGTACGGCTGCACACCCGCCCCCGCCATGGCACGCCCCTCCCTCTTCCCCTCCTGACAGCATCCTGCGCAAGAAGGGAAACGGCCATACCCGGGCGGCCCTCAGAGCCGGTCGGCCGCCCGCACCCGGTGCAGGTGGATCAGGACGTCGTACGACGTGAGGAGGCGCACCGGTTCCGGTTCGGCGGGCCAGGCGTTGCCGATGTCCCGTGTCGGACGGGTCACTCCCAGCCATGCGCGGGCGGCCGGGGGAGCCGACCGCAGGTCCAGGTACCAGTCGCGGTCCGCAACCCGCGCCAGCGTGTGCTCGTTGCTCCCGGGCGGGGGAGGGCCGACGGAGAAGGTGCCCTGCGCCTCCTGCGGGTCGGTGAGGTCGAGGGCGTGGAACGAGCCGCTGCCGAAGGTGAACCCGATGCCGGCGTACCGGGTGCCGACGGCCTCCCGCAGGAAGGTGCCCTGGACCTTCGGGTACCGCTCGGGGTCGCTGGTCTCCAGCCGGATGTGGCCGTTGTGGGCGGAGACCAGCATCCGGTGGCCGGTGTGCCGCTGCCACCAGAGGGTGTTCTCGGCCATCACCCGGTCCCGGTAGCGCATGGCCGCGGCCGCGCCCGCCGGCTGGTGCAGGTCGAAGGAGAACTCGGTCCCGGTCTGGGCGATGGCGCGCGCGTGCTGGAGGACCAGGGCGTGGCGTTTCCGGTCCGGACCGGGCGGCAGGCTCTCCAGCAGGGCGAGGGCCGCCTGGACGTCGGCGGCCAGGGCGCGGCGCTCGGCGAGGGGGCGTGCCAGGGAGCGCTTGACGGCCTCGTGCACGCTCCCCTGTGGCCGGGAAGCGCGGTAGCGGTCCTCGAACACGGGCAGCAGACGCGGGTGGTGTTCGGCCACCCAGGCGGTCACCTCGTCGAAGAGCCGGGTGCCCGCGTGGGCGAGGTCGTTGCCCATGAACTGGACGGGCCGGTCGGGGTGGCGGAGGTTGTACGCCCGCATCCAGCGGATCAGGTCCAGGTGCTCACGGGTGTGCCAGATCAGATACGACTCCTGGAACTCCTCGCGCATGATCGTGCGCGGGTCGCCGTCGCCGTGCAGCACGTAGTCGTTGAGCCGCAGGCCGGCGCTCCAGGTGGCCTCCAGGGCGTAGGTCCGAAAGCCCCGGCGTTCCACCAGGTGCCGGAAGAGCCGGTGCTTGGTGGTGAAGAACTCGGCGGAGCCGTGCGTCGCCTCGCCGACCCCCACGATCGTCGCGCAGCCGATCGCCCGCTCCAGCGGCCGGAGATCGGAGAGCGGGTGGGCGGCACGGGCCAGGGCACGCACCGGGTCGGCGTCCCGCTGATGCGCGCGGGCCGGGGCGGTGAGCGCGATCAGGGCGAGGGCGCAGAGGAGGAGCAGCAGATGCCGCCGCAGGGGGTGGCGTCGTAACCGGTTCATGGTTCCACCCTGGCCGGACGCCCTTGAGCGCGGCCAGGGTGGACGCCCCCGTCCCCGGGGTGGGGTCCGCCCCACCCCGGAGGGCAGACGGCGGCCCGGGGCCCCGTCGGTGCACACCGGGCGGGGGCGCCGCGTCAGTAGCGCAGATGGCGCCTGCGTACGCGGCGGAACGCGGCCAGGTCGCCGGACCACGCCCCCACCACCTCGTCGGTGTCCGCGCCCGCGTCGATCAGGGTGCGCACCGACGCCGAACCGGTGAGCTTGTCGATCCAGTTGTCCGGCCGCCAGGCGAAGCCGCTCCAGCTCCGCTTCGCGGTCACCAGCAGCCCGATCCCGGTCCGCACCGGATCGAACGCCTGCCGGTCGTGGACGTGCAGCTGCACCCCGCCGACGGTCTTCCCCTGGAACTTGGAGAAGACCGGGGCGAAGTACGCCTCCCGGAAGCGCACTCCGGGCAGCTCCAGCGCGTTCGCCGCCTCGGCCCAGCGCCGGTCGATCCCCTCGGCGCCCAGCAGTTCGAACGGGCGGGTGGTGCCGCGCCCCTCCGAGAGGTTGGTGCCCTCGAAGAGGCAGGTGCCCGAGTAGACCAGCGCGGTCTCGGGCGTGGGCATGTTGGGGCTCGGCGGCACCCAGGGCAGCCCGGTCGCGTCGAAGAAGTCCGAGCGCCGCCAGCCCTTCATGGTGACCGTCTCCAGGTCGACCGGCCGTGCCGCCAGGAACTCCGCGTTGAACAGCAGCGCCAGTTCCGCGACCGTCATGCCGTGCGCCTGCGCGATGGGCTCCCGGCCGACGAAGGTCGCGAACGCCTTGTCCAGCACCGGCCCGAGCGCCGCCCGCCCGGTCACCGGGTTCGGCCGGTCCAGCACCACGAACCGCTTCCCGGCCCGCGCAGCCGACTCCATGCAGTCGTAGAGGGTCCAGATGTACGTGTAGAAGCGGGCGCCCGCGTCCTGGATGTCGAAGACGACGGTGTCCACGCCCGAGGCGGTGAAGATGTCGGCCAGCTCCTGACCGCTCTTCAGGTAGGTGTCGTAGACCGGCAGCCCGGTCGCCGGGTCGTCGTAGCGGCCCTCGGAGCCGCCCGCCTGCGCCGTGCCCCGGAAGCCGTGCTCGGGACCGAAAACGGCGCGCAGGTCCACGCGGTCGTCGGCGTGCATCACATCCACGATGTGCCGCACGTCGCGGGTGACGCCGGTGGGGTTGGTCACCACGCCGACGCGTTCACCGGACAGGGCCGCGTAGCCGCTCGCGGCCAGCCGCTCGAAACCGGTGCGCACCCGTCCGGCGGACGCCCCGTGGCCGCCGTGCGGGCCGCGGCCGTCCTGGGCGGCGGCGCCCGGGGCAGCAGCGGCGGTCGCGGCGAGTGCGCCGGTGCCCGCGGTGAGCAGACCCCGTCTGGACAGTCCCATCGGGCCACCTCCGTGATCGCTGTCTGTCATGGCCACGCAGGCTAGCGCTCCTGACCGCCGCCGGGAACGACCCCGGCACGCCCGTCGTGCCGCCCGGCCGCCCTCTTCCTCCCGTACATACCGACCGGTTAGTCTGACCTTCTGGCCGGACCATCCCGGCCGACCTTCCGGCCGGAGACCGACGGCCGGCACGGCACGGCAGGCGCCCACGGGCCGGCCCGCCGCGGGAAGCACGGCAGGGGAGAGGCGGAACACGATGAGTACGGTGCGGGGCGCGGGAGTTGTCGTCACGGGCGCGGGCGGCGGGATCGGGGCCGCGCTGGCCCGCCGGTTCGCCGCCGAGGGCGCACGGGTCGTGGTCAACGACATCGACGGCGCCAAGGCGAAGGCCGTGGCCGACGAGATCGGCGCCACCGCCGTGCCCGGCGACGCCTCCGGCATCGTCGAGGAGGCGCGCGACGCCCTCGGCGGCACCGTCGACGTCTACTGTGCCAACGCGGGACTCGGCTCCGGCGGCGACGCCTTCGCCGACGAGGACGTGTGGGCCGCCGCCTGGGACGTCAACGTGATGGCCCATGTCCGCGCGAGCCGCGCCCTGCTGCCCGACTGGCTGGAGCGCGGCAGCGGCCGCTTCGTCTCCACTGTCTCCGCCGCGGGCCTGCTCACCATGATCGGCGCGGCCCCCTACAGCGTCACCAAGCACGGCGCCCTCGCCTACGCGGAGTGGCTCTCGCTGACCTACCGCCACCGGGGTCTGAAGGTGCACGCCATCTGCCCGCAGGGTGTGCGCACGGACATGCTCGCCGCGACCGGATCGGCGGGCGACATCGTCCTCCAGCCCACCGCCATCGAGCCGGAGGCGGTCGCCGACGCCCTCTTCGACGCGATGCGGGGGGACCGCTTCCTCGTCCTCCCGCACCCCGAGGTCGCCGGCTACTACGCGGCGCGGGCCACCGAGCCCGACCGCTGGCTCGGCGGTATGAACCACATCCAGCGCACCTGGGAGAAGACCCGGGACGCCTGACCGGCCATCCCGGAACGCACCCGGCCCGGCCGCCAGGCCCGCCCCCGGCCGGCGCCCGGCGAAGGCCGGGCGGATGGCCGGGCGGAGGCCGCGCGGAGTCCCCGCGGAGGTCCGGTGGCGGCCGTCGGGCCGGGCGGATGGGAAGATCCTCGGGCGGGGTCCGCGCCGAGGGGGCGCGACCCCCACCGCGCGGGAGCCGCGCGGCGGACGACAGGCACAGCGGAAAGGCGGGTGGCGGCGATGGCCAAGGCGACGGACGGGGAGGGCACGCCCGTACCGCAGAGGCTGCTGGCCACCGCCACCCGGCTGTTCGCGGAGCAGGGGTACGACCGCACCTCCGTGCAGGAGATCGTCGAGGCGGCCGGCGTCACCAAGGGCGCGCTCTACCACTACTTCGGCTCCAAGGAGGACCTCCTCCAGGAGGTCTACGCCCGGGTCCTGCGCGTCCAGCAGGAACGCCTCGACGCGTACGCGGACGCCGACGCGCCCGTGGCGGAGCGCCTGCGGGGCGCCGCGGCGGACGTGGTGGTGACCACCATCGACAACCTCGACGACGCGGCGATCTTCTTCCGCTCGATGCACCATCTGAGCCCGGAGAAGCACAAGCAGGTCCGCGCCGAGCGCCGCCGCTACCACGAGCGCTTCCGCGCGCTGGTCGAGGAGGGGCAGCACAGCGGCGTCTTCTCCTCCGCCACCCCGGCCGACCTGGTCGTGGACTACCACTTCGGCTCGGTCCACCACCTCTCCACCTGGTACCGCCCGGACGGCCCCCTGACCAAGCAGCAGGTCGCCGACCACCTCGCGGACCTTCTCCTGCGCGCGCTGCGCCCGTAACCGCCCCCGGCCCCGGCCCGGCCCCCCAGGCAGGGCACCTCCGGTGACGCGGACGGGGCCCGGGCGAACCCGGGCCCCGTCACCGCACACGCGCCCCCTACAGGTACTGCTTCAGCTCCCGCCGGGCCAGCGAGCGCTGGTGCACCTCGTCCGGGCCGTCCGCCAGCCGCAGGGTCCGCGCCCCCGCCCACAGGTCCGCCAGCGGGAAGTCCTGGCTCACCCCGCCCGCGCCGTGCACCTGCACCGCCTTGTCGATGATGTCGACCACCGCGCGCGGGGTCGCGATCTTGATGGCCTGGATCTCGGTGTGCGCGCCCTTGTTGCCCACCGTGTCCATCAGCCACGCGGTCTTCAGCACCAGCAGCCGCAGCTGCTCCACCGTCACCCGCGCGTCCGCGATCCAGTTCTGCACCACGCCCTGCCGGGCCAGCGCCTTGCCGAAGGCCTCACGGGAGACGGCCCGGCGGCACATCAGCTCGATCGCCCGCTCGGCCATGCCGATCAGGCGCATGCAGTGGTGGATCCGGCCCGGCCCCAGCCGGGCCTGCGCGATCGCGAAACCGCTGCCGGGCTCGCCGATCAGGTTCGCCGCCGGTACCCGGGCGTCGGTGAACACCACCTCGGCGTGGCCGCCGTGGGAGTGGTCCTCGAAGCCGTACACCTGCATGGCCCGGCGGATCTCGACCCCCGGGGTGTCCCGGGGCACCAGGATCATCGACTGCTGGCGGCGGATGTCGTCGCCGTCCGGGTCGGTCTTGCCCATCACGATGAGGATCTCGCAGCGCGGGTTCATCGCCCCGGAGATGTACCACTTGCGGCCGTTGACCACGTACGCGTCGCCGTCGCGGTCGATCCGGGTGCGCACGTTCGTCGCGTCGGACGAGGCGACCTCGGGCTCGGTCATCGCGAAGGCCGAACGGATCTCCCCGGCGAGCAGCGGCTCCAGCCAGCGCTTCTTCTGCTCGTCGTCGCCGAACTGGGCCAGCACCTCCATGTTCCCGGTGTCCGGGGCCGCGCAGTTGAGGGCGGTCGGCGCGAGGTGCGGGCTGCGGCCGGTGATCTCGGCGAGCGGCGCGTACTGGAGGTTGGTGAGCCCGGCGCCGTGCTCCGCGTCCGGCAGGAAGAGGTTCCACAGGCCCTGGCGGCGGGCCTCGGCCTTCAGATCCTCGACGACCGCCGGGGTGTCCCACGGCGAGGCGAGCGCGGCCCGCTGCTCCCGCTCGACCTCCTCCGCCGGGTACACGTACGCGTCCATGAAGGCGAGCAGCCGGGCGCGCAGCTCCTCCGTGCGGGCGTCGAATGCGAAGTCCATGGCTGCTCAGCCTTCCTGAAGGGTGGTGAGACCGTGCTCGATGAAGACGGGGACGAGGTCGCCGATCCGGTCGAAGCCGGGCCCGACGGTCTGTCCCAGGGTGTACCGGTAGTGGATGCCCTCCAGGATCACGGCGAGCTTGAACCAGGCGAAGGCCGTGTACCAGGAGATGGCCGAGGCGTCCCGGCCCGAGCGCTCCGCGTACCGCGCGATCAGCTCGGCCGGGTCGGGGTGCCCGGCCGCGCCCGCGGTGGTGCTGATGGGGGAGCCCGCGAGTTCCAGCGGCCTGCTGTACATCACGAGCAGCCCGAGGTCGGTCAGCGGGTCGCCCAGGGTGGACATCTCCCAGTCGAGCACGGCCCGGATGCGGTCGTCCTCGCCGATCAGGACGTTGTCCAGCCGGTAGTCCCCGTGCACCACGGCCGGGGCCGGGGAGACGGGCAGCTCCCGGCCCAGGGCGGCGTGCAGTTCGTCCACGCCCGCCAGTTCCCGTCCGCGCGAGGCGGCCAACTGCTTCCCCCAGCGGCGCAGTTGCCGGTCGAGGAAGCCCTCGGGGCGGCCGAAGTCGCCGAGCCCGACGGACTCCGGATCGACGGCGTGCAGATCGACCAGCGTGTCGACGAGGGAGAGCACCGCGCCCCGGGTCCGCTCCGGCCCGAGCGGGGCGAGCTGCTCGGCCGTGCGGTACGGGGTGCCCTCGACGTACTCCATGACGTAGAACGGCGCCCCGATCACCGACTCGTCCTCGCAGAGCAGCACCGGCTCGGGCACCGGCACGGCGGTGGGGGCGAGCGCGCTGATGACCCGGTGTTCGCGCTTCATGTCGTGCGCGGTGGCGAGGACGTGCCCGAGCGGGGGCCGCCGGACGACCCAGCGGCCGGTGCCGTCGGTGACGAGGTAGGTGAGGTTCGACCGGCCGCCCTGCACGATCGTCGCGTCGAGGGGGCCGTTCACCAGCCCGGGGCGTACGCGGTCGAGATGTCCGCGCAGCGAGTCGGGATCGAGGCCCTGTGGGGCTGGGCTCATGGTGCGCACCTCCGGGGGCGGTCTGGTCGGCGGGCCGGGTGGTCGGCCCGGGCCGCGACCATGATGACCGACCAGTCGGTATGTCGTCCAGTGCGCCCCCCGAAGCGCCGCGCGGATCACATCCGGAGACAGCGCTCGGTCTCGTCGTGCACCGAGGGGTCGGTCACGCGCCCGTGACCGGGGACGACCACCTCCGCGTCCAGGGCCCGCAGCACCTCCATGGCCCGCAGCGAACCGCGCGGCGACCCCGTGGGCACGAACGGCGTCCCGCCCTGGGAGACCGGTCACCGGTGAACACCACGCCCCGGTCGGGCAGGTGCACCGCCGTGTCCTCGGTGGTGTGCGCCACCCCGCCCGGGTGCAGCGGCGCGGCGCCGGTGGCGCGCAGGGACGCGCGCACGGCCCGCGTGCGGGCCTCCGTGGCGGCGGTGTCGATCAGCAGGATGGAGCCGCCGTCGCTCACGAACCCCGCGTTGCTCAGGCAACAGCCGCCGTCGGGCTGGATGCAGGCGTGCACCCCGGGTGCGAGACGGGTGGTGTGCGGGTCCGTGGAGGGCGCGCGGTCGCCCCTGACGAGTCGTCCGGCGGGCCGGCCGGTCGTCGTCGCGTGCGGTCGCGTGGACTGCCGCTCAGAGCCTGCCAGTCGGGGCATCCGGGGGAGGGTAGGGCCGCCGGTCGGAGACCGGAAACAGGACGGCGGCGGCCGGAGCCGCCGCCGGGCCGGTCGCTCGGGTCAGTGGTCGTCCCAGTGTCCGTCGTGCTCGGCGTGACGGTGCCCGTCGTGCACGTAGTCCACGTGGTCGCCGTGGACGACCGCCGGGTGGCCGCAGCCGGAGCCGTGCCGATGGGCGTGACCGCTGTGGGACACGTGCTCGCCGGGCTCGCACTCGTCCCAGTGGCCCTCGTGCTCCCGGTGCAGATGACCGTCGTGCGCGTAGTCGAGATGGTCGCCGTGGCGGATCTCGGTGTGGCCGCAGTCCGGGCCGTGGGAGTGGGTGTGTGCGGGGTGCTCCTGGTGGAGGACGGTCATGACGCTCACCTTGATGTGGGGGATATGCGGCGTTCTGCCGCTTTCCAGGCTAGACCGGCCCGGGCCCCGGCACCCCTCACCGGGCCGCGCGCCCCGAAAGCCGGCCCACCACCGGCTGCCCGGCCCGCCGGGCAGCCGGCCGCCCACGAGCAGCCGGCCGGCCGAAGCAGCAAGCCGGCCCGCCGGACAGCGCCGTTCAGACCACGATGGCCACGGCGAACGCCGCCAGCGCCAGCGTGCACGCCACCGCCCCCAGGGCCTCCGCCCGGGTCAGCGGGGCGGGCCGGGCGGCGCCCATCGCCGTGATCCGCCGGTGCGCCAGCGCCAGGAAGGCCAGCAGCGCGGCCATGCACAGGGCAAGGGCGACCACGCCCGCCCACCTCACGCCGTCGTCCACCACCTGCCGTACCGCGAGCACGGCGACCACCGTCCAGCTCAGCGTGGTGCGCCGCCAGGAGAGCCGGGTGCGCTCCGGCTGGAGCCCCGGGTCCCGTTCCGGGGCCGTCCTCACACGTCCCCCAGCGCCACGACCACCACCATGACCACCGCCACCGCCGCCACCAGCAGGGCCAGCAGGGCGGGGAATCGGGAGACGGGCAGATCCTCGCCGCGGCGCATCGCCTGCTCGCAGCGCACCCAGTGGTTCACCGCCCGCACCGCGCACACCGCGCCCGTGGCGATCAGCGCCAGGGCCAGGGTGACGCGGACGGACCGGTGCAGGTCGGGCAGGAACTGGTCGACGGCGAAGCCGCCGCCGATCAGGGCGAGGGCGGTCCGGACCCAGGCGAGGAAGGTGCGTTCGTTGGCGAGGGAGAAGCGGTAGTCCGGTGTCACGCCCTCGTCCCGGACCCGTGCCGGGGCGAACCACAGCCGCAGGCCGCGTACCCATCCGCTCACGCTGCGCACCCTAACCGCGCCGTCCGCTCGGGAGGGCGAGGAGCCTGCGGTACGCGTGGAGGCCGTCCGGCGCCCACTCCCAGGGCCCGTCGAGCCGCGTGCCCAGCTCCTCGTCCGTCAGGAAGCCGTACCAGGCGACCTCCGACTCCTGCGGGTCGACGGGCAGGGTGCAGCGGACCTCGTAGACGGCCGACCACCAACTGCGGGCCGGGTCGCCGCCGTCCTCGTACAGGAACCGGAAGAGCGGGACGGGACGGGGGAGTCCGCGCACCCCGAGCTCCTCCTCGGCCTCGCGCAGCGCCGCCTCGTCGTAGCTCTCGCCCGCGCCCACGACCCCGCCGACGAACATGTCGTACCGGGAGGGGAACACCTGCTTCGCGGCGGTCCTGCGGTGCACGAAGACCCGCCCCTCCGCGTCCCGGACCAGCACGAACACGACCCGGTGGCGCAGCCCGCGCGCGTACACCTCGCCGCGCGGGGCCTGCCCGGTGACGCGGTCGTCCTCGTCGACGACGTCCAGCATCTCCTCGGCGGGATCGGGACGGGGGCCGGCGGGATCGGCGCGATCGGCGGCAGGGCCGGGACCGGCGGCAGAACCGGCGGGGCCGAGGCCGGCAGGGCCGGGACCGGGGGTGGCGGAGGCGGGCGCGGCGGGGGTCCGGGGAGCGCCGCCGCCGTCCAGCCGCTCCACCACCCGGAAGCGCTCCGCCACCACCATCGTGGTGTCGTCCACCGTGAACTCCGGGTCCCCCAGCGCCTCCCGCATCTCCTCGCCGTGCCAGAACGCCTCGTGCCCGGCCCGCCACTCGGCCACCGAGCGATGGCCCTCGCCCTCGTCGAGCGCGTGCCGGAGGTCGACCTCGCCGAGCGGGAGGACCCGCACCTCGGTCAGTTCCAGAACGGCGACCTCGCGGCCTGCCGAGTCGATGAGGGCGGACCGCTCGCCGACCGGCGGGAGTTCCTCGTCCTCCGCCTCGTACTCGGCGAGCAGCCCGGTCGTGGAGACCTTCTCGCCGCGCAGCACGGCGTCCACCAACCGGTCGCGCAGCGGGCCGGGGAAGGCCAGCAGATACGGCTTCAGGGCTTCGCGCTTCTCCATGGCCGCAATTCTGGCACCGGGGCACCGCCCGCCCCGCACCACCGGGCCCGCCCGCCCCGCACCTCCGGGCTCCGCCCCGGGTGCCGGAAACAGACCCGGCCCGGTCCGCGCGGGGGCGGCGGGCCGGGCCGGTCGTCAGGGGCGGTGCCGGGACCTACAACACCAGGGACAGCAGCAGGACGAAGACGATGCCGACGACCGAGATGATGGTCTCCATCACCGACCAGGTCTTGATCGTCTGGCCGACGGTCATCCCGAAGTACTCCTTCACCAGCCAGAATCCGGCGTCGTTGACATGGCTGAAGAAGAGCGAACCGGCGCCGATCGCGAGGACCAGCAGGGCCGCGTGCGAGGTCGACATGTCGGCGGCGAGCGGGGCGACCAGACCGGCGGCCGAGATGGTCGCCACGGTGGCCGAACCGGTCGCCAGCCGGATCGCGACCGCGATCAGCCAGGCGAGGAGCAGCGTCGGGACGGCCCAGTCCTCGGAGAAGTCCAGGATCATCCGGCCGACGCCGATGTCGATCAGGGTCTGCTTGAAACCGCCGCCGGCGCCGACGATCAGCAGGATGCCCGCGATGGGGGCGAGGGACTTCTCGACGGTGGAGCCGATCCGCTCCCTGGTGAACCCGGCCGCGCGGCCGAGGGTGAACAGGCCCACGAGCACGGCGGCGAGCAGGGCGATCAGCGGCGAGCCGATGACGTCGGTGACCCGCTGGACGGGGTTCGCCGGGTCGTCGACGACGATCTCGGCCAGGGCCTTCGCCATCATCAGGACGACCGGCAGCATGACCGTGACGACGGTGGCGGCGAAGCCGGGGCGCTTCTCCAGCTCGTCCGAGGCGCGCTGCGGGATCATCTTCTCCGGCGCGGGGATGTCCACCCAGCGGGCGGCGAACCTCGAGAACACCGGACCGGCGATGATCACCGTCGGTATGGCGACGACCAGGCCCAGGGCCAGGGTGACGCCGAGGTCGGCGCCGATGGCGTCGATCGCGACCAGCGGACCGGGGTGCGGCGGGATCAGACCGTGCATCACGGACAGGCCGGCCAGGGCCGGGATGCCGATCCGCATCAGCGAGTAGTTGCCGCGCTTGGCGACCATCAGCACCACCGGGATCAGCAGCACGATGCCGACCTCGAAGAAGAGCGGCAGACCGATGACCGAGGCGATGAGCACCATCGCCCAGGGCATCGCACGGCCGCTCGCCTTCGCGAGGATCGTGTCGACGATCTGGTCCGCGCCACCGGAGTCCGCGAGCAGCTTGCCGAGGATCGCGCCGAGGGCGATCAGCACGCCCACGCCCGCCACGGTGCTGCCGAGCCCCGCGGTGAAGGAGGCGATGGTCTCGGCCGGCGGCGCGCCCGCGAACAGGCCGAGGGAGAGCGAGCCGATGGTCAGGGCCAGGAAGGCGTGGAGCTTGAAGCGGGTGATGAGCAGGACGATGACGGCGATGCCCGCGAGCACGGCTATGCCGAGACGGGCATCGCCCGCCGAGGTGATCGGCTCGACGGTGTCCGCTGCCAGCATCTCGACGCTGAGACTGGTCACGGTGGTTCCTTCGTCACAGAGGGTCGGGGGAGTCACGGGGGATCGGGGGAGTCCGAGAGGGTCGGGGGAGTCACGGGGGATCGGGGGAGTCCGAGAGGGTCGGGGGAGTCACGGGGGATCGGAGGACTCCGAGGGGGCGGGGAGTCCGAGGGTGAATCGGGGTGGGGCAGGGGGACCCCGGGCCGGAGGGTCAGCCGTCGAGCCGGCGCAGCGCGGCGACGGCCCGTTCGGTGATCTCCTCGGGGGTTCCGGTCACCTCGACGGAGACACCCGCCTCGTCCTCGCCCAGCGGCTGCAGGGCGGCGAACTGGGAGTCCAGCAGGGCCGTGGGCATGAAGTGCCCCCGGCGCTGCGACATCCGGCGCTCGATGAGCTCCCGGTCGCCGGTCAGGTGCAGGAACACCGCGTCCGGCGCGGCGGCCCGCAGCCGGTCCCGGTAGTCCCGCTTGAGGGCGGAGCTGGACACGACACCGCCCAGGCCCGCCCGTTCGTGGGCCCAGGCGCCGATGGCGTCCAGCCACGGCCGGCGGTCCTCGTCGTCCAGCGGGGTGCCGGCCGACATCTTGGCGATGTTGGCGGGGGGATGGAAATCATCGCCCTCGGCGTAGGGAACGCCCAGTGCGGCGGCGAGCAGACGTCCGACCGTGGTCTTGCCGGTGCCTGCCACGCCCATCACCACAACGACGTGAGGGGTGCTCATCAGTGCCTCGCTGTTCGTCTTCGTCGACTCGGACCGCCGCCCGGGTGTGGCCAGGTGGCCGGAAGGCGTCGGTCCGTCGCGCTACTGAAACCTATGAGGTACGACGTATTCAAGAGTCTGAGACATAAACGTCATACTTTTTGGATCCGGCATTGTGTGCGGCCCGTTCCGGATGCCCGCGGCCGCCCTGCCGGGCCGCCCGCCGGCCGGCGGCCCGTACGCTTCGTCCATGACCACCGAAGGCCGAGGGCTTCACACGCACGTGCTCGACACCCTCGGCCTCGCCATCACGGCGGGCGAGTATCCGCAGGGCAGCGTGCTGCGCACCGACGAGGTCGCCCAGCGCTTCGACGTCTCGCGCACGGTGGTCCGCGAGGTGGTCCGCGTCCTGGAGTCGATGCGTCTGGTGGAGTCCCGCCGGCGCGTCGGCGTCACCGTGCGGCCCGCCGAGGAGTGGAACGTCTACGATCCGCGCGTCATCCGCTGGCGCCTGGCCGGCGCCGACCGCCCCCGCCAGCTGCGCTCCCTCACCGTGCTGCGCTCCGCGATCGAACCGGTGGCCGCCTCCCTCGCCGCCCTGAACGCCACCCCCGAGCAGTGCGCCGGCCTCACCGAGTGCGCCCTCGGCATGGTCGCCACCTCCCGCGGCCGGCAGCTGGAGGCGTACCTGGAGCACGACATCGCCTTCCACCGGATCGTGCTGAACGCCTCGGGCAACGAGATGTTCGCCCGGCTCGGGGACGTGGTCGCCGAGGTGCTGGCCGGGCGCACCCACCACCATGTGATGTTCGAGGACCCGGACCCGGCCGCCGTCACCCTGCACGTCCAGGTCGCCGAGGCCGTTCGCGAAGGCGACGCCGAGCGGGCGGAGCGCCTCACCCGGGAGATCGCCGTCGGCGCCCTGGAGGAGCTGGACGTGCTCGCCCCCTGAGCCCTCCCACGGTGCCGTCCCTCCCCGGCGGCACTGGTCAAGAGCACCCTCTCCCGCATGTCATCCTTGCTTCATCCCCTCGAAACCTCTGAAATACCTCAGATCTATGTCTGGGTGAGGCAGGCCGCTGCCAGAATCCCAGGGTTGCCTCGACGATGAGCCCCGGGCCCCGCGCCCTCGGGCCGCTCGGTGCTGATCACCCCGCATCGCTGGTGGTGATCACCCCGCATCGATCGGGGAGGCCGCCGGACGACGGCCGGGCACCGCACCAAACCCCTCACAAAGGCGAACACCACCCCCATGAGTGACCGCATCACGGCCGCGGCCGAGACGCCCGCCCCCTCGACGGGCTCCCCCCATGTCGACGCCGGGGACGCCGGGTACCGCAAGGACCTCAAGTCGCGGCACATCAACATGATCGCGATCGGCGGCGCCATCGGCACCGGCCTGTTCCTCGGCGCCGGCGGGCGCATGGCGAACGCGGGCCCCTCGCTCTTCATCGCCTACGCGGTCTGCGGCGTCTTCGCCTTCTTCGTCGTCCGCGCCCTCGGCGAGCTGGTGCTCTACCGCCCGTCCTCCGGCGCCTTCGTCTCCTACGCCCGCGAGTTCATGGGCGAGAAGGGCGCCTACACGGCCGGCTGGCTGTACTTCCTGAACTGGTCGACCACCGCCATCGCCGACATCACCGCGGCCGCCACCTACGCCCACTTCTGGGCCATGTTCAGCGACGTCCCGCAGTGGATCCTCGCCCTCATCGCGCTCGCCGTGGTCCTGGCCGCCAACCTGATCTCGGTGAAGTACTTCGGTGAGATGGAGTTCTGGTTCGCGATCATCAAGGTCGCCGCGCTCGTCCTGTTCATGCTCATCGGCATCTTCCTGATCGTGACCTCCCACGACATCGGCGGCCACACCCCGGGCTTCTCCACCATCAGCGACAACGGCGGCATCTTCCCCAGCGGCGTGCTGCCGATGCTGCTGCTGATCCAGGGCGTGGTCTTCGCCTACGCCTCCGTCGAGCTCTGCGGCGTCGCCGCCGGCGAGACCGAGAACCCCGAGAAGATCATGCCGCGCGCGATCAACTCGATCATGTGGCGCGTGGGCCTCTTCTACGTCGGCTCGGTCGTCCTGCTCGCCCTGCTGCTCCCGTACACCGCGTACTCGGCGGGCGAGAGCCCCTTCGTCACCGTCTTCGACAAGCTCGGCGTCCCCGGCGCGGCGGGCGTGATGAACCTCGTCGTCCTCACCGCGGCCCTGTCCAGCCTGAACTCCGGCCTCTACTCCACCGGCCGCATCCTGCGCTCCATGTCCCTCGCGGGCTCCGCGCCGAGGTTCACCGGTGTCATGAACAAGGGCGGTGTGCCCTACGGCGGCATCCTGCTGACCGCGGGCTTCGGAGTCCTCGGCGTGGTCCTCAACTACGTCATGCCGGGCGAGGCCTTCGAACTGGTGCTGAACTTCGCCTCCGTCGGCATCATCGGCACCTGGGCGATGATCATGATCTGCTCGCTGCTGTTCTGGCACCGCTCCCAGGCGGGCCTGCTCAGCCGCCCCTTCTACCGCCTGCCGTGGGCCCCGTACACCCAGATCGTCACCCTGATGTTCCTCGGCTCGGTGCTGGTCCTGATGTGGATGGACGGCGGGATCAGCCGCACCACCATCAACTGCCTGCCGCTGATCGCCGCGGCCCTGGTCGGCGGCTGGTTCGTGGTCCGCGGCCGGGTGAACGCCGTCGCCGCCGGGCACACGGAGCTCTGAGCCCCCGCCCGGATCCGCCGACTGCCTCCCGAGCCCTGCCCCGCCGCCCGTCACCGCACGGACGGCGGGGCCGCGCCGTTTCCACAACCCCGGCGCGCGCCGTGCGGAAGGGCCATAGTGGGGGACGACATCACCGCGCGAGGAAGGGCAGGCCACAGACATGCCGCAGCAGGTGAACGGTGTGATCGCTCCGGGGAAGGACGAGCCGGTACGGGTGGAGGCGATCGTCATTCCGGATCCCGGGCCGGGGGAGGCGGTGGTGAAGATCCAGGCCTGCGGGGTGTGCCACACCGATCTGCACTACAAGCAGGGCGGGATCAACGACGAGTTCCCCTTCCTGCTGGGCCACGAGGCCGCGGGTGTGGTCGAGTCGGTCGGCGACGGGGTGAGCGAGGTCGCTCCGGGGGATTTCGTGGTCCTGAACTGGCGTGCGGTCTGCGGCCGCTGCCGGGCCTGTCTGCGGGGCCGGCCCTGGTACTGCTTCGACACCCACAACGCGCGGCGGAAGATGACCGTCGCCGCGACCGGCGCGGAACTCTCGCCCGCGCTCGGGATCGGCGCGTTCGCGGAGAAGACCCTGGTCGCCGCCGGTCAGTGCACGAAGGTGGATCCGGCGGTGGCGCCCGAGGTGGCGGGGCTGCTGGGCTGCGGGGTGATGGCCGGGATCGGCGCGGCGGTCAACACCGGCCGGGTAGGACGCGGTGACACGGTCGCAGTCATCGGCTGCGGCGGGGTCGGGGACGCGGCCGTCGTCGGCTCCCGGCTCGCCGGTGCCGCGAGGATCATCGCGGTCGACATCGACGACCGGAAGCTGGAGACCGCCCGCGCGATGGGCGCCACCCACACCGTCAACTCCCGCACCACGGACGCGGTGGCGGCGATCCGGGAGCTGACCGGGGGCTTCGGCGCGGACGTCGTCATCGAGGCGGTGGGCCGCCCCGAGACCTACGAGCAGGCGTTCTACGCCCGCGACCTGGCCGGCACCGTCGTCCTCGTCGGCGTCCCCACCCCCGACATGAAACTCGAACTCCCCCTCCTTGACGTGTTCGGGCGGGGCGGGGCGCTCAAGTCGTCCTGGTACGGGGACTGTCTGCCCTCCCGGGACTTCCCGATGCTGATCGACCTCCACCAGCAGGGCCGCATCGACCTCGGCGCGTTCGTCACCGAGACCATCGGCCTCGGTGACGTGGAGAAGGCGTTCGCCCGGATGCACGAGGGCGACGTCCTGCGCTCGGTGGTGGTCCTCTGATGGCCGCCCGTATCGATCACCTGGTCACCTCCGGCACCTTCTCCCTCGACGGCGGCACCTGGGACGTCGACAACAACGTCTGGATCGTCGGCGACGACACCGAGGCCGTCGTCATCGACGCCGCCCACGACGCCAGGGCGATCCTTGCCGCCCTCGGCGGACGCACCCTGCGCGCCATCGTGTGCACCCACGCCCACGACGACCACATCGACGCCGCCCCGGCCCTCGCCGCGGCCACCGGCGCCCCCATCCTCCTCCACCCCGACGACCTGCCCCTGTGGAAGAGGACCCACCCCGACCGCGCCCCCGACGCCGACCTCACCGACGGGCAGCGACTGACCGTCGCCGGCACCACCCTGACCGTCCTGCACACCCCCGGCCACGCCCCCGGCGCCGTCTGCCTGCACGCCCCGGAGCTGGGCACCCTCTTCAGTGGCGACACCCTCTTCGCCGGCGGTCCGGGTGCGACGGGCCGGTCGTTCTCCGACTTCCCGACGATCATCGAATCCCTCCGCGACCGGCTCCTGACCCTGCCCCCGGAGACGGTCGTGCGCACCGGTCACGGCGAGTCGACCACCATCGCCGCCGAAGCACCCCACCTTCAGGAATGGATCGACCGCGGCCACTGAGCCAGCCGCAGCCCGCTGGTGAACCGGTGCTCCCGTCCGGTGACGGGGTCGGTGAACTCCAGCGCCCGCGCGAGCAGTTGCAGCGGGCGCCCGAAGTCCTCCGGCCCCTCCGCGCGGACCTCCGGGTACAGCGGGTCGTCCAGGATCGGCAGCCCCAGCGCGTTCATGTGCACCCGGAGCTGATGGGTCCGGCCGGTACGCGGCAGCAGCCGGTACCGGCCGAGCCCGCCGGCCGTCCCCACCAGTTCGATCCGGCTCTCGCTGTTCGGCTCGCCCGGCTCCTCCCGTGCCGCGAGGACTCCGCGCTCCTTCACGATCCGGCTGCGCACCGTGCGCGGCAGTGCCACCGCCGGGTCGTACGCGGCCACCGCCTCGTACTCCTTGCGCACCCGCCGCTCGGCGAACAGCGACTGGTACGCACCCCGGTCCTCCGGCCGCACCACAAAAAGCACCAGCCCGGCCGTCAGCCGGTCCAGCCGGTGCGCGGGCTGGAGCCGGGGCAGCCCCAGCTCCCGCCGCAGCCGGGCCAGGGCGGTGTCGGTGACATGGCTGCCGCGCGGCATGGTCGCCAGGAAGTGCGGCTTGTCCACGACCAGCAGCCGCTCGTCGCGGTGCACGATCCCGAGGCCGAACGGCACCGGGGCCTCGGGCGCGAGATCCCGGTGGAACCACAGCGTCCGCCCCGGGGTGTACGGCTCCTCCCCGCGGACCGGCCCCTCCCGGCCGACGAACCGCCCCTCCGCGAGCATCGCCGCCACCCGCTCCGCCCCGATCGCCCCGCCGTACCGCGCCACCAGATGCTCGCCCACGGTCGCCCAGGCCCCCGCCGGGTCCTCGGGCAGCCGCACCCGCACGGGATCGATCCCGTCCCGCTGGGGCAGCGGCGCGGGATCCCTGTGTCGTCGCCTCACCGGCCGGACTCTACGTCCTCCCACGTGGCTCCGGCCGTCGTATGGTTCGGGGTGATTTATGGTGACTCAAGGAGTACGCCCCGACCGGAGGTGCAATGATGCGCGCCGCGGCAGCGATCGTCTCCCTGGCTGCCGGCGTCGCGCTCGTCCTCACGACTGCGGCGTGCGACCAGGAGGGCCCGGACACGCCGGAGGCCCGCTACGGCGACTGCGCGGTCTCGGGACGGCACGGGGAGTTCGACCTGTCGCCCGTGACGGCGGGCGTCCTCACGGTCAGGACGACCCTGCCCGCGCCCGGCTGGTGGAACGGCGACACCCCGCAGTCCGTGCGGAGCGGCTACGAGTACTGCATGGCTGCCAACATCGCCTACCGCTCCGGACTCGACCGGGTGAAGGTGCAGAACGCCCCCTTCCCCGAGATCGTCTCCGGCCGGGCCAGGAACTTCGACCTGGCCCTGGCCCAGATCACCATCACCCCCGAGCGCAGCAGGGTCGCCGACTTCTCCCCGCCCTACCTCTCCTCGACCCTGGGAGTGCTGATCAGGGACGGCGAGGACATCGACGAGGACACCATCCGTGACGTGCGCATCGGAGTGGCCGAGGGCACCACGGGCGAGGAGTTCGTCGAGAGGCGGATCCGGCCGAGAGAGCCCGTCACCCCCTTCGCCAACGACCCGGCGATGGTCGAGGCGCTGGAGGACGGCCGGATCGACGCGGTCGTCCACGACACCACCATCCTGCTGCCGTACCTCCAGGAGCGGGAGGGCAGCGTGCGCCTCCTCGGCCAGTACCGGACCGACCAGGGGTACGGCGCCCTGTACCCGAAGGGCTCGCCCGAGAAAAACGAGCTGGACCGGATCATCCGGCAGCTCATCGACGACGGGACCCTGGCCAAACTGTCGGCCGTCTATCTCGGGGCCGCCTTCGGCCAGGACCCGGCCAGGATCCCGTACCTCACGGTCGACGGCGGCCCCTGAGCACGGGGCGCCGCTCCCGGCTGGACCGCTCGCTCCCCGCTGGACCGCTCCCGCTCCCTGCCGGCGCGGTGCCCGCCGCCCGCGCGCCTCACAGGTCCTCCATCAGAAGAACCCCCAGGTCCCCGGCCGCCTCCGCCCCGAGCGCCTGCTCAGCCCAGATGATCTTGCCGCGGTCCGTGTAGCGGGTCCCCCAGCGCCGGGACATCTGCGCCACGAGGAACAGCCCGCGGCCCCCCTCGTCCGTGAAGGCCGCGCGGCGCAGGTGCGGGGAGGTGCTGGTGCCGTCGGCGACCTCACAGATCAGGCTGTCCCGGTCACGCAGCAGCCGCAGACGGATGGGGCCCCTGCCGTACCGGATCGCGTTCGTCACCAGTTCGCTGACGATCAGCTCGGTCGTGAAGGCGGCCCCGTCGAGCCCCCAGGACTCCAGCCTGCGGGTTGCCTCGCCGCGGATCCGGGGGACGGCCGCGGGGTCGCCGGGCACCTCCCACTCCGCGACCTGATCCGGGTCGAGCAGCCGGGTGCGCGCGATCAGCAGGGCCACGTCGTCACCCGACCCGGTACGGAGCATCGCGTCGAGCACCGTCCCGCAGGTGTCCTCCAGGGAGGCGCCGGCCGTGTCGGCGAGCGCGTCCCTCAGCATGCCGAGGCCCACGTCGATGTCCCGGCCGCGGGCCTCGACCAGGCCGTCGGTGTACAGGACCAGCCGGCTGCCCGGTGCGAGCCGCAGCTCCGCCGTCTCCACCGGCAGACCGCCGCCCACGCCCAGGGGCGGCGCGACGGGGATCTCGGGGAAGGTCACGGCGCCGCCGGGCGGAACCAGCGCCGGCCCGGGGTGCCCGGCCCGGGCGAGAACGCACCGCCCGGAGACCGGGTCGTAGACCGCGTAGAGACAGGTCGCGCCGGTGACCGTCTCGGGGTTGCCCTCGGCCGCCGCGTCCAGGTCGATCCGGGTGACCAGGTCGTCCAGGTGCGCCAGGAGCTCGTCCGGCGGCAGGTCCAGGGCGGCGAAGTTGTGCACCGCGGTCCTCAGCCGGCCCATCGTCGCGGCGGCGTGCAGACCGTGCCCGACGACGTCGCCGACCACCAGGGCCACCCGGGCACCCGGCAGCGGGATGACGTCGTACCAGTCGCCGCCCACCCCCGCCTGGGCGGGCAGGTACCGGTGCCCGACCTCCAGGGCGGACAGCACGGGGAAGGTGCCGGGCAGCAGGCTGCGCTGGAGGGTGACGGCCGTGGTGTGCTCCCGGGTGTAGCGGCGCGCGTTGTCGATGCACACGGCCGCCCGGGCGGCGAGCTCCTCCGCGGGGGACAGGTCGTCCGGCTCGAAGGGGTTCTGCTCCGAACGCCAGAACTCCACGATGCCCAGCAACTGGCCCCGGGCCCGCAGCGGCACCGAGATCATCGAGTGGATGCCGTACTCGACGACCCGCCGGGTCCGCTCCGGTTCCTGGGCCCGCCACCCCTCGGCCAGGGCGAGGTGTTCCACCAGGACCGGCCGGCCGGTGACCATACCGATGGCCACGGGGTTGCCGGGCACATAACTGACCAGCGTCCCGGTGGGGTGGAGGGGCGCGTCCTCCCGGATGCCCGCGGCCGCGATGCGGCGCATCTCCGTACTCGCTCCCGTGGGCTCACCGCCCTGGAGGACGGACTCCACCAGCTCGACCGTGGCGAAGTCGGCGAAGCGCGGGACGGCCACCTCGGTCAGCTCCTCGGCGGTGCGCCTCATGTCCAGGGTGGTCCCGATCCGCGTGCTCGCGTCGTACAGCAGCTGGAGGCGCCCGCGGGCGACGTCCGCCCGGCCCGCGAGGGCGCTCAGCTCGGTCGTGTCCCGCAGGGTGGCCACGCTGCCGCCCCCCTCGCCGACCGGTCGCACATTGACCGCGAGCAAGGTGTCCCCGGCCAGGAAGACCCGGTCGGTGGCCGCCCGGCCCGATCCGAGCAGCCGGGCCAGGTCCGGGCTCAGCCCGAGCCCCGTGACCGGTTTGCCCTCCGGCTCCGGCGGCAGCGCGAGGAGCCGGCGGGCCTCGTCGTTGACCAGCAGCAGCCGCCCGTCGCCGGACAGGATGAGCACGCCCTCGCGGACCGCGTGCAGCACCGCGTCGTGGTGCTCGTACATCCGGGTCATCTCCACCGGCCCCAGGCCCCGGGTCTGGCGCCGCAGCCGCCCGCTGACCAGGGCCGACCCGCCCGCGGCCAGCAGCAGGGCGACACCGCCGGCGGTGAAGAGCACCGGCAGCTGGTGCTGCACCACGTTGGTCACCCTGCCGACGGTGACTCCCACGGTGACCAGGCCGACCGCGGTCCCGTTCTCGTCGAAGACGGCCACCGTCGAGTCGACCGCCTTGCCCAGACTGCTGTCGAATGTCGTCTGGTACGGCTCGCCGTCCAGGGCCTCACCGTAGGAGGTGGAGACATGCTTGCCGATCTGGTCCGGGTCCGGGTGGGTCCACCGGAAGCCGTAGGGGCTCAGTGCCACGACGTAGTCGACGCCGGTGTTGACGCGCACCGCCTCGGCCCGCGGCTGGAGTGCGGCCGTCGGGTCGTCGCTCTGCATCGCCTCCGCGGTGCCGGGGGCGTTCGCGAACGACTCGGCCGCCACCAGCGACCGGTCGCGGGCCTCCTGGATCGCACGGTTGCGGTCCTGGATCACGAGCACCACGACGGCGATGGCGACGAGCACCAGGACGACCACCAGCTGCAGCAGGAACACCTGCCCGGCGACGGTCCGCGGCTTCACCCGCGTCAGCCCCCGCCGCCACGCCCCACCGCGCCGGGCCCCCGGGCCGCCGTCCACGGGCCCGTCCCCCGGCGGCACACGCTCGTCCCGCCGGTCTGCCGGGGCGTTTCGCCCGATATTGCCCATTTCCTCAGTATCGGTGACCGACCGGACGGACGCGGCTCAGGGCGGGCGGACCGGGGAGGGGCGCGCCAACGCAAAAGACCCCAGATCGACTGGGGTCTCAGCTGGTGTCCGAGGGGGGACTTGAACCCCCACGCCCGATAAAGGGCACTAGCACCTCAAGCTAGCGCGTCTGCCATTCCGCCACCCGGACAAGGTGTCTGTCTCGCGGCCCCGGGCCGCTCCGACGTGGAAAACCATAGCAAACATTCGGCCCCCCTCGATCACACCCCCGAGCGCCCCGGCGCACCCCCGGTGCCCGGCCGGTGGCCGGTCCCGGTGGTGAACACGCTGTGACGGCCGGTGGCCGCCCTTGGGCGGAGGGCCCGGTGGCGGGAGGATGGGGAGCGGACCACCAGCAGCGACAGCGGGAGGAACGCGTGAGCGAGGACAGGACGGCCCCGGCGGTCTCGGGCGAGGACGAGGTCGCCGACCTCTGCCGTGAGCTGATCCGGATCGACACCAGCAACTACGGCGACCACTCCGGCCCCGGCGAGCGCGCGGCCGCCGAGTACGTCGCCGAGAAGCTCGCCGAGGTGGGCCTCGAACCGCGGATCTTCGAGTCGCACAAGGGCCGCGCCTCCACCGTGGCCCGGATCGAGGGCGAGGACCCGTCCCGCCCCGCGCTGCTCATCCACGGCCACACGGACGTCGTCCCGGCGAACGCGGAGGACTGGACCCACCACCCCTTCTCCGGCGAGATCGCGGACGGCTGCGTCTGGGGCCGGGGGGCGGTGGACATGAAGGACATGGACGCCATGACCCTCGCGGTGGTGCGCGAGCGGCTGCGCACCGGCCGCAAGCCCCCGCGCGACGTCGTGCTCGCCTTCCTCGCCGACGAGGAGGCCGGAGGCACCTACGGGGCGCGGTACCTCGTCGACAAGCACCCGGGCCTCTTCGAGGGGGTCACCGAGGCGATCGGCGAGGTCGGCGGCTTCTCGTTCACGGTCAACGAGAACCTGCGCCTCTACCTGGTGGAGACCGCGCAGAAGGGCATGCACTGGATGCGCCTGACGGTCGAGGGCACCGCCGGGCACGGCTCGATGACCAACGACGACAACGCCATCACCGAGCTGTGCGAGGCCGTCGGCCGGCTCGGCCGTCACACCTGGCCGGTCCGGGTCACCAAGACCGTCCGCTCCTTCCTCGACGAGCTGTCCGACGCGCTGGGCACACCCCTCGACCCCGAGGACATGGAGGCCACCCTCGCCAAGCTGGGCGGCATCGCCAAGATGGTCGGCGCGACCCTGCGCAACTCCGCGGCCCCGACCATGCTCGGCGCCGGCTACAAGGTGAACGTCATCCCCGGCCAGGCCACCGCCCATGTCGACGGCCGGTTCCTGCCCGGCTACGAGGAGGAGTTCCTTGCCGACCTTGACCGGCTCCTCGGCCCCCGGGTCCGGCGGGAGGACGTGCACGGCGACAAGGCCCTGGAGACCAGCTTCGACGGCGCCCTGGTGGACGCCATGCAGGTGGCCCTCAAGGCCGAGGACCCCATCGCGCGGGCCGTGCCGTACATGCTCTCCGGCGGTACCGACGCCAAGTCCTTCGACGACCTCGGCATCCGCTGCTTCGGCTTCGCGCCGCTGAAGCTGCCCCCGGAGCTGGACTTCGCGGGCATGTTCCACGGCGTGGACGAGCGGGTCCCGGTGGACGGCCTGAAGTTCGGCGTCCGGGTGCTGGACCGCTTCCTCGACGCCTGCTGAGTCCGGCCCCGGCCCGGCCCCGGCCCCGGCCCGGCCCCGGCCCCGGCCCGGCCCCGGCCCCGGCCCGGCCTCGGCCGGCCGCCGTCGCGGTTGCCGGAAATCGTCCGTCTGTCCGCCGCCCACCGGAAAGAGTGAACGGGGGTTTCGCCTCGTAGCCCCCGTGCCTCCCCCTCGTTACAGGTGATGCGGTCCGAGGTTGGGACCGTTTTGCCAACTAGGAGGAATAATGATCAAGAAGGTCGTCGCTGCTGCGGCTGCCACCGGTGGTCTGGTGCTCGCGGGCGCGGGAGTCGCCATGGCCGACTCGGGTGCCCACGGTGCCGCTGTCGGTTCCCCCGGCGTGCTCTCCGGCAACCTGATCCAGGCGCCGATCCACGTCCCGGTCAACGTGTGCGGCAACACCGTCAACGTGATCGGCCTGCTGAACCCGGCCTTCGGCAACACCTGCGTCAACGCCTGACGTTCATGTGACGTGACGGCCCGGACCACTCCAGGACCGGGTCGGATTCCGGGCGGCTCCGGAGTGCATGCCATGCACTCCGGAGCCGCCCGGTTCTCCTCCCCGGGCGTGCACCGGGGTACCGAAGGAAGTGGAAGGCAGGGCATCACCATGCGACAGGTCACGCGCAAGGGCCTGGTCACCGTGGCGGCCGCGGGGGGCGTACTCGCCCTCGGCGGGGGCTACGCGCAGGCGGACTCGGGGGCGAACGGCGGGGCGTCGAACTCTCCCGGCGTTCTGTCCGGCAACTCGGTCCAGGCGCCCGTGCACGTCCCCGTGAACGCCTGCGGGAACACCGTGAACGTCGTCGGGCTCCTGAACCCGGCGATGGGCAACAAGTGCGCCAACGTCTCCCGGGGCACGGGCGGCGGAGGCGGGGGCGGGGGCGGATCGCACGCGGACGGCGGGACGAGCAACTCCCCGGGCGTCGGCTCGGGCAACTCGGTCCAGGCCCCGGTCGATCTCCCCGTCAACGCGTGCGGGAACAGCGTCACCATCGGGGGGCTCCTCAACCCGTCGTTCGGCAACGACTGCGAGAACGGCCCCGGCACCCCCACGCCACCCGGCAAGCCGGGCACCCCCGAGGAGCCCGAGCCCCCCAAGACCCCCCAGAACCCGGTCTCGCCCGAGAAGCCGGGCGAGCCGGGCGAGCCGGGTGAACCGGGGACCCCGAACACGCCGGGCACCCAGACGGTCACGCCGCCGGACGAGCAACTCGCCGCGACGGGCGCGGGCGCTCTGGGCGTCGCCGCACCGGTCGGCGCGGGCCTGCTGCTCGCGGGCGCCGTGCTCTACCGCAAGGCGCGCCGGGCCGCCTAGGAGGTGTCCGGCGCGCACGGGGCGGCGGACGGTCAGGACCGGCCGCCCCCTCCCCCCACATGCGCACGCCCCACACGTGCGCGGCACGACGAGGAGCGGGTCCGTCTCCACGGGCCCGCTCCTTGCCGTCGACGCCGTGCCGGCCTCTACCAGGTGGCGCGCACCTGGCGGATGATGCGACGGCGGAGCCGCACACGGCGGCTGCCGTCCCTCAGCAGCGTCAGTCGGTCCAGCTCCCAGTGTCCGTACTCGGCGTGGTCGGTGAGCAGTCGCGCCGCTTCCCTGCGGGACACCCCGCGCGGCACATACACGTCTGTGAATTCGTATTCCGGCATCGCATCTATTGTGCGGGCAGCCGCCCGGTACGGATAGCGTGCGCACTATGTCTGATGCTGCGCAGCCCACCGCTGCCGAGGTACGTGCCGCCGCCGATGCGGTCAAGGCCGCACTGGACCGCCACCTCGCGGCGGTCGAGAACCGCACGGGCGACGACGACCCCGCCGTCTACGAGTCCTTCAACGCCCTCGCCGCCGCGGCCGAGGCGTACGACGAGCGGCTCTACGACCGCTACGACGAGGTGACCCCCTTCGAGATCCCCGGCGCGGACGACTCCCTGCCGCCGTACGCCGGCCCCGAGGAGCCCAACGCGCTCAGCGTCCTCATCCGCCGCGACTACGCGGTGGCCGAGCCGCAGCGGCTGCTCGCCCAGGCACAGCGGATCGCCGACCTCGACCCGGACGCCCCGGCCCGCCCCTCCGACGCGCCGGTCGTGGGGAGCAGTGTGCACGCGGCGCTGGGGGTCCTCTTCGGTGAGTTCGAGCCGGACGAAATCGCCTCGCGGCACAAGGAGTTCGGCCTGGAGGAGGGCGACTCCACCCTCTGGGTCGCCGCGGCGGACGAGCTGCCCGAGCCGGGGGAGTGGCTGAGCGCCCCCTTCGACCAGGCCGACCCGGAACGGGTGGTGTGCCGGTTCGACGTGAGCGCGGTCTTCGACGAGGAGGACCTGGAGGGCTTCGAGGACCGGGACGACGACGCCTGACGCCGCCCCCGACCGCGTCCCCTCGGGCGCCCCGTCCGGCTGCGGCCGGACGGGGCGCCCGTTCGTGTGCGGGACCTGTGGGCGTGGGGTGGCCGGTGGCGGCTCAGGGGGTGGGGGACGGCGCGAGCAGGGCCTCCAGCAGGGTGCGCAGCCTGGTCGACCGGGGCGCGTCCGGGACCTCGGCGACGGCCCGGGGGAGCGCCTGGTCGACGCCGTGGACCACCGAGACGTGCCGCTCGCCGCGTCCGAAGGCCGTGTAGACCCAGGGCCGGCTCAGGCCGGGCGCGGCGTCGCCCGGCAGCACCACCACGGCGGCCGGCCAGCGGGCCCCGGCCGCCTGATGGGCCGTCACGGCCCAGCCGTGGCGCAGCGCCGACTCCACTCGGGCCCGGGGCACCAGCACCGGGCGGCCCTCGCACTCCACCCGCAGCCCGTCCGCCTCGGCCGCGACCACGGTGCCGGTCAGGGTCCGGCCGGGGGAGTGGGCGTAGGCGACCCGGTCGCCCGGGTCGAAGCCGCCGAAGCGGCCGGGGCCGGGGTTCAGGCGCTCCTTGAGGGCCGCGTTCAGCGCCCGGGTGCCGGCCGCGCCGCCGTGGCCCACGGTGATCACCTGCGTCTGGCCGGCGGGGACGCCGATGGCGCGCGGCACGGAGTCGGCGACGAGTTGCACCGTGCGGTGGACGGCCTCGCCCGCGTCCCGCACGGGGACGATGACCAGCTCCTTGCCGGGTGCCTCCACCTGGTTCAGCTCGCCGACGCCGATGCCCGAGACCAGTTCGCCGAGGGGCCCCGGGTCCGGGGTGCGGGAGGCGATCTGCGGGCACACCCGGGCGGCGAGCAGATCGCCGAAGACCCGGCCGGCGCCCGCCGAGCCGAGGACCCCGGGGTCGCCGCCGAGCACCAGCCGGCAGCCGTCGGGCAGCGACTCGACGAGCATCGCGGCACTCTCCACGTCGAGCTGGGGGGCGTCGAGGACGACCAGCAGGTCCAGGGCGAGGGCCCCGTCCTCGTCCCGGCCGGGGCCCGCCGAGCCGCCGAGCAGTTCGGTCACGGTGACCGCGTCCGCCCCGGGGCCCAGGCGGCGGCAGCCGTTCGGACTGTGCACGGCCACCAGGGCGCGCAGTCCGCGCTCCCGGGCGTACGCGGCGAGCGCGACCGGCTCGGCGCGGGCCGCCTCGCCGCCGGTGTGCACGACGAGCCCGTGCGCGCCGGCGGCCCGGACCAGCTCGGGTCCCTCCCACTCCTCGGCGGGGCCGGTACGGGCGAGCCGGGCGAGCCCTTCGGCGAGGCTCTCCTCCGCCATCGCGTACCGGTCCAGCCCGAGGAATACGGGGACGGGGGCGGCGGGCTCCTCCTCGGGGGCCGCGTCGGCGGTCTCCTGCGCCCGGTCCTGGAAGGCGAACGCGGTACCGGCCTCGACCGCCAGTTCCACGGCCTTGTCCGGCTCGGGGACCTGGCGCTGTGCGAGGGCCGCGCGGACGGCGGAGACCTCCTGGACCGTGTGGCCGCGCACGGCGGCGTGCTCCAGCACCCAGGCCACCAGGGCGGCGGCCCGGCGCTCGTCCCCGGGGCCGCACTCGGGGCCGAGCAGCGCCCGGGCGAAGCCGTCGGCCTGCTCGGGGCGCACCTCGGGCACGGAGAGCAGGCGCCACGGGTCTTCGGCGAGCAGCCCGGCGGCGGATTCCCCGAGCGCCTCGGCCACGGGGCCCGCGAGACTCTCGGGCGCCCCGCCCCGGACGAGCACGGCCCGCACCTCGTCGAGCGCCCCCGGTGCGACCTCCCGCCGCGGGGCGGGCTCGGGCCGTCGTGTCACCTGCGGGGCGGGCCGCGGGGGCGCGGCCTCGAAGAACTCGGTCGCCGCGGCCGAACCGCTCTCGACCGCGCGCACGGCGGCGAGCAGATCGGCGGCGGTGCCGCTGAGCTTGCCCCCGCTCTCCACCGGCCCCTCCCGCTCGGCCCGCCGCCGAGCGATCCGCTCCCGCAGCTCCCGCTGCGCGGCGAGCTCGGCCTGCGCCTCACTGACCCCCGCGGCCTCGCCCTCCGCCGGGCCGTCCTCGCCCCCGGAGGTGGCCTCGCCCTCCGGGCCGCCGTCCTCACCCGCCGGGCCGGCCTCGCCCGCCGGGCCGTCGGCTTCGCCGGAGGCGGGCTCGCCCGCCGGGCCGTCCTCACTCGCCGGGTCGGCCTCGCCCCCCGCCGCGCCGTCCTCACCCGCGGAGGCGGGCTGGCCCGCCGGGCCGTCCTCGCCCCCGGAGGTGGCCTCGCCCGCCGGGCCGTCGGCTTCGCCGGAGGCGGGCTCCGCCCCCGCGAAGCCGTCGGCTTCGCCGGCTTCCGCGACCTCGGTGCCCTCCGGCGCGGGCGGGGCCTCCGCGGGCGGGGCGGTGGGGTCGTCGGGGGACGGCGGGGTCGGGGCGTTCACAGCGTGCTCCAGTCCTGGTCGGGATAGCGGTGCACGGGCGCGGACACATCGTCCAGCGCCTGGCAGATCTCGTCAGGAAGACTAAGCGCCTCCACCGACAACGCGGCCGTGAGCTGCTGCGCGTTGCGCGCGCCGAGGATCGGGGCCACGACGCCCGGGCGGTCCCGCACCCACGCGAGGGCCACCGCCAGCGGGGTCGACGCGAGGCCGTCCGCCGCCGTGGCGACCGCGTCGACGATGCGGGCCGCCGCGTCGTCGAGGTACGGCTCGACGAACGGGGCCATGTGCTCGGAGGCACCCCGCGAGTCCGCCGGGACCGCCGTGCGGTACTTGCCCGTGAGCACGCCCCGCCCCAGCGGCGAGGACGGCAGCAGCCCGATGCCCAGGTCCAGCGCGGCCGGCAGCACCTCCCGCTCCACGCCCCGCTGGAGGAGGGAGTACTCCATCTGCGTGCTCGCCAGCCGGGTGCGCGGCCCGGGCGCGGCGAGCTGCCAGGTGCCCGCCTTGGCGAGCTGCCAGCCGCAGAAGTTCGACACGCCCGCGTACCGTGCCCGTCCGCTGCTCACCGCGATGTCGAGTGCCTGGAGGGTCTCCTCCAGCGGTGTGTCCGGGTCGAAGGCGTGGACCTGCCACAGGTCCACGTACTCCGTGCCCAGCCGCGCCAGCGACGCGTCCAGCGCGGCGAGCAGATGCCCGCGCGAGCCGTCGAACCGGCGGTCCGGATCGCGCACGCTGCCCGCCTTCGTGGCGATGACCAGGTCCTGTCGGGGCACCAGCCGCTCGACCAGCTGCCCCAGCAGGTACTCGGCCTCGCCGCCGCCGTAGACGTCCGCCGTGTCGACGAGCGTGCCCCCGGCCTCCCAGAACGCCTTCAACTGCTCCGCGGCGTCGTGCTCGCCCGTGTCCCGGCCCCAGGTGAGGGTGCCGAGCCCGATCCGGGACACGCGCAGGCCGGTGCGGCCGAGATGCCTCTGCTCCATGGGCGCTGAGATTACTGGCCAGGGGCGCACGCTGAGAGACCCTGTGGACAACGTCCCCCTGCCGGTCGCCCCGCTCGCGCGCTAGAGTCCCCGGAAAGGGACGTTACTGATCAGTAAGAGGGAGTGACATGCGGCTCGGCATCAACCTCGGTTACTGGGGCGCGGGGATGGACGGCGACAACCTCGCGGTCGCGCAGGAGGCCGACAGGCTCGGCTACGACGTCTGCTGGGCGGCGGAGGCGTACGGCTCCGACGCCCCCACCGTGCTGAGCTGGGTCGCCGCCCAGACGGAGCGCATCGACGTCGGCTCCGCGATCCTCCAGATCCCCGCCCGCCAGCCCGCGATGACCGCGATGACGGCGGCCACCCTCGACTCGCTCTCCGGCGGCCGCTTCCGCCTCGGCCTGGGCGTCTCCGGCCCGCAGGTCTCCGAGGGCTGGTACGGCGTCAAGTTCGACAAGCCGCTGGCCCGCACCCGCGAGTACGTGGAGATCGTCCGCAAGGCGATGACCCGTGAGCGGCTGAGCTACGAGGGCGAGCACTGGACCCTCCCGCTCCCGGACGGGCCCGGCAAGCCGCTGAAGCTCACCGTGCACCCGGAGCGCGAGCACATCCCGCTCTACATCGCGGCGATCGGCCCGAAGAACCTGGAGCAGACCGGTGAGATCGCGGACGGCGCCCTGCTGATCTTCCCCTCCGCCGAGCACCTGGAGGAGACCGCGGTCCGCCACATCCGCGCGGGCCGGGAGAAGGCCGGGAAGACGATGGACGGCTTCGACGTCTGCCCGACCCTGCCGCTGGCCGTCGGCGACGACGTCACCGGCCTCGCCGACATGTTCCGCCCGTACACCGCGCTGTACGTGGGCGGCATGGGCAGCCGCAAGCAGAACTTCTACAACCAGCTCGCGCAGCGCATGGGCTACGAGAAGGAGGCGGCCGAGATCCAGGACAAGTACCTGGACGGGGACAAGGCGGGCGCGGCCGCCGCCGTGCCGCACCAGCTCATCGACCAGACCGCCCTGCTCGGCCCGGTCCAGCGCATCGCGGACCGTATGGCGGCCTACGCGGCAGCCGGGGTCACCACCCTCACGCTCGCCCCGGCCGGCTTCACGCTGGACGAGCGGATCACGGCCCTCCGGGCAGGCACCGAGGCCCTGGAGCTGGCCGGCCTCGCCTAGGTCCACCCGCACGGCAGCGGCCGGTCCCCGGGGCACGAGATGCCCCGGGGACCGGCCGTCCTCCTGGGAAGTTCTGCGGCCGTGGTGGGGGCTCGGGGGTCTTCCCCGCCACGGCCGTCACGCGGTACAACGCGCCGGCCGCGCCGTGGTTACTGCCTGCGTGCCACCGATTGACATCGCCCATTCGGGCGAGTCTGGTCCCCCAGGTGTTGGCTCGCCCGGCATGTCGCATGTGACCCTTTTCTCTGCGGTCGCCCCGAGGTGTCCGCGGTGAAGGAGGTGGCAGACATGCTCTCGGCACGCGGTCTCTTCCAGGAGATCATCGACAGCGACGACAGCTATCAGTTGTTCTGCTCCATCGCGGCCAGCGGGGAGGCCCAGGGCGGCTGGGAGAACGCCCGCATCGCCGCTCTGGTGCCCGAGAGCATGCGGGACATGGCGCCCAAGATCACCCGGCACGGCGCCGACGAGGACAAGCACGGGCGCATCTTCAACGCCCTGCTCAAGAAGCGCCAGCTCGAACCCGTGCCCGTCCCGCCGGACACCGACTACACGATGCTGCTGGAGCAGCAGGGCATCGGGCTCGCCCACGACAAGCTGCGGCGGGACGAGCCGCTGTCCGAGGAGGACATCGTCGTCTACCTCTCCCACAGCCGGGTCACCGAGCAGCGGGCCGCCGACCAGATGGAGATGCTGACGAGGCACTTCGGTGACCACCCCGAGGTCGGCAAGGCCATCCGGCAGATCTCCCACGACGAGGACAACCACCTCGCCTACTGCCACGAGGAACTGCTCCGCCTCGCGGCGGAGGGCCACGGCCGCACGATCCACCGGGTGCTCCGCGAGAGCGCGCTCGCCGAGATCAGGATCTACCGCGACGTCTCCCTCGCCGTGATGAGCCACATGGGCCGGGTGCTGAAGTGGCCCCGCGTCAAGTCCGCGGCGCTCGCGGCCGGCATCCACGCGATGTACGCGTACGAGCGGCTCGGCGGCTGGCACCGGATGATCACCCTGAGGATGCCCGAGCGGCGCGGCGCCCTCGACGGCCCCCCGGCTCCCGCCCCCGTCTTCTGACCCCCGCCCGCCCCCGGCGCACCGCGCCCGGGCCCGCACAGCCCGGACACCCCCGGCCTACCGCGCCCGCACGACCCGGCCGCCCCCGGCGCACCACGCGCCGGGGGCGGCCGGGCGCCGTCAGAGCCAGCCGTTCCGCTTGAACAGCCGGTACAGACCCGCCATCGCCCCCGCCATCAGCAGCACCACCAGCGGGTAGCCCCAGGTCTGCCGCAGCTCCGGCATGTGCTCGAAGTTCATCCCGTACACCCCGGCGACCATCGTCGGCACCGCGGCCATCGCCGCCCAGGCCGAGATCTTGCGCATGTCGTCGTTCTGCCGCACGCCCATCTGCGCCAGATGCGCGGCCAGGATGTCCGACACCAGCCGGTCAAGGCTCTCCACCAGCTCGTTCGCCCGGGTCAGGTGGTCGCTGACGTCCCGGAAGAAGGGCTGGGAGTGCTCGTGGACGAACGGGACCCCCGCGCTCGCCAGCCGGGCCATCGGCGCGGCGAGCGGGCCGGCCGCGCGGCGGAACTCCAGCACCTGCCGCTTGAAGGTGTAGATCCTCGCCGCCGTGTTCTTCGCGTCCCGGCCGCCCGGCGCGAAGACCTTGGCCTCCATCTCCTCCAGGTCCACCTGGAGTTCGGCCGCGACCTCGATGTAGTGGTCCACGACCGCGTCGCTGATCGCGTAGAGCACCGCGGTCGGCCCGTGCCGCAGCACCGCGGGCTCCGCCTCCAGCCGCTCCCGCACGGCGCCCAGGGGCGCGCCCTCGCCGTGCCGGACGGTCACGACGAAGGAGTCGCCTATGAAGACCATCAGCTCCCCGGCGCTGACCGTGTCGCTCTCCGTCTCGTAGACGATCGGCTTCAGGACGACGAACAGCGAGTCGTCGTAGACCTCCAGCTTGGGCCGCTGATGCGCCTTCAGCGCGTCCTCCACCGCCAGGGGGTGCAGGCCGAACTCCTCCGCGACATGGTCGAACTCGTCCTCCGTCGGCTCGTGCAGGCCGACCCAGAGGAACGCGTCGCCCGTCGCCCGCGCCTCGTCCAGGGCGTCGGAGAAGTCCGACGGGCCCTCGGTGCGGCGCCCGTCGCGGTAGATGGCACAGTCCACGATCACGGCGCGCATTCTTCCCCGTCCGGCCGGGGCGCACACGCCGGGCCGCCGTAGGCTTGCCGTCATGGCCACGCTGATCCTCGTACGGCACGGACGTTCCACCGCCAACACCGCCGGGGTGCTGGCCGGGCGGACGCCCGGCGTCCACCTCGACGAACGCGGCGCCGCCCAGGCCGCGGCCCTGCCCGCGCGGCTCGCCGCACTGCCGGTCGCCGCCGCGGTCTCCAGCCCCCTGGAGCGCTGCCGGGAGACCCTTCAGCCGCTCCTCGACGCCCGGCCCGGGCTCGCCCTGGAGACGGACGAGCGGATCAGCGAGTGCGACTACGGCGACTGGTCGGGCCGCAAACTCGGCGAACTCGCCGACCACCCCCTGATGGAGATCGTGCAGCAGCACCCCTCCGCCGCCGCCTTCCCCGGCGGCGAGTCGATGCGCGCCATGCAGGACCGCGCCGTGGCGGCGGTGCGCGACTGGAACGCGCGGATCGAGGCGGCGCACGGCGAGCACGCCGTCTACGTCATGTGCTCGCACGGTGACATCATCAAATCCCTGGTGGCCGACGCCCTCGGGATGCATCTCGACCTGTTCCAGCGGATCCAGGTCGAGCCCTGCTCGGTGACCGCCGTGCGCTACACCCGCACCCGTCCGTTCCTGCTCAGGCTCGGCGACACCGGCGACCTCGCCGCCCTGGCGCCGCCCGCCCCGGCCGACGGGGCGGCGGAGAACCGGGCCGGGGACAGCGGCCGGGCCGTCGTCGGAGGCGGCGCGGGCGCACCGTGATCGCTCCGCGCAGTAGGGTGGACAGGCCACGGTGCAGGGGGAACCCGTAGCCCGCGCAGGTGGACCGACAGCCCGATCCGAAGACCGATCCCAAGGGAGATCAGGACGTGTCCCGTCAGGTGTTCCTCTACGACCCGCCGGAACGATTCGTGGCCGGCACGGTCGGGTTGCCTGGACGCCGTACGTTCTTCCTGCAGGCATCCGCCGCAGGGCGCGTCACCAGCGTCGCGCTGGAGAAGACCCAGGTCGCCGCGCTCGCCGAACGGATCGACGAACTGCTGGACGAGGTCGTGCGGCGCACCGGGGGCAACGCCCCCGTCCCCGCGATGGCCCCCGCGGACGTCGCGGACACTGCGCCCCTCGACAACCCGGTCGAGGAGGAGTTCCGGGTCGGCACCATGGCGCTCGCCTGGGACGGCGAGGAGCAGCGCATGATCGTCGAGGCCCAGGCGCTCGTCGAACTCGACGCGGACTCCGACGAGGACCTCGCCGAGGCCGAGGAGCGACTGCTCCAGGACGAGGAGAACGGCCCGCCCATGCTGCGGGTGCGGCTCACCGGCGCCCAGGCCCGCGCCTTCGCCAAGCGCGCCCTGGACGTGGTGAACGCCGGCCGCCCGCCGTGCCCGCTGTGCAGCCTGCCGCTCGACCCGGAGGGACACGTATGTCCGCGCCAGAACGGATACCGGCGCGGAGCGTGACCGCGACCGGGCCCGCGGCCGGGGCCGACAGCGCGACCGGGCCCGCGAGCGAGGCCGGGACCGGGGCCGCCGCCGACACCATCGCCCTGCTCACCGAGGGCGAGCTGACCGTACGGGGCCGGGTCCGGGAGGCCTCCAACGCGGTCCTCTTCTGCACGGTCGCGCGCGACGGCGAGGAGGCGCACTGCGTCTACAAGCCCGTCGCGGGCGAGCGGCCGCTCTGGGACTTCCCCGACGGCAACCTCGCCCAGCGCGAGGTTGCCGCCTACGAACTGTCCGAGGCGACGGGCTGGGGCCTGGTGCCGCCGACCGTCCTGCGCGACGGCCCCTACGGGCAGGGCATGGTCCAGCTCTGGGTGGACACCGCCCCCGCCGGCGGTGACGGGCTGCTGGCCCTGGTGGAGGGCGAGGAGCCCGGCGCGGGCTGGAAGGCGGTCGGCTTCGCGGACGTGGGGGAGGGCCGCACCGCCCTGCTGGTCCACGCCGACGACGAGCGCCTGCGCCGCCTCGCGGTCCTCGACGCGGTGATCAACAACGGTGACCGCAAGGGCGGCCATCTGCTGCCGACCGGCGACGGCGGCCTGTACGCCATCGACCACGGCGTCAGCTTCCACACCGACGACAAGCTGCGCACCCTGCTCTGGGGCTGGGCCGGCGAACCCCTGACCGCCGACGCCCGCGAGGCCCTCGGCTCGGTGGCCGATTCCCTCACCGAGGGGGCGCCGCTCACCACCCGACTGGCCGAACTGCTGACCGCGGCCGAGGTGGCCGCCCTGCGCACCCGCGTCGGCACCCTGCTGGAGAGGGGCACCCACCCCGTGCCGTCCGGCGAGTGGCCCGCGATCCCCTGGCCGCCGGTGTGACCCCGCGGGGGGCCACCGGTCCCCGGCACCCCGCGCTGCCAGGCACAACGTGCCCCGGAGCGCAAGAGTGCCCAACCGGCCAACCGCACGGATCCGGTTCGTATCCGGAACCGGCGTCCGGTTAGGCTCGACGCATGCATGCCTGGCCCGCTTCCGAGGTCCCCGCCCTGCCCGGCAAGGGCCGCGACCTCAGGATCCACGACACCGCGACCGGTTCTCCCGTGACCCTCGACCCCGGTCCCGTCGCCCGTATCTACGTGTGCGGCATCACGCCGTACGACGCCACCCACCTGGGACACGCGGCGACCTACAACGCGTTCGACCTCGTGCAGCGCGTGTGGCTCGACACCAAGCGGCAGGTCCACTACGTCCAGAACGTGACGGACGTCGACGACCCCCTGCTCGAACGCGCGATCCGCGACGGGCACGACTGGGCCGACCTCGCCGAGCGGGAAACGGCCCTGTTCCGTGAGGACATGACCGCCCTGCGGATGCTCCCCCCGAAGCACTACATCGGCGCGGTGGAGGCGATACCCGGCATCGTCCCCCTCGTCGAACGGCTCCGGGACGCGGGTGCCGCCTACGAGCTGGAGGGCGACGTCTACTTCTCCGTCGAGGCGGACCCCCACTTCGGGGAGGTCTCCCACCTGGACGCGGAGGCGATGCGGCTGCTCTCCGCCGAGCGCGGCGGCGACCCCGAGCGCCCCGGCAAGAAGAACCCCCTCGACCCGATGCTCTGGATGGCCGCCCGCGAGGGCGAGCCCAGCTGGGACGGCGGCAGCCTCGGCCGCGGCCGGCCGGGCTGGCACATCGAGTGCGTCGCCATCGCCCTGGACCACCTGGGAATGGGCTTCGACGTGCAGGGCGGCGGCTCCGACCTGGTCTTCCCCCACCACGAGATGGGCGCCTCGCACGCCCAGGCCCTCACCGGCGAGCACCCCTTCGCCACGGCGTACGTCCACGCCGGCATGGTCGGCCTGAACGGCGAGAAGATGTCCAAGTCCAAGGGCAACCTGGTCTTCGTCTCCGCGCTGCGCCGCGAAGGCGTCGATCCGGCCGCGATCCGGCTCGCGCTCCTCTCGCACCACTACCGGGCCGACTGGGAGTGGACCGACACCGTGCTGCGGGAGGCCGTGGAGCGCCTCGCCCGCTGGCGCGCGGCGGTCTCCCGGCCGGACGGCCCGCCGGCGGACGCTCTGCTGGACGAGATCCGCGAGGCCCTCGCCGACGACCTGAACGCCCCCGCCGCACTCGCGGCCGTCGACCGCTGGGCGGAGCGGCAGCAGTCCGGGGGCGGCACGGACGAGGGCGCGCCCGGTCTGGTCTCCCGTTCGGTCGACGCGCTGCTGGGTGTGGCGCTCTGACGGCCCGTTCGCGTCCCTGAGCCCGGGCTCCGGGCGGGGCCCAGAGCCAGGCGCCCCGCCCGGAGCCCGGGCACGGCGGAGGGCGGCACCCGCGAGGCCGCCCCTCCGCCGTGATCCGGCTGACGGCGCGGGCACGACGAAGGGGGCGGCACCCGGCACGGGTGCCGCCCCCTTCGCCTGCGCACGTGGTGGCGCGGGCGGTCACTTCTCCCGGGGGTCGTCCTCGTCCGCGGCCTCGGACCGGCCGGTGCCGGTGTCCGCCGAGGTCTCGGTACCGCCCGTGCCCGCCCCGGTACCGGTGTCCGGTCCGGGGGCCGACGCCGCGTCCGGCGTCTCCCGGGCGGGCCCGTCGGCGGCCGGGCCGCCGGCCTGCGCGGGGTCGTCGCCGTCGCCCCGGCCCGTCTGCGGGCTCGGACCCGCGCCCTCCGCGTCGGCCCCGGTGTCCGGCCCGCTCTCGGGCCGGGACGGCATCGGCGGGCGGGTGCGGCCACCGGTGGCGGTGTCCCGCAGATAGGAGCTGCCCTCGCCGCCGTCCGTCGCGTGCCCGCCCGGGCCGCCGGGCCCGGTGCCGCCGTCCCGCCGGCGCAGATAGCGCTCGAACTCGCGGGCGATCGCCTCGCCGGACGCCTCCGGGAGGTCCGCCGTGTCGCGGGCCTCCTCCAGCGTCTGCACGTACTCGGCCACCTCGCTGTCCTCGGCGGCCAGTTGGTCCACCCCCAGCTGCCACGCCCGTGCGTCCTCGGGGAGTTCGCCGAGCGGGATGCGCAGATCGATCAGGTCCTCCAGGCGGTTGAGCAGCGCCAGGGTGGCCTTGGGGTTGGGCGGCTGGGAGACGTAGTGCGGGACGGCGGCCCAGAGGCTGACCGCGGGCACACCCGCGTGGGTGCACGCCTCCTGGAGGATGCCGACGATGCCGGTCGGCCCCTCGTAGCGGGTCTCCTCCAGGTCCATGGTGCGGGCGAGCTCGGGGTCGGAGGTGATGCCGCTGACCGGGACGGGCCGGGTGTGCGGGGTGTCGCCGAGCAGCGCGCCCAGGATGACCACCATCTCGACGCCCAGCTCATGGGCGAAGCCCAGGATCTCGTTGCAGAACGAGCGCCAGCGCATGGACGGTTCGATGCCCCGGACGAGTACCAGGTCACGCGGCTTGCCGCCGCCGATCCGGACCACGGACAGCCGGGTGGTGGGCCAGACGATCTTCCGCACGGTCCCGTCCAGGTACACCGTGGGCCGGTTGACCTGGAAGTCGTAGTAGTCCTCGGCGTCGAGCGCCGCGAAGACCTCGCCCTTCCACTCCCTGTCCAGGTGCGCGACCGCCGTGGACGCGGCGTCGCCGGCGTCGTTCCAGCCCTCGAACGCGGCCACCATGACCGGGTCGATCAGCTCGGGAACCCCCTCGAGCTCGATCACCCAGGCCTCCTTCCGAAGTTCCCTCTCGTACCGCCCCAACCTTACGGCTTTCCGGGTACCCCGCCGCAGCCCTCTTGCACAGCGGGGTGAACTTCCGGCCCGCGGGGAACCGGCCCGGCGACGGGTGCGGGGCGGCCCCTGCCGGAGCCGCCCCGCACCCGCCCGCCGGCGGCGGACGCACCCGTCGCCGGGGAACGCGTCAGCGCGCCCGGAGCATCTCCTCCACGCGGCCGCGGATCTCGTCCGTCGCCAGGCCCCGGATGGTGAGCGTGGTGCGGCGGCGCAGCACGTCGTCCGCGGTCTCGGCCCACTCGTGGTCGCGGGCGTAGGCGACCTGGGCCCAGATCTCGGGTGCGTCGGGGTGGACGCGCTCGGCCAGGGCCGGGTCCTCGGTCGCCAGGCGGGCGATGTCGAACGACAGGGAGCCGTAGTGCGTCGCCAGGTGCCGGGCGGTGTCGGCGGCCATCCGGGGGCCGGGGGTGCCGCCGTCCACCAGGAGCCGGTGGGCCACCGCGTTCGGGTTGGCGATACCGGGCAGCGGGAGCTTCTTCGGCAGCCGGGCGATGGGCTCCATGTCCTCGGCCAGCGGACGGCCCGGGAGCGCCGCCAGCTTGTTCATGATGGTGCGTCCGATGTGCCGGAAGGTGGTCCACTTGCCGCCGGCCACCGACAGCATCCCGCCGCGGCCCTCGGTGACCACGGTCTCCCGCTTGGCCTTCGAGGTGTCGCCCGGGCCGCCGGGCAGCACCCGCAGACCGGCGAAGGAGTAGGTGATCAGGTCCCGGGAGAGCTGCTGGTCGCGGATGGAGAACGCGGCCTCGTCCAGGATCTGCGCGGTGTCCTTCTCGGTCACCGCCACGTCCGCCGGGTCGCCCTCGAACTCCTCGTCCGTGGTGCCGAGCAGGAGCATGTCCTCCCAGGGCAGGGCGAAGGTGATCCGGTACTTGTCGATCGGGGTGGCGAGCGCCGCCTTCCACGGGGAGGTGCGCTTGAGGACCAGGTGGGCGCCCTTGGACAGCCGGATCGACGGGGCCGCGCCCGCGTCCTCCATCCGGCGCAGGTGGTCCACCCACGGTCCGGTGGCGTTGAGCACCAGGCGGGCGTCCACGCCGAACTCGGCGCCGTCCGTGCGGTCCTTCAGCTCCGCGCCGGTGACCCGGCCGCGGGTGAAGCGCAGTCCGGTGACCTCGGCGTGGTTGAGGACGGTGGCGCCCGCCTCGACGGCCGCGCGGACCGTCATCAGGGCCATGCGGGCGTCGTTCATCTGGTCGTCGCCGTAGACCGCGACGGCCTTGAGGTTGTCGGTGCGCAGCTCGGGCACGTCGGCCGCGGCCTTCGCCGGGCTCAGCAGGTGGCCGACGCCGTCGCCGAAGGCGGAGAGCGCCGAGTAGGCGAAGACGCCGGCGCCCAGCTTGGCCGCGCCGTGCGGGCCGCCCTTGTAGACGGGGAGGTAGAAGGTGAGCGGGTTCGCCAGGTGCGGCGCCACCTGGCGGGAGACCGCGCGCCGCTCGAAGTGGTTCTCCGCGACCAGCTTCACCGCGCCGGTCTGCAGGTAGCGCAGACCGCCGTGGAGGAGCTTGGAAGAAGCCGAGGAGGTGGCGCCGGCGAAGTCGCCGGCGTCCACCAGGGCCACCCGCAGCCCGGACTGAGCGGCGTGCCAGGCGGTGGAGATGCCCAGGATGCCGCCGCCGATCACCAGGAGGTCGTACGTCGCCGTGGAGAGCTGCTCCCGGGTCTCGGCGCGGCTCGCCGCCTTGAAGGAGGACACCGAGCCGGATGCCGGGTACGCCCCGGAGGGGGCGCTCTGCAGGGTGGTCATTGTCAGCTGCTCCTCGTCAGTTTTCCTCGTCGTCGAGCCAGCCCATGGTCCGTTCCACGGCCTTGAGCCAGTTCTTGTACTCGCGCTCACGCTGTTCGGCGTCCATGCGCGGGGTCCACTCGGCGGCCCGGCGCCAGTTGGCGCGCAGGGCGTCGGTGTCGGGCCAGAAGCCGACGGCCAGGCCGGCGGCGTAGGCGGCGCCGAGGCAGGTCGTCTCGGCGACCATCGGGCGCACCACGGGGGCGTCCAGGAAGTCCGAGAGGGTCTGCATCAGCAGGTTGTTGGAGGTCATGCCGCCGTCGACCTTGAGCGCGGTCAGCTCGACGCCGGAGTCCTTGGTCATGGCGTCGGTGATCTCGCGGGTCTGCCAGGCGGTGGCCTCCAGGACGGCGCGGGCGATGTGCGCCTTGGTGACGTACCGGGTCAGGCCGGCGATCACACCGCGGGCGTCGGAGCGCCAGTACGGGGCGAACAGGCCGGAGAACGCCGGGACGAAGTACGCGCCGCCGTTGTCCTCGACCGAGAGCGCGAGGGTCTCGATCTCGGCGGCGGAGTTGATGAGGCCCATCTGGTCGCGCATCCACTGCACCAGCGAGCCGGTGACGGCGATGGAGCCTTCCAGGGCGTAGACGGCCTTCTGGTCGCCGATGCGGTAACCGACCGTGGTGAGCAGGCCGTTGTAGGAGTTCACCGGCGTCTCACCGGTGTTCATCAGCATGAAGGTGCCGGTGCCGTAGGTGGACTTGGCCTCGCCCTTGGCGAAACAGGTCTGGCCGAAGAGGGCGGCCTGCTGGTCGCCGAGGGCGGAGGCGACCGGGACGCCGTCGAGGACGCCGCCCTTGGCGAGCCCGTAGACCTCGGCGGAGGACCGGATCTCGGGCAGGATCGCGGCGGGGACCTCCATGGAGGTGAGGATCTTGTCGTCCCACTCCATGGTGTGCAGGTTCATCAGCATGGTGCGGGAGGCGTTGGTGACGTCGGTGACGTGGACGCCGCCGTCGGTGCCGCCGGTCAGGTTCCAGATGACCCAGGAGTCCATGGTGCCGAAGAGGATCTCGCCGCGCTCGGCGCGCTCGCGCAGGCCCTCGACGTTGTCCAGCAGCCAGCGGGCCTTGGGGCCGGCGAAGTAGGAGGCCAGCGGGAGCCCGGTCTCGCGGCGGAAGCGGTCCTGGCCGACGTTGCGGCCCAGCTCCTTGCAGAGGGCGTCGGTGCGGGTGTCCTGCCAGACGATGGCGTTGTGGACGGGCTCACCGGTGTTCTTGTCCCAGAGCAGCGTGGTCTCGCGCTGGTTGGTGATGCCGATGGCCTTGACGTCGGCGGCGGTGATGCCGGCCTTCTCGATCGCGCCCGCCACGACCTCCTGGACGTTGGTCCAGATCTCGGCGGCGTCGTGCTCGACCCAGCCCGGCTTGGGGAAGATCTGCTCGTGCTCCTTCTGGTCGACGGAGACGATCCGGCCGTCCTTGTCGAAGACGATGCAGCGGCTGGAGGTGGTGCCCTGGTCGATGGCGGCGATGAACGGACCGCTGCCGTGGGACGAGGTGGTGGTGTGTGCGTCGGTCACGGTGTGCTCCTGCTCGGTGTCGTGGTGCCGGGATCGTGCGTGCTGCTGGATGTCAGGCGAACGCGAGGTTGTAGATACCCGCTGCGAGGGCCGCACCGATCAGCGGTCCGGCGACGGGAATCCACGCGTAGCTCCAGTCGGAGCCGCCCTTGTTCGGCAGGGGGAGCAGGGCGTGCACGATGCGCGGGCCGAGGTCGCGCGCGGGGTTGATGGCGTAGCCCGTGGGGCCGCCGAGCGAGAGGCCGATACCGACGACGACCAGGGCGACCATGAGCCCGCCGACCGGGCCGAGGCCCTTTCCGCTCTCGTTGAGGCCCTGCGTGAGGACGGCGAGGACGAGCACCAGGGTGCCGATGATCTCGGTCGTGAGGTTCTGCCAGACGTTGCGGATCTCCGGTCCGGTGGAGAAGACGCCGAGGACCGGGCCGGCCTGGGCCGAGCTCTCGTCGTGCGGGCCCTCGATGGCCTTCTCGTCGACCGGCTCACGGATGACCTCGCGGTCGGTGAGGTGGGCGTGGAACTGGCCGTAGTAGGCGAGCCAGACCAGGGTCGCGCCGATCATGGCGCCGAGCAGCTGGCCCGCGACGTAGACCGGGACGTTGCCCCAGTCGTTGTCCTTGATCGCGATACCGAGGGTGACGGCAGGGTTGAGATGGGCGCCGGAGAGCGCGCCGGTCGTGTAGACGGCGGTCATGACCGCGAAGCCCCACCCGAAGGTGATGGCCAGCCAGCCGGCGTTCTGCGCCTTGGAGCGCTTGAGCACGACGGCGGCGACGACGCCGCCACCGAGCAGGATGAGCAGGGCGGTACCTATGGTCTCGCCGATGAAGATGTCGGAGCTGGACACCCGCGACTCCTTTGTCCTTCGTCCAGGGGAAGGCGAACCCCGGGTCCCTCCGGTGGTCCGCGCCCTCAGGTGAGAGCGATGGTCGGCCCTTGGCGTTGTCACACTCTAGCGCTTATTGCCGTTTGGTGTTCGACAATGCCGACCGATGAACGGCAGTTTTGTCCTGGGTGAAGACTGCGTCAAGAGGTGTGGTGTCGAAAATCGGATCGTTATCCGATGATGCGCCCGACCGGCCGGGGGCGCCCGTCCATGGGCGGCGCCCACCAGGCCGCGACGGGCCCGGGCGCGGCGGCCGGGGGCGCCCGGCCCGGTCCCGGCCCCGGGCGCACCGCGGCCCCGGTGGCGCGCGGAGGCGCGACCGGGGCCGCGGCAGGGGGCGTGGCGGGTCGGCGGCGGCCCCCGGAGGGCCGGAGGTGGACCGGGCGGGGCCCGTGGCGGCCCCGGATGGTCAGAAGCGGCTCGCGCCCAGGTCGCGGGAGACCGCGCGGGCGCAGTCGCGCACCGCGGCGACCAGCTCCGAGCGCAGCTCCCCGCCGTCGCACACCCGCTCCACCGCACCGGTCACGGCCACCGCGCCGACGGGCATCCGCCGCCGGTCGTGGATCGGCGCCGCCACGGAGGCCACGCCCTCCCAGGTCTCCTCCACGTCCGCCGCCCAGCCCTTGGCACGGGTCAGGTCCAGCACCGACTCGAAGGCGTCCAGGTCGGTCACGGTCGCCGGGGTGAACGCCTTCCGCTCGACCTCCACCGCCTCGGTGTGCGCCACCGGGTCGTAGGCCGCCAGCACCTTGCCCAGGGCCGTGGAGTGCAGCGGCTGCATGGCGCCGACCTCCAGCACCTGGCGGCTGTCGTCCGGCCGGAAGACGTGGTGCACGACGAGCACGCCGTGCTGGTGCAGAACGCCCAGGTGCACGCTCTCGCCGCTGGAGCGCGCCAGGTCGTCCGTCCACACCAGGGCCCGGGCGCGCAGCTCGTGCACGTCGAGGTAGCTGTTGCCCAGGCGCAGCAGCTCCGCGCCGAGCTGGTAGCGGCCGGAGGCGGGGTCCTGCTCGACGAAGCCCTCGGCCTGGAGGGTGCGCAGGATCCCGTGGGCCGTGCCCTTGGCCAGGTCCAGTGAGGAGGCGATGTCCGACAGGCCCAGCCGGCGCTCGCCGCCCGCGAGGAGGCGCAGCATCGCGGCCGCCCGCTCCAGTGACTGGATGTTCTTCGCCATCGGATCGGCCCTTCTCCACTGCTGTTCGAGCGGGGTACGACGAGCAAGGTGCGCCAAGCGGTCCATCGGCTCCCGGCCGGTGGACGGGGCCGGCGGGCGCGGCGGAGGTCCCCCGCAGGGGGTTCGGCAATGCTGAACACTATCGGTCGATGCCGACCTTTGCTGCGGCGATGCGAGTATCCCCCGGAGGGCCGCGTCACGGAAACCCGCACGCACTCCACCGTCCGGCCCGCAAGACACGAGGACGCCGCGAGGGCACCCACGGCTACCCTGGCTCCGTGCGCCCTCCCCATCGGGGGCGCAAAGCCGACAGCCGTCGCATCCCAGGGAGCTCATCCATGGCCTCGTCGCCGACCCCGTCCCCCGACAGCCGGACCCGTATCGAAGCGCTCCGCGAGGCGCTGGCCACCCGGGTGGTGGTCGCCGACGGCGCGATGGGCACCATGCTCCAGGCGCAGGACCCCACGATGGAGGACTTCCAGCAGCTGGAGGGCTGCAACGAGGTCCTCAACGTGACTCGCCCCGACATCGTCCGCTCGGTCCACAGCGCCTACTTCGAGGTCGGCGTCGACTGCGTCGAGACCAACACCTTCGGCGCCAACCACGCGGCCCTCGGCGAGTACGACATCCCCGAACGCGTCTTCGAACTCTCCGAGTCCGGCGCCCGGATCGCCCGCGCGACCGCCGACGAGTTCACCGCCGCCACCGGACAGCAGCGCTGGGTGCTCGGCTCCATCGGCCCCGGCACCAAGCTGCCCACCCTCGGCCACGCGCCCTACACCGTGCTGCGCGACGCCTACCAGCAGAACGCCGAGGGCCTGATCGCGGGCGGCGCCGACGCCCTCCTCGTCGAGACCACCCAGGACCTCCTCCAGACCAAGGCCGCCATCCTCGGCTCCCGGCGGGCCCTGGAGGCCACCGGCACCAATCTCCCGATCATCTGCTCGGTCACCGTCGAGACCACCGGCACCATGCTCCTCGGCTCCGAGATCGGCGCCGCGCTCACCGCGCTGGAGCCCCTCGGCATCGACATGATCGGCCTCAACTGCGCCACCGGTCCGGCCGAGATGAGCGAGCACCTGCGCTACCTCGCCCGCCACTCCCGCGTGCCGCTCTCCTGCATGCCCAACGCGGGCCTGCCCGTCCTCGGCAAGGACGGTGCCCACTACCCGCTGACCGCCCCGGAACTCGCCGACGCCCAGGAGACCTTCGTCCGCGACTACGGGCTCTCCCTCGTCGGCGGCTGCTGCGGCACCACCCCCGAGCACCTGCGCCAGGTCGTCGAGCGGGTCCGGGACCTCGCCCCCGCCGCCCGCGAGCCGCGCCCCGAGCCGGGCGCCGCCTCCCTCTACCAGACGGTCCCGTTCCGCCAGGACACCTCCTACATGGCCATCGGCGAGCGCACCAACGCCAACGGCTCCAAGAAGTTCCGCGAGGCCATGCTCGACGGCCGCTGGGACGACTGCGTGGAGATGGCCCGGGACCAGATCCGCGAGGGCGCGCACATGCTGGACCTCTGCGTCGACTACGTCGGCCGGGACGGCGTGGCCGACATGGACGAGCTGGCCGCCCGCTTCGCCACCGCCTGCACCCTGCCCATCGTGCTGGACTCCACCGAGGTCGGCGTCATCCGCGCCGGCCTGGAGCGTCTCGGCGGCCGTGCCGTCATCAACTCCGTCAACTACGAGGACGGCGACGGCCCCGAGTCCCGCTTCGCCCAGGTCACCCGTCTGGCCCAGGAGCACGGCGCCGCGCTGATCGCCCTGACCATCGACGAGGAGGGCCAGGCCCGCACCGTCGAGAACAAGGTCGCCATCGCGGAACGGCTGATCGAGGACCTGACGGGCAACTGGGGCATCCGCGAGCCGGACATCCTCATCGACACCCTGACCTTCACCATCTGCACCGGTCAGGAGGAGTCCCGCAAGGACGGCATCGCCACCATCGAGGCGATCCGCGAACTCAAGCGCCGCCACCCGGACGTGCAGACCACGCTCGGCCTGTCGAACATCTCCTTCGGCCTCAACCCGGCGGCCCGGATCCTGCTCAACTCCGTCTTCCTGGACGAGTGCGTCAAGGCCGGCCTGGACTCGGCCATCGTGCACGCCTCCAAGATCCTCCCCATCGCCCGCTTCGACGAGGAGCAGGTCACCACCGCCCTGGACCTGATCTACGACCGCCGGTCCGAGGGCTACGACCCCCTCCAGAAGCTGATGGCCCTCTTCGAGGGCGCCACCGCGAAGTCCATGAAGGCGGGCAAGGCCGAGGAACTGGCCGCGCTGCCCCTGGAGGAGCGCCTCAAGCGCCGCATCATCGACGGCGAGAAGAACGGCCTGGAGGCCGACCTCGAAGCGGCCCTGGAGACCCGCTCGGCCCTCGACATCGTCAACGAGACCCTGCTCGACGGCATGAAGGTCGTCGGCGAGCTGTTCGGCTCCGGGCAGATGCAGCTCCCCTTCGTCCTCCAGTCCGCCGAGGTCATGAAGAACGCGGTCGCCCATCTGGAACCGCACATGGAGAAGACCGACGAGGCCGGCAAGGGCACCATCGTCCTCGCCACCGTCCGTGGCGACGTCCACGACATCGGCAAGAACCTCGTCGACATCATCCTGTCCAACAACGGCTACAACGTGGTCAACCTGGGCATCAAGCAGCCGGTCTCCGCGATCCTGGAGGCCGCCCAGGACCACAAGGCCGATGTCATCGGCATGTCCGGCCTGCTGGTCAAGTCCACGGTGATCATGAAGGAGAACCTGGAGGAGCTGAACCAGCGCAAGCTGGCGGCCGACTACCCGGTCATCCTCGGCGGCGCCGCCCTGACCCGCGCCTACGTCGAGCAGGACCTCCACGAGATCTACGAGGGCGAGGTCCGCTACGCCCGGGACGCCTTCGAGGGCCTGCGCCTGATGGACGCCCTGATCGCCGTCAAGCGCGGCGTCCCCGGAGCGACCCTGCCGGAGCTCAAGCAGCGCCGGGTGCGGCCCACCGCCAACGCGGTCGTCGAGGAGCGCCCCGAGGAGGGCCCCGCCCGCTCCGACGTGGCCACCGACAACCCGATCCCCGCGCCGCCGTTCTGGGGCACCCGCGTGATCAAGGGCATCCAGCTCAAGGAGTACGCCTCCTGGCTCGACGAGGGCGCCCTCTTCAAGGGGCAGTGGGGCCTCAAGCAGAACCGCGCGGGCGACGGGCCGAGCTACGAGGAACTGGTCGAGACCGAGGGCCGCCCCCGGCTGCGCGGCTGGCTGGACCGTCTGCACACCGACAACATGCTGGAGGCGGCCGTCGTCTACGGCTACTTCCCGTGCGTCTCCAAGGGCGACGACCTGATCCTGCTCGGCGAGGACGGCTCGGAGCGCACCCGGTTCTCCTTCCCGCGCCAGCGCCGGGGCCGCCGCCTGTGCCTGGCGGACTTCTTCCGGCCCGAGGAGTCGGGCGAGACGGACGTGGTCGGGCTCCAGGTGGTCACCGTCGGCTCCCGGATCGGCGAGGAGACCGCCAAGCTCTTCGAGTCCGACTCCTACCGCGACTACCTGGAGCTGCACGGCCTCTCGGTGCAGCTCGCCGAGGCGATGGCCGAGTACTGGCACGCCCGGGTCCGGGCCGAGCTGGGCTTCGGCGGGGAGGACCCGGCGGAGGTGGAGGACATGTTCGCCCTCAAGTACCGCGGCGCCCGGTTCTCCCTCGGCTACGGCGCGTGCCCGGACCTGGAGGACCGTGCCAAGATCGCCGAGCTGCTGGAGCCGGAACGGATCGGGGTCCAGCTCTCGGAGGAGTTCCAGCTCCACCCCGAGCAGTCCACCGACGCCATCGTGATCCACCACCCCGAGGCGAAGTACTTCAACGCGCGCTGAGCCCGGCCGGGGCGCGCAGGCCGTACACCTCCGGGCGCGCCCCGCCGGTCCGCGCCGGGGCGCGCCCGGAGGTATATCGGGGCACATTGATCGCGGCAGTCGTACACTGGTCGGTCCATGCAGGCCGGTCACCTGTCACCGCGGCACCGTCGCGGGCGAAGGGGTGGCCGGCCTTCTCGTCCCTTCCGGAGGTGTGCCCATGACCAGCACGGTCCCCGCGTCCCTGCCCCTGACGGCTGGGGGAGCAGCCCTGCAGGCCGTCTTCCTGGACATGGACGGCACCCTCGTCGACACCGAGGGCTTCTGGTGGGACGCCGAGGTCGCGGTCTTCGCCGACCTGGGGCACCGGCTGAAGGAGGAGTGGCGGGACGTGGTGGTCGGCGGGCCGATGGCCCGCAGCGCCGGCTATCTGATCGAGGCCACGGGCGCGGACATCTCCCTCGCCGAGCTGAGCGCGCTGCTCAACGACAAGTTCGAGGAGCGGATCGCCCGGGGCGTGCCGCTGATGCCGGGCGCCGAGCGGCTGCTCGCCGAGCTGGCCCGCCACAACGTCCCCACCGCGCTGGTCTCCGCCTCGCACCGGCGGATCATCGACCGGGTGCTCGACTCCCTGGGCCCGCACCGCTTCACCCTGTCGGTCGCGGGCGACGAGGTCGAGCGGACCAAGCCGCACCCCGACCCCTATCTGCTGGCCGCCCGGGGGATCGGCGCCGAGCCGGTGCGCTGTGCGGTGATCGAGGACACGGCGACCGGGGTGGCGTCCGCCGAGGCCGCCGGCTGCCGGGTGGTCGCGGTGCCGTCGGTCGCGCCGATCCAGCCCGCCGCGGGCCGAATCGTCGTTCAGTCCCTGGAGGAAATCGACCTGCGTTTTCTGCGCACCCTGATCACCTCACCGCACTGACGGGCGGGGCCGGTCGTCTCTCTGTCCCGGGGCGGAACTCAGCGCGCCGGGGCATGTATTTTCCGTGACCATCCACCTTGCCCAGCGGTAATCACCGGCGCGTTTCCCGGCGTGAGCTTCGTCACTGCGCGTACAGCCGCCCGGGGGTCGGCGGCGGCCTCCCGGGTGCCCGGCGACCGGTGTCCGGGGCTCCCGGGCGTCCGATTTGCCTGAGGAGCGGATGAAACCTCCGGGGTCGGAGTGCCTACGCGCAGGCATAGGTGATCACTCAGCGATTACGGCCCAACTCGGGCCCGTTCACGCTTTCCTGGCACCGCCGACTAATCTCGTCGCGAGAACTCCGCCGCCACGCCACGGTGTTCCGCCGACCCATCAGGACGACGGAAACACCTGGATCGATCGCTCTTGTGTCCCCGGCCCGATCGCACCGCCCAGACCGGGCGGAAGCGGCGCAGTGACGTGCCACACGCTGGAGTACCAGTGCCGGATGGATGAGGGAGAACGTCCACGATGAACCGCAAGACCCTGGTGCCGCTGGCCGTCACCGGCCTGCTCGCCCCCGTCCTCGTCGCATGCGGCAGCACGGACGGCGCCTCGGGCGGCGGTGACGCCATCGTCGTGGGCACCACGGACCAGTTCGTCGCGAGCGCCGATTCCCCCGCCCCGCTGGACCCCGCCTACGCCTACGACACCGGCACCTGGAACGTCCTGCGCCAGACCGTCCAGACCCTGATGCGCTCCCCGCGCGGCGGCGGCGAGCCCGTCCCGGACGCGGCCGAGTCCTGTTCGTTCACCGACAACGCCAGCGAGAGCTACCGCTGCAAGCTGCGCGACGGCCTCACCTTCGCCGACGGCACCCCGGTGACCGCCGAGGACGTCGTCTTCTCCATCCAGCGGGTCCTCGACATCGACGGCGACAACGGCACCGCCGCCCTGCTGTCGAACATCGACACCATGGAGACCAAGGGCGAGGACGAGGTGATCTTCCACCTCTCCACCCCGGACGCGACCTTCCCCTACAAGCTGTCGACGCCGGTGGCCGCCATCGTCAGCCCCGGGAAGTACGACGGCAGGAAGCTCCGCTCGGGCTTCGAGGTCGACGGCAGCGGCCCCTACACGATGAAGGCCGAGACCGACGGGGACCGGGTCAGCAAGATCGTCTTCACCCGGAACGAGAAGTACAAGGGCGGGGTCAAGCTCCGCAACGACCGGATCGAGCTGCGCTCCTTCGCCGACTCCGGGTCCATGGGCACCGCCCTGGAGGCCGGTGACATCGACATGATGACCCGCGCGATGTCCCCCGAGCAGATCCGGGAGCTGTCCGACAGCCCCAAGGAGGGCATCAAGCTCACCGAGGTCCCCGGCCTGGAGATCCGCTACCTCGCCTTCAACACCGCCGACTCCACGGTCAAGAGCAAGGCCGTCCGCCAGGCCATGGCCGCCGTCGTCGACCGCGGCGCGATCGCCGGACAGGTCTACGGCTCCACCGCCGAGCCGCTGTACTCGCTCATCCCGAAGAGCATCGCCGCGCACACCAACTCGTTCTACAACAAGTACGGCGATCCCGACCGCAAGAAGGCGGCCGGCATCCTCGCCCAGGCGGGCATCGACACCCCGGTCGAGCTGGAGCTGAACTACACCACCGACCACTACGGCGAGGGCACCGCCAAGGAGTTCGAGGCGCTGCGCGACCAGCTCAACGCCACCAAGCTCTTCGACGTGCGCGTCAAGGGCACCGAGTGGTCCGAGTTCCGCCCCGCCCAGAAGCGCGGCGAGTACGCCGTCTACGGCCTCGGCTGGTTCCCCGACTTCCCGGACCCGGACAACTACACCGCCCCCTTCCTCGACAAGGGCAACTTCCTCAACACGCCGTACGTGAGCCAGGAGGCCCGCGGCCTCATCCCGCAGTCCCGGCGCGAGGCCGACCGCACCGCCGCCTCCCCGGCCTTCCGGCGGATCCAGGACATCGTCGCCGACGAGGTCCCCTTCCTCCCGCTGTGGCAGGGCAAGCAGTACGTCGCCGCGCGCGAGGACGTCACCGGTGTCGAGTGGGCCCTCAACACCAGTTCCGACCTGCAGTTGTGGGAGCTGGCCCGCGGCAGCAGCTCCTGACCGGGCGCCCAGCCCGCCCGCGGCCGTCCCGGCCGGTTCATGTGAACCGGCCGGCTCCCGAGAACCGGCCGGCCACCCGTACCGGCCGGCTCCCGAGAAACAGAGGCACGTCCTGTGAAGGCTCTACTCACGAAGGGCGCGGCGCCCCTCGCCGCCGCCCTCTCCACGGCTCTGCTCGCCGGCTGCGGCACCGACCAGGGTGGCGGGGGCGGCGGTGACGGCGTCGTCGTCGGCATGTCCGACCAGGTCCTCGCCACCGACCCCGCGGACGGCTACGACCCCGGATCGTGGCTGCTCTTCAACAACGTCTTCCAGTCCCTGCTGAGCTTCCCCAAGGGCAGCACCACCCCGCGCCCCGACGCCGCCGAGGCCTGCGGCTTCGAGGGCAGCGGCAGCACCGTCTACCGCTGCGTCCTGCGCGACGGCCTCACCTTCAGCAACGGCAACAAGCTGACCTCGAAGGACGTCAAGTTCTCCTTCGAGCGGGCCCTGAAGATCGACAGCGACACCGGTCCGGTGCCGCTGCTCACCACCATCGACCGCATCGAGACCCCGGACGAGCGGACCGTCGTCTTCCGCCTGACCGCCCCCGACGCCACGTTCCCCAGCAAGATAGCCTCGGGCGCCGGCTCGATCGTCGACCACCGCGAGTACGAGGACGGAAAGCTGCGCACCGACGGCGAGGCCGTCGGCTCGGGCCCGTACAAGCTCGACTCCTTCAGCGAGGAGCGCGCCGTCTTCTCGGTCAACCCCGAGTACAAGGGCGACGCCGAGCCCCGCAACGGCGGCGTCACACTGACCTTCTTCGACGGCGACCAGAAGGCCCTCGCCGCCGCCCTCAGGAAGGGCGAGGTCGACATCGCCTACCGCGGTCTCACCGCGAAGGACGTCGCCGACCTCCAGAACGCCGGCTCCTCGGGCGAGGAGCGGATCTCGGTCGTCGAGGGCACCAGCGCCGAGGTCCAGCACCTGGTCTTCAACATGGACCACCCCGTCGCCGGCAAGCTCGCCGTCCGCCGCGCCTTCGCCCAGCTCGTCGACCGCGACGCCCTGGTCAGGGACGTCCACCGGGCGACCGCCAGCTCGCTCTACTCGATCGTCCCGGCGGGCATCGCCACCCACAACACCGCCTTCTTCGACCGCTACGGCGGCAGCCCCCAGCCCGACGAGGCCCGCAAGGAACTGCGCGAGGCCGGCATCACCGAGCCCGTCGAACTGACCCTCTGGTCCACCCCCAGCCGCTACGGCCCGGCCACCGACCAGACCCTGCGCGCCGTCGCCGCCCAGCTCAACAAGAGCGGCCTCTTCCGCGCCACCGTCGAGTCGGTCCCCTTCGACACGTACGAGAAGGACATCCAGGCCGGGAAGTACGGCGTCTACGTCAAGGGCTGGGTGCCCGACTACCCGGACCCCGACAACTTCACCCAGCCGTTCTTCGGCCCGGACAACGTCCTCGCCAACAACTACGAGAACAAGAAGATCACCGGGGACATCATCCCCGGGACCTCGGCGGTGACCGACCGCGCCGCCACCGAGGGCGCCTTCGGCGAGCTCCAGGACCTCGTGGCCGAGGACGTGCCCGTCCTCCCGCTGTGGCAGGGCAAGCAGTACGCCGTCGCCCGGGGGAACGTCACGGGTCTGGAGTGGACCCTCGACGCGTCGACGGTCTTCCGCTTCTGGGAGATCAAGAAGGGCTGACCGGTCCCGGCACCGACCGCCGGCACGACGAACGGGACGGCCCCCGGAGCTCCGGGGGCCGTCCCGTATCGGTTCCGCGCCGCCGGGCCGGGCTCACTGCGCCCCGGGACGCACCAGCCCGCTCTCGTAGGCGTAGACCGCGGCCTGCACCCGGTCCCGCAGACCCAGCTTCGTCAGCACATGGCCCACATGCGTCTTGACCGTGGTCTCGCTGACGAACAGGTCCGCCGCGATCTCCGCGTTCGACAGGCCCCGCGCCACCAGCTTCAGGACCTCCACCTCGCGCTCGGTCAGCGTGTTCAGCGCGTCCGGGACGGGCTCCTCGCCCGAGGGCAGATGGTCGGCGTACTTGTCCAGCAGGCGGCGGGTGACGCTCGGCGCGAGCATCGCCTCACCGGCCGCGACCACCCGGATCGCCTGCACCAGCTCGGTCGCCGGGGCGTCCTTGAGCAGGAAGCCGCTGGCCCCCGCGCGCAGCGCCTCCACCACGTACTCGTCCAGGTCGAAGGTGGTCAGCACCAGCACCTTCGCCGGGCCGTCCCGGCCAGGGCCGGTGATCTGCCGGGTCGCCTCGACGCCGTCCATCCGCGGCATGCGGATGTCCATCAGCACCACATCGGGCTGGAGGGCCCGCACCTGGTCGAGGGCCTGGAGGCCGTCCCCGGCCTCGCCGACCACCGCGAGATCCGGCTCCGCCTCCAGGATCATGCGGAAACCGGTGCGCAGCAGCGGCTGGTCGTCGACCAGCAGGACGCGGATAGCCACAGGGAGTCCTCCTTCAGACCGGGCCCATTCTGCCCTGGCCATCCTCCGCCGACGCGGCCGGGGAGACGCTCAGCGGATAGACCGGGGGAGTCCCGCCGAACTCGGGACAGAACTCCTGGTGGTCGCACCAGCCGCACAGCTTCGTCCGCCGGGGCCGCCAGTCGCCCGTGCGGGTCGCCAGCTCGATCGCCTCCCAGAGGGCGAGCAGCTTGCGCTCCATGCGCTCCAGGTCGGCCATCACCGGGTCGTACGTCAGCACATCGCCGCTGCCCAGGTAGACGAGCTGGAGGCGGCGCGGCAGCACGCCCTTCAGCCGCCACACCACCAGGGCGTAGAAGGTCATCTGGAACAGGGCGCCCTCGTTGTACTCGGGGCGCGGCGCCTTGCCCGTCTTGTAGTCGACGATCCGCACCTCGCCCGTCGGCGCCACGTCCACCCGGTCGATGACCCCGCGCAGCCGCAGCCCGGAGTCCAGCTCGGCCTCGACGAACAGCTCCCGCTCGGCCGGCTCCAGCCGCGTCGGGTCCTCCAGCGAGAACCAGCGCTCCACCAGCCGCTCCGCCTCACCGAGCCAGCGCGCCAGCCGCTCGCCCTCCGCGTCGTCCGCGAACAGCCCGGCCAGCTCCGGGCGCGACGTCAGCAGCCGGTCCCACTGGCCGGGCACCAGCGAACGGGCCCGCGGGGCGGTGCGCTCGGCCGCCGGGGCGTCGAACAGCCGCTCAAGGACCGCGTGCACCAGGGTGCCGCGGGTGGCCGCCTCGCTCGGCTTCTCGGGCAGCCGGTCGATCACCCGGAAGCGGTACAGCAGCGGGCACTGCATGAAGTCACTCGCCCGCGACGGCGACAACGACGAAGGCGGCGCCGCCACCCGCCCGCCCGCGCCCGGTGCCTCACCGGGCCGGTCTCCGTCCGCACCTCGTCCGCCCCCGTCCGTGCCGGACGCCGCCCCCGCCGCCGGCGACGCGCCGCTCTGTGCGGGGACGGCGGCGGCAGGGGCCCCCGCCGCCGCAGGGGGCCCGGCGGCGGCCCCGCCGCGGGGTCCGTCGGGGGACGGCTGACTCGTACTCATGACGTAAGACCCTACGGCCCGCCACCGACAGCCGTCGGCATACCATCGACGGCAGACCCCCCGGACCGGCATGCTCGAACGAGCGGAACCGGTCCGCAAGATCCTCGGCGACGAAGGGACCCCGTGAACGAGGACGACACGAGCGGCGAGCGCGAGCGGCCGCGGTCCGAAGCGGGCGGCACCCCCGGGAAGGACAGCACCCCGGAGACCCGGGGCACGGAGAAGGAGGGGGCGGCCACCGGCAAGGACACCGCGACCCCCGACCCCCACCGCTCCGCACCCGGCGGCGGCCTCCTCATGGGCCGCCCCTTCGGCGTGCCCGTCTACGTCGCCCCCAGCTGGTTCGTCGTCGCCGCCCTCATCACCTGGATCTTCGGCGGCCAGCTCGACCGCGTGCTCCCCGAACTCGGCGGCGCCCGCTACCTCGTCTCCCTCTTCTTCGCCGTCGCCTTCTACGCCTCCGTCCTCGTCCACGAACTGGCCCACACCGTCGCCGCGCTCCGCTTCAAGCTGCCCGTGCGCCGCATCCAGCTCCAGTTCTTCGGCGGGGTCTCCGAGATCGAGAAGGAGACCGAGACGCCCGGCCGCGAGTTCGTCCTCGCCTTCGTCGGACCGCTGCTCTCCCTCGTCCTCGCAGGGGTCTTCTACCTCGCCATGGCCGCCGTGGAGCCCGGCACCGTCCCCGGCGTCCTGCTCGCCGGCCTGATGATCTCCAACCTGATCGTCGCCGCCTTCAACCTGTTGCCCGGCCTGCCGCTCGACGGCGGCCGGATGCTCCGCGCGGTCGTCTGGAAGCTCAGCGGCAAGCCCATGACCGGCACCATCGCCGCGGCCTGGGTCGGCCGCGCCCTCGCCGTCGCCGTCCTCATCGGCCTCCCGCTGCTCACCCACACCGGCGCCCTCGGCAACGCCACCGAGGACATCGGCGGCATGGAGACGGTGATGGACGCCCTCCTCGCCGCGATCCTCGCCGCCATCATCTGGACCGGCGCCGGGAACAGCCTGCGGATGGCACGCCTCCGCGAGCACCTGCCCGGACTCGCCGCCCGCGCCCTCACCCGCCGCGCCGTCCCCGTCGAGCCCGACACGCCCCTCTCCGAGGCCCTGCGCCGGGCCAACGAGGCCGGCGCCCGCGCCCTCGTCGTCGTCGACGGCCAGGGCGACCCGACCGCCCTCGTCCGCGAGGCCGCCATCGTCGGCGTCCCCGAGCACCGGCGCCCCTGGGTCGCCGTGGGCACCCTCGCGCAGGACCTCACCGACGGCATGCGCGTCCCCGCCGAACTCGCCGGCGAGGCCCTTCTCGACCGGCTGCGCGCCAGCCCCGCCACCGAGTACCTGGTCGTCGAGGAGACCGGCGCGATCTACGGCGTCCTCTCCACCGCCGACGTGGAACGCGCCTTCGTCCAGGCCATGGCCCGTCCCGCGGGCTGACCCGGGGCCCGGAGGGCGTCCCGGGGCGCCGGAACGAGCCGGTACTCTGGTCACATGTCCGAACCGACCGGTGCCGCCCGCCGTCGCGGGCCCTTCAAGGTCGGGGACCAGGTCCAGCTCACCGACCCCAAGGGACGCCACTACACGTTCACGCTCGAGGCCGGGAAGAACTTCCACACCCACAAGGGTTCCTTCCCCCACGACGAGCTGATCGGCGCTCCCGAGGGCAGTGTTGTCCGTACCACGGGAAACGTCGCCTACCTTGCGCTGCGCCCCCTGCTCCCCGACTACGTCCTGTCCATGCCCCGCGGCGCCGCCGTGGTCTACCCCAAGGACGCGGGGCAGATCCTCGCCTTCGCCGACATCTTCCCCGGCGCGCGCGTCGTCGAGGCGGGCGTCGGCTCGGGCTCGCTGAGCGCCTTCCTGCTGCGGGCCATCGGCGACCAGGGGATGCTCCACTCCTACGAGCGCCGCGAGGACTTCGCCGAGATCGCCCGCGCCAACGTCGAGCGCTACTTCGGCGAGCCGCACCCCGCCTGGCAGCTCACCGTGGGCGACCTCCAGGACAACCTCACCGACGCCGACGTGGACCGGGTCATCCTGGACATGCTCGCCCCCTGGGAGTGCCTGGACGCGGTCTCCAAGGCCCTCGTCCCCGGCGGCATCCTCTGCTGCTACGTGGCCACCACGACCCAGCTCGCGCGCACCGTCGAGTCCATCCGGGAGATGGGCTGCTTCGCCGAGCCGCAGCCCTGGGAGTCGATGATCCGCAACTGGCACGTCGAGGGACTGGCCGTCCGTCCGGACCACCGGATGATCGGCCACACCGGCTTCCTCGTCACCGCCCGCCGGCTCGCCGACGGCGTGGAGCCGCCCATGCGCCGCCGCCGCCCCGCCAAGGGCGCCTACGGCGAGGACTACGAAGGCCCCAACAAGGGCTGATACCCCGCCCGGGGTGCCGACCGAACAACGCACCGGCGCCGCCGCCGAGTTCCCGCCGCCGCGCGGGGAACTCGGCGGCGGCGCCGTCGTCTTGACCGGGCGGCGCACACCGCCCCGTACCGATTGCGCACCCCCCTGTTCCCCGGGCGTGTGACGTGTGGCACGATGCTGGCCACTCCCACCGAGCACGACCCCTCAGGAGACAGCCGGCGTGCCACCTTCCGTCGTCCCGGACCTCGCGCACACCCACGCCCGCCCGGTGCACTGGCTGCTGACGGCGACGGCGATGGCGGCGGTCGTCGCGGCCGCTGCACTCCTCCAGCCGGAAGCCGCCACCGCGACCCAGAAGGCCCCCGGGAAGCCCCCGGCCGAGGCCCCCGCGGCCGCACCCGCTCCGGCGCCCGACCCGGCCCGCGCGGAGCTTCCCCTGGACTGCGGCGGGCTCGACAGCGTGATCACCCAGCGGGCCACCGGCGATCTGGACGGCGACCGCAACCCCGAGACCGTGGTGGCCGCCCGCTGCGACGCCGGCTCCGGCACCCCGCCGCACGGCGTCTACGTCATAGCCGCCGGACGCGACGGCACGCCCCGGACCGTGGCCACCCTCCTGTACCCGGCCCAGAAGAACAGCGTCGGCGAGCTGACCGTCGGCGACCGGGCCGTCACCGCGACCCTGCTCGGCTACTCCTCGCCCGACGTCCCGAGCTGCTGCCCCGACCTGCGCGAGCGGGCCGAATGGCGCTGGCAGGACGGGAAGTTCGTGCGGAGCCCCGCCGCCGAAGCGCTGGGTGTGTGATCCGTCACTCCGCGTCGGGGCCGTAGACCTCGACCTTGTCCGAAACGCGGCGTACATGGATGCAGTCGCCCGGGCACTCCTTGGCCGAGTCGACCACGTCCGTCAGCAGCGGCAGCGGCACCGGGGTCGTCGCGCCGGGGTCCTGGAGCAGCTCGTCGTCCCCGGACTTCACGTACGCCAGGCCGTCGATGTCCAGCTCGAACACCTCGGGCGCGTACTGCGCGCAGATGCCGTCGCCGGTGCACAGGTCCTGGTCGATCCAGACCTCCAGCGCCTCGGCGGCGCCATCGGTGGGAACCTCGTCCTGCACGGTCATATCTCCTGCCGTTTCCTTCGTCGGCCCCGCGGAACGAAGCAAGTCGCGCCAGCTCTGACGGGTGTTGAACGCTTCGACGATACAACCGACCGCTTTCGGATGTTGCCGGGTGGGTATCTCCTGGGTATTCCCTGGGCACGAGGGAGAGCGCAAGGGTGAAGATCGGACACACCCCTTCCGTCTTTGTGATCTAGGGGTTTCAATCACCACCCACACAGGTAGGGTCAGGAAGCGTCCAGCTCCCCTTGGAGGAGGTGAGGACCGTGGCAGCCCACGACGACGACATCAACCGCGGCATCCGGCCGGGGCGAGGGTCTGAGGACCCCGCCGGCCAGGTTGCCTATCTCGAGCAGGAAATCGCCGTCCTGCGCCGCAAGCTCGCCGACTCTCCGCGCCACACGAGGATTCTCGAAGAGCGGATCGTCGAGCTGCAGACCAACCTGGCCGGCGTGTCCGCGCAGAACGAGCGGCTCGCCAACACACTCCGTGAGGCCCGCGACCAGATCGTGGCCCTCAAGGAGGAGGTCGACCGGCTCGCACAGCCCCCCGCGGGCTTCGGAGTGTTCCTCCAGGCCAACGAGGACGGCACCTGCGACATCTTCACCGGGGGCCGCAAGCTCCGGGTGAACGTCAGCCCCAGTGTCGAGCCGGAGGAGCTCCGGCGCGGCCAGGAGGTCATGCTCAACGAAGCGCTCAACGTGGTCGAGGCCATGGAGTTCGAGCGCGCCGGGGACATCGTCACCCTCAAGGAGATCCTGGAGGACGGCGAACGCGCCCTGGTGATCGGGCACACCGACGAGGAACGGGTGGTGCGGCTCGCCGAGCCCCTGCTGGACATCACCATCCGCCCCGGCGACGCCCTGCTGCTCGAACCCCGCTCGGGATACGTCTACGAGGTCGTCCCCAAGAGCGAGGTCGAGGAACTGGTCCTCGAAGAGGTCCCGGACGTCGACTACGACAAGATCGGCGGCCTCGGCGGCCAGATCGAGATGATCCGCGACGCGGTCGAGCTCCCGTACCTCCACCCCGACCTCTTCAGGGAGCACGAACTGCGGCCGCCCAAGGGCATCCTGCTCTACGGCCCGCCCGGCTGCGGCAAGACGCTGATCGCCAAGGCCGTCGCCAACTCCCTTGCCAAGAAGGTCGCCGAGGTCACCGGACAGCCCCAGGGCAAGAGCTACTTCCTCAACATCAAGGGCCCCGAGCTGCTCAACAAGTACGTCGGCGAGACCGAGCGGCACATCCGCCTGGTCTTCCAGCGGGCCCGGGAGAAGGCGAGCGAGGGCACGCCCGTCATCGTCTTCTTCGACGAGATGGAGTCCCTGTTCCGCACCCGCGGCTCCGGTGTCAGCTCCGACGTCGAGAACACGATCGTCCCCCAGCTCCTCGCCGAGATCGACGGCGTCGAGGGCCTGGAGAACGTGATCGTCATCGGCGCCTCCAACCGCGAGGACATGATCGACCCCGCGATCCTGCGCCCCGGCCGGCTCGACGTGAAGATCAAGATCGAGCGTCCGGACGCGGAGGCCGCCAAGGACATCTTCGCCAAGTACCTGACCTCCTCCCTCCCGCTGCACTCCGACGACCTCGGCGAGCACAGCGGGTCCAAGGAGGCCGCCGCGAGCGCCATGATCCAGTCGGTCGTGGAGCAGATGTACGCGGAGTCCGAGGAGAACCGCTTCCTCGAGGTCACCTACGCCAACGGCGACAAGGAAGTCCTCTACTTCAAGGACTTCAACTCCGGCGCGATGATCCAGAACATCGTCGACCGGGCCAAGAAGATGGCCATCAAGCAGTTCCTCGACCACAACCAGAAGGGAATCCGCGTCTCCCACCTCCTCCAGGCCTGCGTGGACGAGTTCAAGGAGAACGAGGACCTCCCCAACACCACCAACCCCGACGACTGGGCCCGCATCTCCGGAAAGAAGGGCGAGCGGATCGTCTTCATCCGCACCCTGGTCACCGGAAAGCAGGGCGCCGACACCGGCCGGTCCATCGACACCGTCGCCAACACCGGCCAGTACCTGTAACCACCCTCGGTGACGCACGGCACACCGGCTGCGGATGCCCGTCCCCTGCCACGGCAGAAGGACTCCCAGCATCCGCAGCCGGTCGCATTCCGGCCAGGTGCGACCCGCGGTCGGCCACACCGGAGCAATGACGCAAACGATCTCCCCACCCACGCAGCGGCGCAATAGGCTCTCCGGTAGCGCCGAGCGGCGCGCGGCGGGGCAGTACACCGCACGCGCACCGGAGAGCAGCGGTATCTGAGCGCCACCCCGGCACGGGGGCGCCGCAGGGCAAGGAGGGCCGCATGACCGTACGGCGAGTAATGGGCATCGAGACGGAGTACGGGATCTCCGTCCCCGGTCACCCGAACGCCAATGCCATGCTCACCTCGTCCCAGATCGTCAACGCGTACGCGGCGGCGATGCACCGGGCGCGCCGCGCCCGCTGGGACTTCGAGGAGGAGAACCCGCTGCGGGACGCCCGGGGCTTCGACCTCGCCCGGGAGGCCGCCGACTCCAGCCAGCTCACCGACGAGGACATCGGCCTCGCCAACGTCATCCTCACCAACGGCGCCCGGCTCTACGTGGACCACGCCCACCCCGAGTACAGCTCCCCCGAGGTCACCAACCCCCGGGACGCCGTCCTGTGGGACAAGGCCGGCGAGCGGATCATGGCGGAGGCCGCCGAGCGGGCGGCCCAGCTGCCCGGCGCCCAGCCCATCCACCTGTACAAGAACAACACCGACAACAAGGGCGCGTCCTACGGCACGCACGAGAACTACCTCATGAAGCGGGAGACCCCCTTCTCGGACATCGTGCGCCATCTGACCCCGTTCTTCGTCTCCCGCCAGGTGGTGACGGGCGCGGGCCGGGTCGGGATCGGGCAGGACGGCCGGGAGCACGGCTTCCAGATCAGCCAGCGGGCGGACTACTTCGAGGTCGAGGTCGGCCTGGAGACCACCCTCAAGCGCCCCATCATCAACACCCGGGACGAGCCGCACTCCGACGCCGAGAAGTACCGCCGGCTGCATGTGATCATCGGCGACGCCAACCTCTCCGAGATCTCGACCTACCTCAAGCTCGGCACCACGGCGCTGGTCCTGTCCATGATCGAGGACGGCTTCATCACCGTCGACCTGGCCGTGGAGCAGCCCGTGCGCACCCTGCACGAGGTCTCCCACGACCCCGGCCTCCAGCACCTGGTCACTCTCCGCAGCGGCCGGATGCTCACCGCGGTCCAGCTCCAGATGGAGTACTTCGAGCTGGCCCGCAAGTACGTCGAGGAGCGCTTCGGGGCGGACGCGGACGAGCAGACCAAGGACGTCCTCACCCGCTGGGAGGACACCCTGAACCGTCTGGAGACCGACCCGATGAGCCTCTCCGGCGAGCTGGACTGGGTCGCCAAGCGGGAGCTCATGGAGGGCTACCGCCGGCGTGACAGCCTGGACTGGGACGCGGCGCGCCTGCACCTGGTGGACCTCCAGTACGCCGACGTACGGCCCGACAAGGGCCTCTACAACCGTCTGGCGGCCCGCGGGAAGATGAAACGCCTGCTGGACGAGGAGGCCGTGGAGCGGGCCGAGAGCAAGCCCCCGGAGGACACCCGGGCCTACTTCCGCGGCCGCTGCCTGGAGCAGTACGCGGACGACGTGGCCGCGGCCTCCTGGGACTCGGTGATCTTCGACCTCCCGGGCCGGGACTCGCTCCAGCGCGTGCCCACCCTGGAGCCGCTGCGCGGCACCAGGGACCACGTCAAGGAGCTCCTGGACCGCTGCCGGACGGCCGAGGACCTGGTGAGGGTCCTCTCCGGCCAGTGACCGGCGGCCCCTCGGAGGGCTGAAAGCACTCCCGTCCGGGAATCATGGAGATGGTCCCCGGACGTTGAGTCAAAGCACGGGGCCGATGTCGGACCCGGCTTGTAGGGTCTGATCTTGACCGAACGAACTCACGTCAGGGCACATAGAGCGGGGTGAGGGACATGGCGACCAAGGACACCGGCGGCGGGCAGCAGAAGGCCACGCGTTCCACGGAGGAGGTCGAGGAGCAGGCGCAGGACGCGCAGGCCGCGGAAGACCTCAAGGAGCGCCAGGAGAAGCTGAGCGACGACGTCGACTCGGTACTGGACGAGATCGACGACGTCCTGGAGGAGAACGCCGAGGACTTCGTGCGTTCCTTCGTGCAGAAGGGCGGCCAGTAGGTCGATTCGCCTTCGATCCGAAGGCGTGTGGAGGGTTGTGGTGGGCGGTGCGCGGCCCGGTTCCGGCCGGGTCGCGTGGCGTCCGCACATCCGTTCCGTTGGTCGGGCCGTTCATGTGGATCACCGCCGGAACGCGGGTAGGGTCCGTGGCACAGTCTGCTTCAACTGCAATTCGGCCACCGGCATGTTGGGGGGATCCACCCCCTTCACCCTGCGTCGGGCCGTCGCACACCTGGAGGGAAACGCGTGGAAGCCAACACTCGTAGCACCGGGCGTCTACCCGCTGCCTTCCTGACGCCGGGCTCGTCGTCCTTCATGGACTTCCTCGGGCACCACTCGCCCGAACTGCTTCCCGGGAACCGCGTCCTGCCGCCCCTCCAGGGGGCGATCGAGGCGCCGCACGGCACGACGATCGTGGCCGTGACCTTCCCCGGAGGCGTGGTGCTCGCCGGTGACCGGCGGGCCACCATGGGGAACATGATCGCCCAGCGGGACATCGAGAAGGTGTTCCCGGCCGACGAGTACTCGGCGGTGGGCATCGCGGGTACGGCGGGGCTCGCGGTGGAGATGGTGAAGCTGTTCCAGCTGGAGCTGGAGCACTTCGAGAAGGTCGAGGGCGCACAGCTCTCCCTGGAGGGCAAGGCGAACCGCCTGTCCACGATGATCCGCAGCAACCTGGGCATGGCCATGCAGGGCCTGGCCGTGGTGCCGCTCTTCGCCGGGTACGACCTCGACCGGGAACGCGGCCGGATCTTCTCGTACGACGTGACGGGCGGCCGTTCCGAGGAGCACGGGTACGCGGCGACGGGATCGGGTTCGATCTTCGCCCGCGGCGCCATGAAGAAGCTCTTCCGGGACGACCTGACCGAGCAGGAGGCGACCACGCTGGTCGTGCAGGCGCTGTATGACGCCGCGGACGACGACTCCGCGACGGGCGGCCCGGACGTGGCGCGGCGGATCTATCCGATCGTGACCGTGATCTCGGACGAGGGCTTCCGCCGGCTGTCGGAGGAGGAGACCTCGGGGATCGCGCGCGCGATCCTGGACGGCCGCCTCGCCCAGCCCGACGGCCCGCGCGCCGCGCTGCTCTGATGTTTTCGCCTTCTCCGAGAGAGCCTTCTCCGACAGAAAGGGACGGATAGCCGGTGTCGACGCCGTTCTATGTCTCGCCTCAGCAGGCGATGGCCGACCGGGCGGAATACGCCCGGAAGGGGATCGCCCGTGGTCGCAGCCTGGTGGTGCTGCAGTACGCCGACGGCATTGTGTTCGTCGGTGAGAACCCGTCCCGTGCCCTGCACAAGTTCAGTGAGATCTACGACCGGATCGGCTTCGCCGCGGCCGGCAAGTACAACGAGTACGAGAATCTGCGGATCGGCGGGGTGCGCTACGCGGATCTGCGCGGATACACCTACGACCGCGACGATGTGACGGCCCGTGGCCTGGCCAACGTGTACGCGCAGACGCTGGGCACCATCTTCTCCAGCGCGGGGGAGAAGCCCTACGAGGTCGAACTGGTCGTCGCCGAGGTGGGCGACTCCCCGGAGGGCGATCAGATCTACCGTCTCCCGCACGACGGCTCGATCGTGGACGAGCACGGCTCGGTCGCGGTCGGCGGCAACGCCGAGCAGATCAGCGGCTATCTCGACCAGCGGCACCGTGACGGGATGTCGCTGGCGGAGGCCCTGAAGCTCGCGGTGCAGGCGCTGTCCAGCCAGGCCAACGGCAATGACCGGGAGATCCCGGCGGATCGGCTGGAGGTGGCGGTCCTGGACCGCACACGGCCCCAGCAGCGGAAGTTCAAGCGGATCGTGGGCCGGCAGCTCTCCCGGCTGCTGGAGGCCGAGGAGGCGGCGACGACGCCGACGGACGCCCCGTCGGACGAGGCCGATTCCACGGATTCGACGGGCTCCACGGGCTCCACGGGCTCCACGGGCTCCACGGGCTCCACGGGCTCCACGGGCTCCAGGGATTCCTCGCCGGAGTAGCCGTACGGCAAGGCCGAACGGTGCCCCGGGCCGCCGCACACGGTGGCTCGGGGCACCGCTGTGTCCGGGCCCGGGCCGGGCTCCGGGCTCAGGCGGCGGCTGGGGGAGCGGTGGAGCCGCGGGGGACGAGTTCGACGGGGAGGTCGCCAGGGGCGGGCCGGCGGCCGTCGAGGACGGCGAGCAGGGCGCTCATGCCCCGCTCGCCGATCCGTTCCGCGGGCAGGCGGACGGTGGTCAGCTCGGGTTCCAGCGCGGTGGCCAGGGCGAGGTCGTCGAAGCCGGTGACGGAGAGGTCCCCGGGCACGCGCAGGCCGTGGCGGCGGGCCGCCTTGCAGGCACCGGCGGCCAGGATGTCGTCGTCGCAGACCAGCGCGGTGGGCCGGGGGCCCGGGGCGGTGAGAGCCGTCTCGGCGGCCCGGCGCGCGGAGTCGACGTCCAGGGCGGAGGGGGCGGTGGTCAGCTCGGCACCCGGGGCGGTGGCGAGCGCGTCGCGCAGGGCGCGGGCGCGGACGTCGAAGGTCCAGGAGGGCACGGCGGAGGCGAGGTGCAGGATGCGGCGGTGGCCGAGCCCTAGGAGGTGGGCGGCGATCTGCCGCATGCCGTCGGCGACGTCGAGGTTGACGTGGGCGGCGGCGTCGGTGCCCGCGGGGTCGCTGTCGAGCATCACCAGCGGGAGGTCGGTGCCGCGGATGGCGCGCAGGGCCTCGGCGGCCATGGAGGAGGCGATGACCCCGTCCAGGGCGGCCCGGGCGGAGGCGAAGGGGTCCCGTGCCGGGCCGATGCCCTCGGGGGAGGGGTAGAGCACCACGCCGAAGCCGTGGCGGGCGGCGAGGGCGGCCGCGCCGGTGTAGACGCGGGCGAAGTACTCGTTGGTGAGCGCGGGCACCACCAGGAGGGCGGTGCGGGTGTGCCCGAGGCGGAGGTTGCGGGCCGCGAGGTTGGGGCGGTAGCCGAGGTCGCGCGCGGTGTCGCGGACGAGGGCGGCGGTGCGTTCGGAGACCCGGCCGCGCCATTTGTCGCCGAGCACCAGGGAGACGGTGGCCTGGGAGACCCCGGCGGCCCGGGCGACGTCCTTGCTGGTGGGCCGGGCGGCCGCGGCCGGCGGGGACGGGCGTCCGGTGGGGTGTGCCATGGGTGCCCGTCCTCGGCCGCGCGGCGGGGTGGCCCGTCCGGGGCGGCGGCTCGGTGGACCCGCGGACTGAGGTCATGGTACGTATGAGGGAACACGTTATACGTAAAACTTCGAGTGATCCGAGATCGTTTCCGGGTGCGTGCGAGCGTTCCCGGGCCGGTGTCCGGCGGATCCGAGGGAGAGGGGCGGCCCCATGGCGGCCGGATACGCGGACATCCTCAAGGCGCCGCACGCGGCCCGCCTGCTGGCGGGCACCCTGGTGGGCCGGCTGCCCAACGCGACCGCGCACATCGCGATCGTCCTGTTCACCCGTGCCGAGGGCGGCAGCTACACCCTGGCCGGCGCGCTCGCCGCGGTGTACGGCCTGGCCACCGCCGTCGGCCAGCCCCTCCTCGGGCGGGCGGTCGACCTCTACGGCCAGCCGCGGGTGCAGCTGCCCGCCGCCGTGGTCTCCGCGGCCGGCATGGCACTGCTCGCCGCCGCGGGCACCGGCTCACTGCCCGTCGCCTATCTGGCCGTCACGGTCGCGGGCCTGTTCACGCCCCCGCTGGAAGGCGGGCTGCGGGCCCTGTGGCCGAGCGTCCTGGGGCGGGAGGACCGGGTGCACCGGGCGTACGCGATGGACGCCGTGGCGCAGGAGATCATGTTCACCCTCGGCCCGCTGCTGGTCACGCTGCTCGTCGCGATCTGGTCCCCGGCCGCCGCGCTGCTGGTGATCAACGCCATCGGCGTCGTCGGCGCCCTCTCGGTCGTGCTGTCCGAGCCCTCGCGGGCCTGGCGCTCCGCACCCCGGGAGGCGCACTGGCTGGGCGCGCTGCGCTCCCCGGGCCTGCTGGCCCTGCTGGGCGCGTTCTTCTTCGTCGGCCTGGCCCTGGGCTCCATCACGGTCGCGGGCGTCGCGTACGCCGACGACCAGGGCCGGGAGGCGGTGTACGGCTGGCTGATGGCGGCGCTGGGCCTGGGCGCCCTGATCGGCGGGCTCCTCTACGGCGCCCGCCAGTGGGCGGGGGAGCCGGAGCGCAGGCTGCGGATCATCACCGCCCTGCTGGCCCTCGGCTACCTCCCGCTGGTGTTCACCCCGGGGGTCGCGGCGATGACCGCCCTGTCCGCCCTCGCGGGCGTGTTCCTGGCCCCGGCCATCGCCTGCGCCTTCATCGTCGTCGACCGGCACGCGCCGCGAGGCACCGTCACGGAGGCCTTCTCCTGGCTGGTGACCACCTTCGGTGTGGGCGCCGCCGCGGGCACGGCGGTGGCCGGTCCCGCGGTGGAGATCGGCGGCACGGCGTGGAGCTTCGCGGTCGCGGGCGCAGGCGGGTTCGCCGCCCTGCTGGTGCTGACGGCCACTCAGAAAGTGCTCGCGGCTCCCGTGCGCACCGGCGCCCCGACGGGCCCGGAGACCCGGCCGGGAGCGGGCACTTCGGAAAATGATCGAAACGGGGCCGCTCAACCCGGTTTCAGCTCAGGCCGCGAGGCGTAATGTTCAGACATGGACCGCCGCATTTTCGGGCTGGAGAACGAGTACGGCGTCACGTGCACGTTCAGGGGACAGCGCCGACTGTCACCTGACGAAGTGGCGCGCTACCTTTTCCGCCGTGTCGTGTCATGGGGCCGCAGCAGCAATGTGTTCCTGCGGAACGGCGCCCGCCTGTACCTCGACGTGGGTTCGCATCCGGAATACGCCACACCGGAATGCGACAACGTGACCGAACTGGTCACCCACGACAAGGCCGGCGAGCGCATTCTCGAGGGCCTGCTCGTCGACGCCGAACGCCGCCTGCACGAGGAGGGGATCGCGGGCGACGTCTATCTCTTCAAGAACAACACCGACTCGGCGGGAAACTCCTACGGCTGCCACGAGAACTATCTCGTCGCACGGCACGGCGAGTTCTCCCGGCTGGCCGACATCCTGATTCCCTTCCTGGTCACCCGGCAGCTCATCTGCGGCGCCGGCAAGGTGCTCCAGACGCCCCGCGGCGCGGTCTACTGCGTCAGCCAGCGCGCCGAGCACATCTGGGAGGGCGTCAGCTCCGCCACCACCCGCTCGCGGCCGATCATCAACACCCGCGACGAGCCGCACGCCGACGCCGAGCGCTACCGCCGCCTCCACGTCATCGTCGGCGACTCCAACATGTCCGAGACGACCATGCTGCTCAAGGTCGGCGCCACCGACCTGGTGCTGCGCATGATCGAGGCGGGCACCGTGATGCGCGACCTCACCCTGGAGAACCCGATCCGGGCCATCCGCGAGGTCAGTCACGACATCACCGGCCAGCGCAAGGTGCGCCTCGCCTCCGGCCGTGAGGCGTCCGCCCTGGAGGTCCAGCGCGAGTACTACGAGAAGGCCGTCGACTTCGTGGACCGCCGGGGCATCCGCACCGGCACCGTCGCCCAGGTCCTGGAGCTGTGGGGCCGCACCCTGGACGCGATCGAGGCCGAGGACCTGGACCGCATCGGCACCGAGATCGACTGGGTCATGAAGTACAAGCTCCTGGAGCGGTACCGGGCCAAGCACAACATGACCATGTCGCACCCGAGGGTCGCGCAGATAGACCTCGCCTACCACGACATCCACCGCCGGCGCGGGCTCTACTACCTCCTGGAGCGCAAGGGCCAGGCCGCCCGCATCTGCAACGACCTGAAGATCTTCGAGGGCAAGTCCGTGCCCCCGCAGACCACCCGTGCCCGGCTGCGCGGCGACTTCATCCGGCGGGCGCAGGAGCAGCGCCGGGACTTCACCGTCGACTGGGTGCACCTCAAGCTCAACGACCAGGCGCAGCGCACGGTGCTCTGCAAGGACCCCTTCCGATCGGTCGACGACCGGGTCGAGAAGCTGATCGCCGGAATGTGATCGCGGGGGTGCGGTGGCCGGCCGCACCTCCCGGCAGGGTCGTCCAGCACACAGGACCGGAACGTCACCCGGGCCCCGTACGTTTCTCGTACGGGGCCCGGGTGACGCCCTAGAGTGTCCCGGACCGATTGACCGACCGTGCCGTCTGAGATCTGAGGAACACGTGCGCCGACTTGCCGGCCTTCTCGTCGTCCCGCTGCTGCTGTCGGCAGTGGCGTGCGGCAGCGAAAACAAGGACTCCGATTCCGCCTCGTCCACGAACGGGCTGCCCGCCATCACCAAGGGCGAGAAGTTCGGCGAGAAGCCCACGCTCGCCAAGGGCGAGGGCGAGCCGCCGAAGGAGCTGAAGAGCGAGGTCGTGAGCGAGGGCGACGGCGCCACGACCAAGAAGGGCGACCAGATCCAGGTCAACTACCTGGGCCAGACCTGGGACTCCGACCAGCCGTTCGACAACAGCTTCGACCGCGGCCAGCCCTTCGATCTCACGCTGGGCGCCGGACAGGTCATCAAGGGCTGGGACCAGGGCCTGGAGGGCAAGAAGGTCGGCAGCCGCGTCGAGCTGTCCATCCCGCCGAACCTCGCCTACGGGGACCAGGGCCAGGGGCAGATCAAGCCGAACTCCACGCTGGTCTTCGTCGTCGACATCCTGAAGTCGACCGCGGTGCCCAAGGTCGCCAAGGGCACCGAGGTCGCGCAGGACAACATCGACCTGCCCAAGGTCGGCACCAACACCGACGGCAAGGCCCCGTCGATCACCGTCCCCAAGAAGGACGCGCCCACCAAGCTCGTGTCGAACTACATCATCGAGGGCGACGGCGCCGCGGTGAAGAAGACCGACACCCTCGCCGTCGCCTACAAGGGCGTCCTGTGGAAGGACGGCAAGGAGTTCGACAGCAGCTACGCCCGCGGCGGCGCGCCGGTCAGCTTCCCGCTCGCCCAGGTCATCCCGGGCTGGCAGGAGGGCCTGGAGGGCAAGAAGGTCGGCAGCCGGGTGCTGCTGGTCATCCCGCCGGACAAGGGCTACGGCGACCAGGAGCAGCAGGGCATCCCGCCGAAGTCGACGCTCGTCTTCTCGGTGGACATCCTCTCCGCGTCCTAGGGAACACCCGGCCGGAGCCCGGGCGTCCGCCGCGCCGCCGTCCCGGGCGTCCGCCGCACCGGCGTCCCGGGCGTCCGCCGCACCGGCGGCCCGGAGATCGCCGCCCGGCCCCGGCGTCCGCGCCCCACCTGCGCGTTCTGCGAGAATGACCCGGCCCGCTCGACACGAGAGACACAAGGAGCACCATTCCGTGAGCATCGAGAAGCCCGAGATCGACTTCCCGGGCGGCGAGCCGCCGGCCGACCTGGAGATCAAGGAGATCTGGGAGGGCGACGGCCCCGAGGCCAAGGCGGGCGACACCGTCCAGGTCCACTACGTGGGCGTGGCCTTCTCCACCGGTGAGGAGTTCGACGCCTCCTGGAACCGCGGCACCCCGCTGCGCTTCCAGCTCGGCGCCGGCCAGGTCATCCAGGGCTGGGACAAGGGCATCCAGGGCATGAAGGTCGGCGGCCGCCGCCAGCTGACCATCCCGGCCCGCCTCGCCTACGGCGACCGCGGCGCCGGCAGCGCCATCGCCCCCGGCGAGACGCTGATCTTCGTCTGCGACCTGGTCGCCGTCTGAGAAACACCCCGTGCGCGGCCGCGCACGGTGACGAGGGCCCACGCCGTCCGGCGTGGGCCCTCGCTTTTGTCCGGACACCCCGGGGCGGTACGGTCGACGCTCACAGGGACGACACGAAGAGGTGAAGGGCGTCGATGGCCATCGCCAAGGCCGAGCGGCTGATGAACCTGGCACTGTGCCTGCTCGGCACCCGGCGCCCGCTCAGCAAGCGTGAACTGCGCGGGTCCATCGAGGCGTATCTGGAAGCGTCCACGGACGACTCCTTCAACCGCATGTTCGAGCGGGACAAGGACGATCTCCGTGAACTGGGCCTGGTCATCGAGACCGTGGAGGCCCTGGACGGTGAAATCGGCTACCTGGCACGCCGCGACAGCAACCGGCTCCCGCCGATCACCCTGGACGCCGAGGAGGCCGCCGCCCTGGGGCTGGCCGCCAGGGTCTGGCAGCAGGCCCGCCTCGCCGGCGCCGCCAGCGGAGCCCTGCAGAAGCTGCGCGCCGCCGGGATGCCCGAGGCGGACGACGCCTTCGAGGACCGGCCCGGCGCCCTGGAGCCCCGTATCCCCGTCCACGAGGCCGCGTTCGAGCCCCTGATGCTCGCCTGCCGCGACCGCCGGCCCGTCGTCTTCGACTACCGCAAGGCCAACGCGGCCCAGCCCGAGCAGCGCCATGTCGAGCCGTGGGCGCTGGAATGCTGGCGCGGCCACTGGTACCTCGCCGGCTACGACCGCGACCGCGGCGCCGAACGCGTCTTCCGGCTCTCCCGGATCGCCGGCCGTGTCAGGGCCCGTACCGGCGCCTTCACCGTGCCCGTCCCCGACGTGGTCACCGTCCGGGAGACCGTCGCCGAGTGGGCGGGCGAGACCGCGACCCGCACCGCCCTCATCCGGCTGCGCGCCGGCAGCGGCTACCCGCTGCGCGCCCGGGCCGTCGGCGTTCGGGAACTCGGGGACGGGTGGGACGAGTTGGAGATTCCGTACGGACACGGTCTGGACGCCTGGCTCGTCGAGCTGGGCCCGGACGTCGTCGTGCTGGAGCCCGCCGATCTGCGGGCCGACGTGGTCGACCGGCTGCGCGCCGTGGCCAAGGGCTGAGAGGGAGTCGTACGACCGTGGCCGCGAACGCCATCGACCAGACCCGGCGGATGCTGTCGCTGGTGACCTATCTGCGCGAGCGCCCCGGCGCCCGGATCGCGGACGTCGCCCGCGCCTTCGGCATCACCGAGGACGAACTCATCTCCGACCTCGATGTGCTGCCCATGTGCGGCACCAGCTTCCGCGGTGGCGATCTGCTCGACATCGACACCGACGGCGAGCGGATCTGGTGGCGCAACCCCGACGCCTCGGGGGAGTCCACCGCAGAGCCGCTGCGCCTCGCCGCCGACGAGGCCACCGCCCTGCTCGTCGCCGCCCGCGCCGTCGCCACCCTGCCCGGGCTGCGCGAGGGCGACCGGGACGCGCTGCTGCGCGCCACCGCCAAGATCGAGGGGGCGGCCGGCGAGGCGGCGGGCGCGAGTTCCCGGCTGTCGGTGACCTTCGAGGCCGAGGGCGGGGTCTTCGCCGAGGTGGACCGCGCGATCTCGGAGCGGCGGCGGCTGTGGCTGCGCTACTACTCGCCCGCACGCGACGAGCTCACCGAGCGGGAGGTCGACCCGATCCGGCTCTTCGCCGTCGGCCACACCTATATGGAGGCGTGGTGCCGGCAGTCCGAGGCGCGCCGCACCTTCCGGCTCGACCGGGTCGCGGAGATCCGGCTGCTCGACGCCCCGGCCGCGCCGCCGGAGATCGAACTGCGCGATCTCTCCGAGGGTCTGGTCCAGCCGTCCGCCGACGACCCCGAGGTGGTCGTCGAGGTCGGCCCCGGCGGGCGCTGGGTCGCCGAGTACTACCCCCACGACAGCGCGGAGGAGCTGCCCGACGGCGGTCTGCGCATCACCCTGCGGACCCCGGCGCCCGCCTCGCTGCGCCGGCTCGCCCTCAGACTCGGCCGGGACGGGCGGATCGTGTCCCCGCCCGAGCTGGCCGAGAGCGCGAGGACCGCGGCGCGGGACGCGCTCGCGGCGTACGACGGCCGGGACTGACGGCCGGGATCGAGGAGCTGCACACCGTATGACATCCGCATCCGCATTCCCCTCCGCACCTGCCTCCGTGACCTTCCCGTCGGCCGGGCCGCTCGGGCCCGTGCTCTTCAAGGCGGCCTGCCCCGACTGCCGGGCCCGGTTCGAACTGTCGGCGGGCGCGCTGCGGCTCGCGATCGGCGGGAGCCGGCGGACGACCTTCTACTCGTTCACCTGCCCCGAGTGCGGCACCGCGGTCCGCAAGCCGGCGGGTGAACGGATAGTGGAGCTGCTGACCGGCGGCGGGGTGCGGACGCTGCGGCTGCACTCGGCGGGTTGAGCGACGGGTGCGCGGTGCCGGGGCGGGGCCCGCGCGTACGGGGCGGCGGCCGACGCCTGGCTGGCGCTGAGCGGGACCGGTGCCCGCGCGTACCGGACGGCGGGCCGGACCGTCTAGGCTCGGCGCATGTTCTGGCCCATGCTCGCCGTCGCTCTCGGCTTCCTCGGGATCGCGGTGCTCGGTGTTCTCGGTATCAAGGTCTTCGTCGAGGCCCGCCGCCTCTCCCAGGAGGTCGCCCGCACCGCCCGCCGCATCGACAGAGCCGCCCAGGACCTGGAACGCGCGGCGACGGACCTGGCGCGCACGGGGGAAGCGCTGCGCTGACCTGGGGGAGCGCGGGGTTCGGGGGAGCTTCGGTGCCCTCTCCGCGAGCCGTGCCGGGAGCGGTAGGCTACCGGCGTCGGCCCCGGTGACGGAGCCGCCTGCCGCCGACGGGAGTACGCACGGGGATTGCGAAGCGTTTACCCGTGCGAGTTACGATCGCTGAGTCGTCCCGGACGCTGTCCGCTGCGACGTGCAGCCATGAGCCCCAAGCCGCCTCGGTGAGAAGGTAGAAACAGCTATGTTCCGACAGATCGGGCCCACCGAGATCATCATCATCGCCCTCCTCATCCTCCTCCTCTTCGGGGCCAAGAAGCTGCCCGACATGGCGCGTTCCCTGGGCAAGTCGGCGCGCATCCTCAAGAGCGAGGCCAAGGCGATGAAGTCCGACGGACAGCAGCAGTCCGCCACTCCGGCCGAGCCGCAGGACCCGGCCCAGGGCCAGGCCGCCACGACGCCGCCCCGGACGATCCAGGCCGCGCCGGGCGACGTCTCCAGCGCCCGGCCCGTGACCGAGCCCACTGACACCCCCCAGCGCTGACGACCCAAGGCCGTTCGCCGATGGCCTGCCGCACGAGATGAGGACGTGGGTTGCTCAAGCCTGCCCGCTCGAAGCAGAAGGAGAAGGACCCCGAGGGGCGTATGCCGCTCGCGGACCATCTGCGTGAGCTCCGCAACCGCCTCGCCAAGGCCACGCTGGCGATCGTCATCGCCTCGGTCGCGGCGGTGGCGTACAGCCAGGACCTGATGGACTTCCTTACGTCGCCCGTGCCGGCGTGCGGTCCCGACGGACCGAGGAAAGGCGGCGTCTGCGCCACCATCGTCTACACCGACCTCCTGTCGCCATTCACGACGACGGTCAAGGTCGTCCTGATGGCGGGCATCATCGTCTCCTGCCCGATCTGGCTCTACCAACTGTGGGCGTTCATCGCCCCGGGTCTGCACAAGGGCGAGAAGAAGTACACCTACATCTTCGCGGCTGCGGCCGCGCCGCTGTTCGCCGCCGGTGCGTGGTTCGCCTATCTGATCATGCCGGTGAGCATGCGGGTACTGCTCTCCATCACCCCGGCTCCGGCCGAGAACCTGCTCAGCGTCGACAAGATCCTCGACTTCACCGTCCGTATGGTGCTGGTCTTCGGGTTCTCCTTCGAGCTGCCGCTGCTGCTGATCATGCTCAACCTGACCGGTGTGGTGAGTGGCACGCGCATGCTCGGCTGGTGGCGCGGTGCCGTCATGGGGATCTTCGTGTTCGGCGCGATCGCGACGCCGTCCACCGACCCCCTCGGCATGATCGCGCTTTCCGGGCCGATCATCTTCCTGTACTTCTTCGCCGTCGGGTTCTCCCTCCTCAACGACCGGCGACGGGCCAGGCAGGACCCGGACGCCGGGCTCTCCGACGACGAGGCGTCCGAACTCGACCTCACACCGGCGGCCCTCGGCGGAGTCGATCCCGTCGCCCCGCCGCGGGCGCTCCCCGAGCAGGCGAGCGGCGAGTCCGGCCGGCGCGCGCCCGGCGGGTACGACGACGTCACCTGACGGCACCGGAAGCGTGCACGACGTGAAGGGCCGGGGCGACCCGGCCCTTCTTCGTGCGAGTTCCGGGACCGCCCCGACCACGCAGGCGAGCTGTACCGCTCGCGGCAAGCGGCCCCGTAAAGATCCGCTGAGTGTCCGAGGCGGCGGGTAGGCTCGAAGCAAGATGACCGAGGATCTCTCCCCCGCCGAGCGCTATGCCGCCGCCCGCGTCCGCGCCCGTGAGGAGGCCACCGCGCTGGCCTCCTTCCGCGCGATGTACGAGTTCGGCCTCGACCCCTTCCAGGTCGAGGCGTGCCAGGCCCTGGAGGCCGGCAAGGGCGTGCTGGTCGCGGCGCCGACCGGTTCCGGCAAGACCATCGTGGGCGAGTTCGCCGTCCACCTGGCGCTCGCCCAGGGCCGCAAGTGCTTCTACACCACGCCGATCAAGGCCCTGTCCAACCAGAAGTACGCGGACCTCGTGCGGCGCTACGGCCCCGAGAAGGTCGGCCTGCTCACCGGTGACAACTCCGTCAACTCCGAGGCGCCCGTGGTCGTCATGACCACCGAGGTCCTGCGGAACATGCTGTACGCGGGGTCCTCTTCGCTCACCGGCCTCGGCCATGTCGTCATGGACGAGGTGCACTACCTCTCGGACCGCTTCCGCGGCGCCGTCTGGGAGGAAGTGATCATCCACTTGCCCGAGTCGGTGACGCTGGTGTCGCTCTCCGCGACCGTGTCCAACGCCGAGGAGTTCGGCGACTGGCTGGACACCGTCCGCGGCGACACCCAGGTGATCGTCTCCGAGGAGCGGCCCGTTCCGCTGTGGCAGCACGTCATGGCAGGCCGCCGGATGTACGACCTCTTCGAGGAGAGCACCGACCACGGCGGCCGGGGCCGGACCAGGCGCGAGGTCAACCCGGACCTGGTGCGCCTGGCCCGGATGGAGAACCAGCGCACGTACAACCCGCGCGACCGGCGCCGCGGCAAGATGGTCCGCGAGGCCGACCGGGAGCGCGAGCGCCGTCAGCGCAGCCGCATCTGGACGCCGGGCCGGCCCGAGGTGATCGACCGGCTCGACGCCGAGGGGCTGCTGCCCGCGATCACCTTCATCTTCAGCCGGGCCGGCTGCGAGGCCGCCGTCCAGCAGTGCCTGTACGCCGGGCTCCGCCTCAACGACGAGGACGCGCGCGCCGAGGTGCGCCGGATCGTGGAGGAGCGCACCGCCGCCATCCCCGGCGAGGACCTGCACGTCCTCGGCTACTACGAGTGGCTGGAGGGCCTGGAGCGGGGCATCGCCGCGCACCACGCCGGCATGCTGCCGACCTTCAAGGAGGTCGTGGAGGAGTTGTTCGTCCGCGGCCTGGTGAAGGCCGTGTTCGCCACCGAGACCCTGGCACTGGGCATCAACATGCCCGCGCGGACGGTGGTGTTGGAGAAGCTCGTCAAGTGGAACGGCGAGCAGCACGCCGACATCACACCCGGCGAGTACACCCAGCTCACCGGCCGGGCCGGGCGGCGCGGGATCGACGTCGAGGGCCACGCCGTGGTCCTGTGGCAGCGCGCGATGGACCCGTCCGCGCTGGCCGGGCTCGCGGGCACCCGCACCTACCCGCTGCGCTCCAGCTTCAGGCCCTCGTACAACATGGCCGTCAACCTTGTGCACCAGTTCGGCCGGCACCGCTCCCGGGAGCTGCTGGAGACCTCCTTCGCGCAGTTCCAGGCGGACCGGTCGGTCGTCGGGATCTCCCGCCAGGTCCAGCGGAACGAGGAGGGCCTGGACGGCTACCGGGAGGGCATGACCTGCCACCTCGGCGACTTCGAGGAGTACGCGCGGCTGCGCCGGGAGCTCAAGGACCGGGAGAACGAGCTGGCCAAGCAGGGCGCCGCGCAGCGCCGGGCGGCGGCCGCCGCCTCGCTGGAGAAGCTCCGGCCCGGCGATGTGATCCATGTGCCGACCGGCAAGTTCGCCGGCCTGGCGCTGGTCCTGGACCCGGGGCTCCCGGCCGGCCGGACCAACGGCCACCGCGGCTTCGACCACCACGACGGGCCGCGCCCGCTGGTCCTCACCGCCGAGCGCCAGGTCAAGCGGCTGGCCTCGATGGACTTCCCGGTGCCGGTGGAGGCGCTGGAGCGGATGCGGATCCCCAAGTCGTTCAACGCCCGCTCCCCGCAGTCCCGCCGCGACCTGGCCTCGGCGCTGCGCACCAAGGCCGGGCACATCGTGCCGGACCGGCACCGCCGGGGCCGGTCGTCGGCCGCGGACGACCGCGAGATCAGCCGGCTGCGGACCGCCCTGCGCGCCCACCCGTGCCACGGCTGCGACGAGCGCGAGGACCACGCCCGCTGGGCCGAGCGCTACCACCGGCTCCAGCGCGACACCCGGCAGCTGGAGCGGCGCATCGAGGGCCGCACCAACACCATCGCGCGCACCTTCGACCGGATCGTCGCCCTGCTGACCGAGATGGACTACCTCCGCGGCGACGAGGTCACCGAGCACGGCAAGCGCCTCGCCCGCCTCTACGGCGAACTCGACCTGCTGGCAAGCGAATGCCTGCGCGAGCGCGTCTGGGAGGGCCTCGCCCCCGCCGAACTCGCCGCGTGCGTCTCGGCCCTGGTCTACGAGTCCCGCCAGGCGGACGACGCGGTGGCCCCCAAGGTCCCGGCCGGCGCGGCCAAGACCGCCCTCGGCGAGATGGTCCGCATCTGGGGCCGCCTCGACGCGCTGGAGGAGGACTTCCGGATCAACCAGGCGGAGGGCGTCGGCCAGCGCGAGCCCGACCTCGGCTTCGCCTGGGCCGCGTACCAGTGGGCCGCCGACCGCGGCCTCGACGAGGTCCTGCGCGAGGCGGAGATGCCGGCCGGCGACTTCGTCCGCTGGTCGAAGCAGGTCATCGACGTCCTCGGCCAGATCGCCGCCGCGGCCCCCAGGGAGAACAGCACCGTCGCGAAGAACGCGCGCAAGGCGGTGGACGCGATGCTGCGGGGGGTCGTGGCGTACAGCTCCCTGGGCTGAACGGGAGAACCGGCCCGACCCGCCCCGGTCACCGCCACAAGGCGGTGACCGGGGCGGCCGCGTTGTGCGGCGTCCCCGCGGGACACCGGTGCGAAAAGATTCCCGCCGGACCAATCCGATCACCCCCACGGCACGAATAGCACCCCGAGGGGCGGCTCCCAGCCGCTCGGAGGGAGCGGAATGCGAGCGACGGAGCGGCGGCGGACCGCCGTGGTGGGGGGCGGGGTCGCCGGGCTGACCGCCGCGTACATCCTCCAGCGGGAGCACGAGGTGACCCTGTACGAGGCGGACCCGCGGCTCGGCGGGCATGCGCACACCCATGACGTGCCGGGGCCCGGGGGGCGGCTGACGCGGGTCGACTCCGGGTTCATCGTGCACAACGAGCGGACCTATCCGCAGCTGCTGCGCCTCTTCGGGGAACTCGGGGTGGCCACGCAGGAGTCGGAGATGAGCATGTCCGTGCGGTGCGAGGGCTGCGGACTGGAGTACGCGGGTGCCCGCGGGCCCGCCGGGCTCTTCGCGCGGCCCCGGCAGGCGCTGCGCGGGGCGTATCTGCGGATGCTCACCGAGGTGCCCCGCTTCCACCGCCGGGCGCGGCGGCTGCTGGACGAGGAACGCGACGAGACGCTGACCGTCGGGCAGTTCATCGCGGACGCCGGCTTCTCCCCGTACTTCACGGCCCACTTCATGGCTCCGGTCGTCTCCTGCGTCTGGTCCTGCGACGCCCGCACCGCGCTGCGGTACCCGGCACTGCACCTGTTCCGCTTCCTCGACCACCACGGGATGCTCGCGATCTCCGGCTCCCCGGTCTGGCGCACGGTCACCGGCGGTTCGCGCGAGTACGTGGACCGGATCGGCAAGCAGCTCTCCGCCGTGCGCACCGGCACTCCCGTCCGGGCCGTGCGCCGGCACACCGACGGCGTCGAGGTCACCGGGGAGGACGGGGAGACGCGGGAGTACGACGGCGTGGTCGTCGCCACCCACCCCGACCAGGCCCTGCGCCTCCTCGCCGACCCGACCGCCGAGGAGACCCGGGCCCTCGGCGCGTTCACCTACTCCCGCAACACGACCGTCCTGCACACCGACGCCTCCGTCCTGCCGCGCTCCGCCGGGGCCCGGGCGAGCTGGAACTTCTCCATGCCGGACTGCGACGCGGGTGCCTCGGCGGTGCGGGTGAGCTACGACATGAACCGGCTGATGCGGCTGGACGCCCCCGAGCCCTACGTCGTCACCCTGGGCGGCGCCGAGGGCGTGCCCGAGGAGCGGGTGCTGGCGCGGATGGCGTACGAGCACCCGGTCTTCACGCCCGAGTCCGTCGCCGCCCAGCGCCTGCTGCCCGGACTCGGCGGGCCGGTCACCGCCTTCGCCGGGGCCTACCACGGCTGGGGCTTCCACGAGGACGGCTGCCGGTCCGGGGTGGCGGCGGCCCGAGCCCTGGGGGTGGAGTGGTGAGCAGCGCACCCGCCGCCCCGGCCCCCGCCCTGTACCCGTGCGAGGTCGCCCATGTGCGGACCGCGCCGAGCACCTACGCCCTGCGCCACCGCACCTATCTGTGGCTGGTCGACCCCGACTCCCCGCCCCGGCTGCCCCCGCCGCTTCGCCCCTTCGCCCGCTTCGACGCCCGGGACCACTTCGGCGGCGGCGCGCCCAGCATCCGCGCCGGACTCGCCGCGTTCCTCGCCGCGCGGGGCATCGACCTCGGCGACGCGCGCGTGCTGATGCTCGCCCACGGCCGCGTCCTCGGACATGTCTTCAACCCGCTGACCCTCTACTGGTGCCGCCGCCGGGACGGCACCCCGCTCTGCACCGTCGCCGAGGTCCACAACACCTACGGCGAGCGACACTGCTACCTCCTCCACGCCGACGAGGAGCACCGGGCCGTGGTGGACAAGGAGTTCTACGTCTCCCCGTTCCTCGACATCGAGGGCCGCTACCGGATGCGGCTGCCCGAACCGGAAGAGCGGCTCGCCCTGACGGTCCATCTGGAGCAGGGCGGAAAGCGCCCGTTCACCGCGACCGTTCGCGGCGAGCGCCGCCCCGCCACCACCGGCGCGGTGCTGCGCTGCGTACTGCGCCGCCCCCTCGCCACCCTCGCCGTGTCCGCGGGCATCCGCTACCACGGCATACGCCTCTACCTGCGCCGCCTGCCCGTGCGCCCCCGTCCCCGTCACAGCCCCCAGGAGGGTGTCCAGTGAGCGTGCCCGTCATCCCCGTCCCGCCGATCCCGGACCCGGCCTCGCCCCCGGCCCCGGCTCCGACCGCCGGTGCGGTGCGCGTCGACGCGGAGCGGTGGCCGGACGTCGCCGCGCCGCCCGAGGTGTCCCGGCTGCGTACGGCGGTCGCCGAGCGGATCGTCCGGCACGCCGTTCGGCCGCTGCCCCTGCGCGTCCGGATCGCAGGTGAGGACGAACCCCTGGGTCTGGGCGGTCCGTTGATGCGCGTCCACGAGCCGCGCGCCTTCTTCCGGCGCATCGCGGCGGGCGGGCTCATCGGCTTCGGGGAGTCCTACATGGCGGGCGAGTGGGACGCTCCGGACCTGGTGGGCGTCCTCGAAGTCCTCGCGGGGAACGCCGCGACGCTGGTGCCCCCGTCCCTGCAGCGGCTGCGCGGGCTCTGGGCACCCCGGCAGCCCGAGCGGCACCGCAACACCACCGACGTCACCCGCGCCAACATCAGCCACCACTACGACCTCTCCAACGAGCTGTTCGGCCTGTTCCTCGACGAGACGATGACGTACTCCGCAGGAGTGTTCCGCGCGCTGCCCGCAGAGCCGGAGCTGCTGGCCGCCGCCCAGCACCGCAAGATCGACCGGCTGCTGGACCTGGCGGAGGTCGGCGAGGGCACCCAGCTCCTGGAGATCGGCACCGGCTGGGGCGAACTCGCCCTGCGCGCCGCCCGCCGGGGCGCGAAGGTCGTCACCGTCACCCTCTCCGAGGAGCAGCAGCGCCTGGCCCGGCGGCGGCTGCGGGAGGCGCATCTCGCGGACCGGGTCACCGTTTTGCTGCGCGACTACCGCAAGGTGCTGGGCACCTACGACGCCGTGGTCAGCGTGGAGATGATCGAGGCGGTCGGCGCCGAGTTCTGGCCGGAGTACTTCCGGACCCTGGACCGGCTGCTCGCCCCCGGCGGCCGGGTCGCCCTCCAGGCGATCACCATGCCGCACGAGCGGATGCTCGCCTCCCGGGACACCCACACCTGGATCCAGAAGTACATCTTCCCCGGCGGAATGCTCCCCTCCAGCCAGGCGATACGCGAGGCCACCGAGGAGCACACCGCGCTGCGCGTCACGGCCTGCGACGGCTACGGACCGCACTACGCGGAGACCCTGCGGCTGTGGCGGGAGACCTTCACCGCGCGCGCCGCCGAGGTGGACGCGCTCGGCTTCGACGAGACCTTCCGCCGTATGTGGACCTTCTACCTGGCCTACTCGGAGGCGGGCTTCCGCTCCGGATACCTGGATGTGCGCCAGCTGCGGCTGACCCGGCCCGGCACGAACGGGGCGGCCCGGCCCGTCGCGAACGGAGGAACGGCATGACGGCGACGACCACCCGCCCGGCCCGCCGCCCGGCGACCGGCCGCCGTGCCGGCGCAGCCCAGCGTCTGGCACCTCTGGTCGAGGAGGTCCTCGGTGGCCGGCTGCCCCTGCGGCTGCGTGCCTGGGACGGCTCCACCGCGGGCACCGGCACCGGACCGGTGGTGGTGATCCGCTCCCGGCGGGCCCTGCGCCGGCTGCTGTGGCAGCCCGGCGAACTCGGCCTCGCCCAGGCGTACATCACGGGCGAGATCGACGTCGAGGGCGACCTCGCGGAGGGGCTGCGCACCGTCTGGGCCGCCGTCCGCGGGCGCGCCCTCGCCCCGCCGCGGCTCAGCCCCGCCGACCGGGCCCGGGCGCTGGGCACCGCGCTGCGCCTCGGCGCCGTCGGGCCCCGCCCGCCCGCGCCCGCCTCCCAGGCCCGGCTCAGCGGCGAGCTGCACAGCAAGTCCCGCGACCGGGCGGCGATCAGCCACCACTACGACCTGTCCAACGACTTCTACGCCCTGCTGCTCGACGACACCATGGCGTACTCCTGCGCGTACTGGACCGACGCCGGTCCGGGCGGCGGGCCGGCCGGGGGTGCGGGCGGTGGGCCGGGCGGGGAGCAGAGCCTCGGGGACGCGCAGCGCGCCAAGCTGGAGCTGATCTGCCGCAAGCTCGGACTGCGCGCCGGGGACCGGCTGCTGGACATCGGCTGCGGCTGGGGCTCGCTGACCCTGTACGCGGCGGCGGAGCACAAGGTCCGGGTCACCGCGGTGACCCTCTCCGCCGAACAGGCCGCCCATGTACGGCGGCAGGCCGAGGAGCGTGGGCTCGGCGAGCTGGTCGAGGTCCGGCACACCGACTACCGGGACATCGAGGACGGCGGCTACGACGCGGTGTCCACGATCGAGATGGGTGAGCACGTCGGCGACGCCGAGTACCCGGCGTTCACCGCCGTCCTGCACGGGACGCTCCGGCCGGGCGGCCGCGTCCTCGTCCAGCAGATGTCCCGGGGCGCCGACGCGCCCGGCGGGGGCGCGTTCATCGAGTCGTACATCGCCCCGGACATGCATATGCGCCCGGTCGGCGACACGGTCGGTCTGCTGGAGGGCGCCGGTCTGGAGGTCCGGTCCGTGGAGTCGCTGCGCGAGCACTACGCGCGCACGGTCGCCGCCTGGCACCGGACGCTGGAGGACCGCTGGGCCGAGTTCGCCGCGCTTGCCGGGGAGGAGACGGCCCGGGTCTGGCGGCTCTATCTGGTGGGCGGCGGGCTGGCGTTCGAGGAGCGGCGGATGGGGGTCGACCAGATCCTCGCGGTGCGGCCCGGCGCGGACGGCGCTTCGGGGATGCCCGCGACACCGAGGGAGTGGTACGCGTCATGAACGGTTTCTCGTGGGCCGCGTTCGCGCAGGGGCTGGGCCTCAGCGCGGGCGCCGCCCTCGCCGTGATGCTGGTGACCTTCGCCGTGGCGGTCCGCAAGGGGGTGCACCGGATCGTGGACGTCGCCTGGGGTGCCGGGTTCGCGGCGGTGGCCCTGACCTCGTACGCCGCCTCGGCCGGTGAGGGCGACGACCCTCGCCGGCTGCTGGTCACCGTACTGACCTGCGTCTGGGGGCTGCGGCTCGCCGCGCACATCGCGCGGCGCGGACGGGGCCACGGCGAGGACCCCCGGTACGAGCGCATGCTCTCCCGCGCCCCCGGCAACCGGAACCTCTACGCCCTGCGGATGGTCTACCTCCTCCAGGGCGCCCTGGTGTGGCTGGTCTCGCTGCCCGTGCAGGCGGCGCAGTACGTCCACGGCCCGGCCGGGGCCGTGGTGTGGGCGGGCTGCGCGGTCTGGCTCGCCGGTCTTCTCTTCGAGGCGGTGGGGGACGCGCAACTCGCCCGCTTCAAGGCGGACCCGGCGAACAAGGACCGGATCATGGACCGGGGCCTGTGGTCGTGGACCCGGCACCCGAACTACTTCGGGGACTTCCTGGTGTGGTGGGGCCTGTTCCTGTTCGTCTGCGACCAGCCGGCCGTGGCCGCGATGTGCCTGGTCAGCCCGGTGGTGATGAGTTTCCTGCTGACCCGGGGGAGCGGCAAGCGGCTGCTGGAGCGGCATATGGCCGACCGGCCGGGCTTCGCCGAGTACGCGGCCCGTACCAGCGGCTTCTTCCCGCTGCCGCCGAAGCGGGACGCGGTCCCCGGGGCCCGGCGGCCCTGAGCCCGGGCGGGCCCGTCCGCGCCCGGGCTCAGGGCCGCCGGGCCTGCCGGGTCGGGACCCGGACGCCGTGCCGGAGCGGCCCGGGGCCGGCCGGTGAACCACCCGGGGGCGGAGCGGCCCGGACTCTGCCGGTGAACCACCCGGTGTGGAACGCCCGTGACGGGGCAGCCGGAAGACGGACGGGTCCGCCCCCGGCCGTCCACTACGCGGGGAAGTCCATCAGGGCCACCGGCTCCGAGGTCGGCTCCGGTGAGCCGCCGGCCGGCTCGACGGTGATCCCCATGCCGGACGCGCCGCCCACCGGCCCCTCCATCAGCACCGCGCCGCCGGTCGCCGCCGGGTCCATCAGGCCCGCCGAGCGCATCGCCTCGCCGTCGTTGAACCAGAGCTGGTAGACCTTGCCCGCCGGGGGCTCGGGCATTCCCGACGCGAGGAACACGGCCCGGTCCCGGTCGCGCGAGACGACGACCGTGGCCCGCGCCCCGTCCGCCAGGTTCCCGCTCTCCACGACGGCGTCCGGGGCGGAGAGGACCGCCGTCAGTTCGTCCGTCCTGCGCTCGGCCGCCTCGGCGCGCTCCATCGCGTCCCGGGCCTCCTGGTACTGCCAGACCGCCACCCCGCCCAGCGAGGCCGCGGCCGCGACGCACGCCGCGAGGACGAACCGGGACACGGCCCGGCGCCGGCCACCCGTGGGCCGACCGGCCTGACGCGGGACGACGGGGCCCTCCTGACGCTCCGCCGGCAGCCGGGCCATCACCCGCCGCTTGAGCGCGGGCGGCGGGGTCACGGTCACGGCGGCGGCCAGCCTCCCCGCGGTCGCGGCCAGCTCGCGGACCTCCTGGGCGCAGGACGGGCAGGCACGCAGATGGCTCTCGAACTCCGCGCGCTCCTCCGGCGAGAGGGCGTGCAGCACATAGGCCCCCGTCAGCATGTGCAGATCAACGGTGTTCACGCGCTCACCCCCAGGCAGTCGCGCAGCCGGATCAGCCCGTCGCGCAGTCGGGTCTTGACCGTGCCGAGCGGCACGGACAGGAGTTCGGCGACCTCGCGGTACGCGAGGCCCCGGTAGTACGCCAGCGTCACGGACTCGCGCTGGAGCTCGGTCAGCCCGCCGAGGCAGCGGCGCACCTGCTCGCGCTCCAGGCGGGCCTCCACCTGCTCGGTGACCTCGTCGTACGCGGGTGTCCGCTCCAGCAGCGCGGCCCGCTGCTCCCGGTCGGTGGCCGCCTGGGCGGAGCGCACCCGGTCCACGGCCCGGCGGTGGGCCAGGGTGAGGATCCAGGTCTTCGCGGAGCCGCGGGCGGGCTGGTAGCGGGCAGCCGTGCGCCAGACCTCGACGAGGACCTCCTGGGCGACCTCCTCCGACTGGGCGGGATCGCGCAGGACCGTGCGCACCAGCCCGAGGACCGCACCGCTCACGGCGTCGTAGACCTCGGAGAAGGCGTCCTGGTCGCCTCTGGCCACCAGGACGAGCAGCTCCTGAAGATCGGGCCCCGCCGGGGCGGGGCCACCGATGTGGACGGCTTCTTTCACGCGGTGTTCCTCCATGGTGCGCACGGCCGGGACGCCCGTCGCGGACGTCCGTCGTGCCGTATTCGGTGCCGGGAGCGAAACGGATTGGTCCGGAGCGGACCGATGCGGAGCGGACCGCATCGATGCGCACCGGCCGCATCGGTCCGGATCGGACCGATGCGGGCCGGCCCGATCGGTTCTTGTCGGTCCGGCCCGGTGCGGACCGCCCGGTGTGCGCCGGCCCGGAGGCCGCCCGGTCCCGTGCCGCGCATCGTGTCACGCCTTGGGCCGCCCCGGTCGGCCGGGGCGGCCCGGGGTGGTGGACAGGTCAGGCCGCCGGCCGGTCCTGCTCGCGCTCCACCTGCTCGTTCCACTCGCGCTTGACGGCGCGCCACGCCTCGTCCGTCTTGCCGATCCGCCAGTAGCCCGAGATCGAGAGGCGGGCGAGCGGGATGCCGAGCTCCACGCGCAGATGGCGGCGCAGCTCCTTCACCGCGCCCGCCTCACCGTGCACAAAGGCGCAGACCTCCCCCTCGGGGAAGTCCAGCCCGGTCACGGCCTCGACCAGGGCGGCCCCCGCGGGCCGGTCGCCGCGGTGCAGCCAGACGACCTCCACCCCGTCCGGGGTGACGATCTTCTGCTCGTCCTCCGCGCCCCCGACCTCCACGAAGGCGTGCACCACCGCGCCCTGCGGCATCCGCTCCAGGGCGGCGGCGATGGCGGGCAGCGCGCTCTCGTCGCCCGCCAGCAGGTGCCAGTCGGCCGCCGGGTCCGGGGCGTAGCCGCCGCCGGGGCCGAGCAGGTACATCGGGTCACCGGCCCGTGCCCGCGCCGCCCAGGGGCCGGCCAGGCCCTCGTCGCCGTGGACCACGAAGTCGATCGTCGCCTCGCGGTGGGCCGCGTCCCAGGTCCGGATCGTGTACGTGCGGTTGGCGGGCCACTGCTCGCGAGGGAACTCCGCGCGGACGCGGTCCATGTCGAACGGCTCGGGGTAGCTCACGCCCTCGGGCGCGAAGAGCAGCTTGACGTAGTGGTCGGTGTACTCGTCGGCGCTGAAGGAGGTGTCCTCGGGGAGCCCGAGGACCACCCGCACCATGTGCGGGGTGAGCCGCTCGGTGCGGACCACCTTCGCCTCGTGGACCTGCGGTGCCTTGCGGGCCGGTTGTTCAGCCACGGTGTCTCCCCTGACGTGGTGCGTACTTAGGCTTGCCTAAGTTAACACCCGGGGTGCCGGAGCGCCCGCCGCTCAGCCCGCCAGGGCCGTCCGCAGCCGCACCACCGCGCCCCCCAGCCCCCACCGCTCGGCCAGCGCGTCCAGGGCGGCCGGGTCCCTCGGCTCCTTCGGCAGCGAGAGGTCGGCCTCGGGCAGCGGCACGTCCGAGGCGACGCGCACCACCTTCGGCGCGACCGCCAGATAGGGGCGCGCCTCGTCCAGCCGGCGGCGCTGCGCCGGGGTGAGCTTCGAGGTGCGGTCGTCCACCGCCGCCAGGATCCCGGCCAGGTCCCCGTACGCGTCCAGCAGTTTCGCGGCGGTCTTCTCGCCGATGCCCGGCACTCCGGGCAGGCCGTCGCTCGGGTCGCCGCGCAGCAGCGCCAGATCGACGTAACCCCGGCCGTCGACACCGTACTTCTCGCGCAGCCACGCCTCGTCGGTGGCCTGCAGGGTGCCGACGCCCTTCAGTGGGTAGAGCACCCGGCGCTTCCGGGCGTCGTCGACGAGCTGGTAGAGGTCGCGGTCGCCGGTGACGATGTCCACCGGGCCGGTCGCCCGCGCGGTCAGGGTGCCGATCACGTCGTCCGCCTCGTAGCCGTCCGCGCCGACACGGGCGATACCGACCGCCGCCAGCACCTCCCGGATCACCGGCACCTGCGGGTCCAGGGTGTCCGGGGTCTCCTCCACGTCCGGCCCCAGCGCCTGCTCCTCGGCGACCCGGTGCGCCTTGTACGAGGGGATCAGGTCCACCCGCCACTGCGGGCGCCAGTCGTTGTCCCAGCAGGCCACCAGGTCGTCGGGCCGGTGGTCCTGCACCAGCCGCGCGATGAAGTCCATCAGCCCGCGGACCGCGTTGACGGGTGTGCCGTCGGGGGCGCGGACCGAGTCGGGGACGCCGTAGTAGGCGCGGAAGTAGAGGGAGGCGGTGTCGAGGAGCATCAGGCGTCGCGTCACAGGCACGATGATGCCGCACCCCGCCGGCACTCCCCGCGTCGCGCGGTCGCCGCCGGTGTCTTCGTGGCAGGAGGCGTCCGCGCCCGGCTGGACGGGAACCGGCCTCGCCGGGAAGTGGTCCCCCACCGGAAAGCCGGGAAGTGGTAGCCGTGCGTATCCCGTAGCACACGGGGTGCGTTCAGAGGGGTGGTCCCCGCCGATCCGGCGGGGCCCACCCCTTTTGCGTCGCCATATCCGGCACCGCGGGCTCCCGGAGCCCTTGTCCTGCCGCTTTGGCGAGTACGGAGGGGCGGATGCTGCGTATGGTGAGACAGGACCCAGGGGAGGGGAGCCCACCCGATGGACGCGAAGGAAGCGAAGGACCCCAAGGAGAGGGAGGAACCTCTCCGCGTGGGGGCGACCGTGCGCAAACGCCGCCGCGCCCTGCGCCTCACCCTCGCCGCCGTCTCCGCCCGCAGCGGACTGTCCGTACCCTTCCTCAGCCAGGTCGAGAACGAGCGGGCCCGCCCGAGCGACCGCTCCCTCCAGCGCATCGCCGACGCCCTGGACACCACCGTCGGCACCCTGCTGGCCGCCTCCGACACCACCCGCACCGTGGACCTGGTCCGGGCCGGCGAGGACGCCCACCCCGGCGGACCGGAGGGCTCCCGTTCCCTGGTGCGCGGCCGGCACCAGCTGCGGGCCGTGGAGTTCAGCGGCGAGCACCAGACCGAGGGCGAGTTCAGCCACCGCAACGACGAGCTGTTGTACGTCGCCGACGGCGCGGTGGAGGTGGAGGCCGAGGGGCGCGCCCACCGGCTCGGCCCCGGCGACTCGCTCTTCCTGTCCGGCGGTGTCCGCCACCGCTGGCGCGCGACCGGCCCGGAAACCCGCATCCTGCTCGTCGCCGTCGCCGACCACATCTCCGCCACCCCGGCCCCCCGGACCTGACCGGTGCGCGTCGTCTCCCTGGTGCCCTCGCTCACCGAGGCCGTCGCCGTGACCGCCTCCGGGCTCCTGGTGGGCGCCACCGACTGGTGCAGCCACCCCGCCGGGCTCGAGGTGGCCCGGATCGGCGGCACCAAGAACCCGGACACCGCCGCCGTCGCCGCCCTGCGCCCCGATCTGGTGATCGCCAACGAGGAGGAGAACCGGGCGCCCGACCTGGACGCCCTGCGCGCCGCCGGCCTGCGGGTCCTGGTCACCGAGGTACGCACGCTGGAGACGGCCTTCACCGAGCTGCACCGGGTCCTGGCCGACGGCTGCGGTCTGGCCCGGCCCGCCTGGCTCGACGAGGCCGAGGCCGCCTGGGCCGCCGTCCGGCCCGCGCGCCCGGCGGCCCGGGTCGTCGTGCCGATCTGGCGCCGGCCGTGGATGGTCCTGGGACGCGACACCTTCGCCGGGGACGTGCTGGCCCGCCTCGGCGTCGCCAACGTCTACGCGGACCACGCCGAGCGCTACCCCCGCGTCCCCCTGGACGAGCTGCGCGCCTCGGGCGCCGATCTGGTCGCCCTCCCCGACGAGCCGTACGCCTTCGGCCCGGACGACGGCCCCGAGGCGTTCCCCGGGCTGCCCACCGCCCTCCTCGACGGGCGCGCCCTGACCTGGTACGGGCCCTCCCTGGTCACCGCCCCGGCGGTGCTGGGCGCGGCTCTCGCAGCAGCTCGCCCCGGAGCAGCCCCCGGGCCGTGAGCGCCGCCGCGACGGCCCACGCCGCGAGGAGGGCGGCGTACAGGGCGACGGCCAGCCAGGCGTACGCCGTCAGCCCGGTCCGCTCGGCCAGCACCTGCGCCCCCGTCACACAGGTGCCCACCGGGAAGGTGAACGCCCACCAGCCCAGCGTGAACGGCATCCCCGCGCGCCCCGCCCGTACCACCATCGCGACCGCGAGGGCCAGCCACAGCAGGGCGAAACCCAGCACCGGGACGCCGTGGACCACGGCGAGCACGGCGAGCCCCCGTGCGTACGGCTCCCCGATCGCGCCCGGCGCCGCGTCGGCCAGTTTGCCCACGGCCGTCGTCGACTGCCCGAGCGGGCCGAGGACCAGGAAGAGGGACGGCGTCAGCGCCAGGGGCAGCGGGCCGTGGTGCAGCAGCCGGGCGAAGACGACCGGCAGGATCAGCAGCGTTGCCAGCAGGCTCAGTCCGAACATCGCCCAGCAGCCCAGCAGCAGCGCCTCCCGGGCCTGCCCGGGGGGCAGGTGGGGCACCAGCAGCGGGCCGGTCGCCGCCGACACCATCGGCGCGACGACCGGCAGCAGCCACACCGGCGTCGCGCTCCCGGGGGCCACCCGGTGCCGGACCACCATCAGATACGGCACGGCCACGGCCACCACGAGACCGGTCGCGGTCCCGGCCGTGAACAGGGCCGCCGCGACCGGGAGGGCCGCCGGGCCCAGCAGCTCCCGGCCCGCCGTCGTGGCCCCGGCGCCCACCGCGAGCAGCGCCATCGACAGGCAGCCGTAGAACGGGGCCACCGCCGGGTCGAGCAGATCGGCCCGCACCTGGTCCGGGTACCGGGTCCGGTGCACGGCGCGCGCGGTGAGCAGGACGGCCAGCAGCAGGGCGGACAGGGCCCAGACTCCGGTCGCGCCGGTCCGGACGGCGGTGGCGGCGACCGGCGGGAGGCCGAGTCCGGCGAGCTGCGCGCCGCCCGGCGCGGCGGCGAGCCCCCAGCCGGCGGTGCCGACCGCCGCCGTGCCCATCACCGGGGCGTACCAGTTCGGGCCGAGGCGGCGGAGGGACGGCCGCCCCGGCCCCCGGTCCGCCGGGGACGGCACCGGCCCGAGGGGGACCGGGGGAGAGGCGGACGGAGCGGTGAGGGTGACCATGGCCGTCACTCTCGTGCCGGAACCGGGGACCCACCAGGGATCATGCCCCTATCACCTCATAAGCTGGTCTTATGACCGACCAGCCGGAGCATGTGCCGCTCGCCCACCGGGTGCCCGATCTCGGCGCCCTGGAACTGCTGCTCGCCGTCGCCCGGCACGGGAGTCTGGGCCGGGCGGCCCGCGAGGTCGGCATCACCCAGCCCGCCGCGAGCAGCCGGGTCCGCTCGATGGAACGGCAGCTCGGCGTCGCCCTCGTCGAACGCTCCCCGCGCGGCTCCCGCCTCACCGAGGCGGGGGCGCTGGTCACGGACTGGGCCCGGCGGGTGGTCGAGGCCGCCGAGGCCTTCGACGCGGGGGCACAGGCGCTGCGGGGGCGGCGGGACTCGCGGCTGCGGGTCGCGGCCAGTATGACCATCGCGGAGTACCTGCTGCCGGGCTGGCTGATCGCGCTGCGGGCCGGACGCCCGGACACCGCCGTCTCCCTGCTCGCCGGGAACTCCGCCGCGGTCGCCGAACGGCTCCTCGCCGGGGAGGCCGACCTCGGCTTCGTGGAGGGGCTGAGCGTGCCGGAGGGGCTGGACGGAACGGTCGTCGGCCACGACCGGCTCTTCGTGGTCGCCGCGCCCGGGCACCCGTGGGCCCGGCGGCGCCGGAGCCCGCTCACCCCGGCGGAGCTGGCCGCCGCACCGCTGGTGCTGCGCGAGCGGGGCTCCGGCACCCGGCAGGTCCTCGACTCGGCCCTCTCCGCGCACGGGGGCCTGGCGGCCCCGCTGCTGGAGCTGGCCTCCACGACGGCGGTCAAGGCGGCGGCGGTGAGCGGCGCGGGCCCGGCGGTGCTCAGCGAACTGGCGGTCACCGAGGAACTGGCCTCGCGCCGCCTGGTCCGCGTCCCGGTCGAGGGCGTCCGCCTCGACCGCGACCTCCGCGCCGTCTGGCCCCAGGGCCACCGTCCGACGGGCCCGGCCCGCGACCTGCTGGGGCTGACCCGGGGGTAGACGGGAGCCGGGCGGGGGGCGGGCTGTACGGCGGGGCCGGACCGGGCCGGTTCGCCGCCTGCGGCGTGGGCGGCCGGCCCCGCGGCGGGGCTGCCGGCCACGGGCCGCGTGGGCGTACGCGGGGACCGGTCCTGCGGCGGGGCGGGGCCAGGTCGGCCGCCGGCCGCGTGGGTGTACGCGTATGTGGGGCGGACTGTACGTCGGGGGGCGGAGGCCACGGTCAGCCGCCGGTTCCATGGCGGGCGGGCTCGGGCGGCCGTTGGCCGCGTACGTGCGGCGAGGGCGCGGGGCCCGGGCCGCGAGACGGGCACCCGGCGCGCGCCGCGAGGCGGTCGCGGCCCGTCAGGGCCCGGTCGCGGCCGCGATCAGGCCCGCCATCACCCGCGTGTCCGTGCCCATCTCCGGGTGCCACTGGACGCCCAGCACCCACCCCGGCGCCGGCGCGGCCCCGTCCGGCGGCGGCCCGGCCGTCTCGACCGCCTCCACCGTGCCGTCCTCCGCGTACGCGCAGGCCACCAGCCCCTCGCCGAGGCGGTCCACCGACTGGTGGTGGTAGGTGGGCACCGACGCGGCTTCCGGGACCAGCGAGGCGTACCGGGTGCCCGGCACGGGCTTGACCGTGTGCGCGCCGAAGAGGCCGAGGGTGGTGCCCGCCGGGCCGCCGGTGTGGCCGTCGAGGTGCTGGACGAGGGTGCCGCCGCAGGCCACGTTCAGCAACTGCATCCCCCGGCAGATCCCGAGCAGCGGAGTCCCCGCGTCGATCGCGGCCCGGACCAGGGCCAGCTCCCACGCGTCGCGCTCGGGGGCCGGCGGGCCGGTGCGGTCCGAGCGTTCTGCGCCGTAACGCGCGGGGTCCACGTCCGGGCCGCCCGCGACGACCAGGCCGTCCAGCCGGGCCAGGACCGCCGCCGCCCGCGCCGGGTCGTCCGGCGGGAGCATCACGGCGAGGCCCCCGGCCGCCCGCACCAGCCGCGGGTAGGCGGCCGGCAGCAGGGCAGCGGGCATGTCCCAGACGCCCCAGCGGGCGGAGGACTCCAGATAGGTGCTGATACCGATGAGCGGTGGGGTCACGAGCATGTCCTCAGGTGCGATCCAGCTCCGCCTCGGCCGCCGCCAGCGCCGCGAACTCCTCTTCGGGCGCCCGGGCGACCAGACGGTGTCGACTGTAGAGAGCGAAGTAGGCCAGGGCCACCGCGTACACGACGAGCGCGGTGAACGCGGCGTCCTTGTCCACCAGGAAGGTCGCCACCAGCGCGGAGAGCGCCAGCACGAGGGCGACCGAGGAGGTCGCGATCCCGCCCGGGGTGCGGTACGGGCGGTGCAGCTCCGGCTCCCGGCGGCGGAGCACGATGTGCGAGAGGGCCATCAGCGCGTAGCTGATCGTCGCGCCGAAGACGGCGATGTTCAGCATCCGCGCGCCGTTCCCGGTGCCCGCGGCGAGCGCGAAGCCGATCGCGCCCGGGATCAGCAGCCCGAGGTAGGGCGACTTGCGGCGGCTGGTGAGGGAGAGGAAGCGCGGCAGATAGCCGGCCCGGGAGAGGGCGAACAACTGGCGGGACCCCGCGTAGATCAGGGAGAAGAAGGAGGCGACCAGCCCGGCCAGGCCCGCGTAGTTGACGAAGCGGCTCAGCGGGGTCGGGTCGCCGTCGCCCTGGAGCGCGACGACCAGCGGGTTGCCCGCTTCCTGGATGGCCGCCGACCCGCGCGCGCCGCTCGCCGCGAAGAAGGTCAGCAGGGCCAGCAGCACCAGGATGCCCATGGAGACGGCCAGTGCCCGGGGCATGGACCGCACCGGGTCCTTCGCCTCCTCGGCCGCCAGCGGCACGCCCTCCACCCCGAGGAAGAACCACATCCCGAACGGGAACGCCGCCCAGATGCCCAGCAGCCCGTACGGCAGCCAGGAGTTGGCGCCGAACGCCTCATCGTCGACCGGGATGTCGGTCAGCCCGGAGGCCGAGAACTCGGTGAACGCGCCCACCGCGAAGATCAGCAGGGCGGCCACGGCGACCACCGTCACGATCAGGCTGAAGCGCAGGGCCTCGCCCACACCCCAGAGGTGGATGCCGATGAAGACGGCGAAGCAGGCGAGATAGACCGGCCAGCCGGACTCCAGGCCGAACAGTCCCAGGGACTCCACGTAGTCGCCGATGAAGATGGAGATCGCAGCCGGCGCCAGGATGTACTCGATGAGGATGGCGGTGCCGGTGAGGAAGCCGCCCCAGGTGCCCAGCGCCCGCCGGGCGAAGCCGTAACCGCCGCCCGCCGTGGGCAGGATGGCCGACAGCTCGGCCAGCGCGAAGACGAGACAGGCGTACATGGCGCCCATGAGGAGCATGGCGACGGCGAGTCCGCCGAAGCCGCCCTCGGAGAGCCCGATGTTCCAGCCGGAGTAGTCCCCGGAGACGACGTAGGCGACGCCGAGACCGGTGAGCAGCAGCCAGCCGGCGCTGCCCCGGCGCAGGGCGCGCCGCTTGAGATAGGCGTCCCCCTCGGCCTCGGCGGGGGAGGAGGCCGTGGACGCCGTGGACGGGGTGCGCGAGGTGGTGCCTTCAGCCATGGGTCGCTCCTGGCTCAGGTCAAAGGTTTGTGCGCACACCTTTGCGGTCCGGTGTCGGGGCGCGCAAGCCCCGTGCGTAAACGCGGTGTTACGGATCGGTCGCGGCGGCGGTCGCGGAACGCCCTCGGGCGCGGGCCCGCCCGGTCCCGGCTCAGGCGCGCCCCAGGAAGCCGCGCAGCAGGGCCGCGGTGCCCTCGCAGTGCTCCCGCATCACCTCGCGCGCGGCGTCCGCGTCCCCGTCCAGGACGGCCTCCACCAGGGCGGTGTGCTGGTGCTGGGAGTGCTCCAGGTTCCGCACCAGCAGCGGGATGCAGTCCAGCAGGTCGTTGAGGGTGGCCCGGACCGCCGCGTACCGGGCGGTCAGCGAGGGCGAGCCGGACAGTTCGGCCAGGGTCAGATGGAGCAGGGTGTCCTGCTTGCGGTAGTCGGCCAGCGGCGCGTCATGGGTGGCCGCCAGGGCCGCCCGCAGGCGCTCCGCGCCCGCCGCGTCCAGCCCGTGCGCGGCACACAGACCCGCCGCGCCCGTCTCCAGCACCTCGCGGAAGCGCAGGGTGTCCTCCACGTCCACGCCCGCGACCCGCCGGCGCAGTTCGTCCTCGCCGTGGCCGCCGGGGCGGTGCAGCACGAAGGTGCCCCCGTAGCGGCCGCGCCGGCTCTCCACCAGGCCCTGGTCGGTGAGGACCTTGAGCACCTCGCGCAGGGTGACCCGGCTGATGCCCATGCGCTCGGCGAGTTCGCGTTCCGCGGGCAGCCGCTCGCCGGCCGACACCAGGCCCAGCCGCAGCAGTTGCAGGATCTGCTCCAGGGCCTCCTCGAAGCCGTTGCCCGCCCGCACGGTGCCCAGCACCGCGGCCAGCCGGTCGGGTGCGGTGCCCTCCGGGCCGGTGCGGTCCGTCGCGGCGCCGCCGTTCCCGGGGCTGCCGCCGTCTTCCGTGCCGTCCGTTGTCGCCACCTCGCCGTTTCCCCTTCCCAATCAAAGGTCTTCCGCAATACCTTATGACTCCGGCCGACCGGTTGACCCCTAGGAGGCGTTGTCCCGTGGCAGACCGCACACCCCCGCTCGCTCTCGACGACCTGCGCGTGCGGGTCGAGCGAGGCGAGATCGACACCGTCGTCCTGGCCTTCCCCGACATGCAGGGACGCCTCCAGGGCAAGCGGTTCGCCGCCCGGTTCTTCCTTGACGAGGTCGCCGAGCACGGTACCGAGGGCTGCAACTACCTGCTCGCCGTCGACACCGAGATGAACACCGTGGGCGGCTACGCCATGTCCTCCTGGGAGAACGGCTACGGCGACTTCGCCATGCGTCCCGACTTCGCAACCCTGCGGCACATCCCCTGGCACGAGGGCACCGCCCTGGTCGTCGCCGACCTCGCGCTGCACGACGGCTCGCCCGTGCCCGCCGCGCCCCGCCAGATCCTCCGCCGCCAGCTCGGCCGGCTCGCCGAACTGGGCCTCAGCGCCCATGTCGGCACCGAGCTGGAGTTCATCGTCTTCAGGGACACCTACGAACAGGCCTGGGACCGCGACTACCGCGGCCTCACCCCGGCCAACCAGTACAACGTCGACTACTCCGTCCTCGGCACCGGCCGGATCGAGCCCCTGCTGCGCCGCATCCGCAACGAGATGGCCGGCGCCGGCCTCACCGTGGAGTCGGCCAAGGGGGAGTGCAACCCCGGCCAGCACGAGATCGCCTTCAAGTACGACGAGGCCCTGGTCACCTGCGACCACCACGCCGTCTACAAGACCGGCGCCAAGGAGATCGCCGCGCAGGAGGGCGTCTCGCTCACCTTCATGGCCAAGTACAACGAGCGCGAGGGCAACTCCTGCCACATCCACCTCTCCCTCCAGGACGCCGACGGGAACAACGCCATGGCCGGCGACGGCCCCGGCGGCATGTCCCCGCTGATGCGGCACTTCCTCGCCGGCCAGCTCGCCGCGCTGCGCGAGTTCTCCCTTCTCTACGCGCCGAACATCAACTCCTACAAGCGCTTCCAGCCCGGCTCCTTCGCCCCCACCGCCGTCGCCTGGGGCCACGACAACCGCACCTGCTCCCTGCGCGTGGTCGGCCACGGCCGCTCGATGCGCTTCGAGAACCGGCTCCCCGGCGGCGACGTCAACCCCTACCTCGCCGTCGCCGGCCTGGTGGCCGCGGGCCTGCACGGCGTCGAGCAGAAGCTCGAACTCCCCGACGCCTGCACCGGCAGCGCCTACGACGCCGGATACGACCGCGTCCCCACCACCCTCCGCGAGGCGGCCGAACTGTGGGAGGCCAGCGCCGTCGCCAAGGCGGCCTTCGGCGACGAGGTCGTCGACCACTACCGCAACATGGCCCGCGTCGAACTCGACGCCTTCGACGCCGCCGTCACCGACTGGGAGCTGCGCCGCTCCTTCGAACGCCTGTGAGGCCCCCCGTGTCCGACACCCCGCACGTCCCCGAGGCGCTGGACGTCCTCGACCCGGCCACCGAGAAGGTCGTCGCCACCGTCCCCGCGGCCGGCGCCGCCGAGGTGGACGCCGCCGTCGCCCGGGCCGCCACCGCCCAGCGCGCCTGGGCCGCCGCCGCCCCCGCCGACCGGGCCCGGCTGCTCCGCCGCTTCGCCTCCGTCGTCGACGACCACACCGAGGAACTCGCCCGGCTGGAGGTCACCGAGGCGGGCCACACCATCGGCAACGCCCGCTGGGAGGCCGGCAACGTCCGCGATCTCCTCGACTACGCGGCCGGTGGCGTCGAACGGCTGACCGGCCGTCAGATCCCGGTGCCCGGCGGCCTCGACGTCACCCTCCTGGAACCCCTCGGCGTGGTCGGCGTCATCGCCCCCTGGAACTTCCCGATGCCGATCGCGGCCTGGGGCACCGCACCCGCCCTCGCCGCGGGCAACGCCGTGATCCTCAAGCCCGCCGAGACGACCCCGCTCACCGCCCTGCGCCTCGCCGAACTCGCCCTGGCGGCCGGGCTCCCCGAGGGCCTGTTCCAGGTGCTGCCGGGGCGCGGCGGCATCGCGGGGGAGGCCCTGGTCCGCCACCCCGGCGTCGCGAAGATCGTCTTCACCGGCTCCACCCGCGTCGGCAAGCGCATCATGGCGCTCTGCGCGGAACGCGTGAAACGGCTCACCCTCGAACTCGGCGGCAAGAGCCCCAACATCGTCTTCGCCGACGCCGACCTGGAGAAGGCCGCGGCTGCCACCCCGATGTCCTTCCTGGACAACAGCGGCCAGGACTGCTGCGCCCGCACCCGCGTCCTGGTGCAGCGCTCGGTCTACGACCGCTTCCTCGGCCTGCTCGCCCCCGCGATCGAGTCCGTCGTCGTCGGCGACCCCGGGGACGAACGCACGCAGATGGGCCCGCTGATCTCCCGGGCCCAGCTCGACCGGGTCCGCTCCTACGTCCCCGAGGACGCCGAGGCGATCCGGGGCACCGCGCCCGCCGGGCCCGGCTTCTGGTTCCCGCCGACCGTCCTGACCGGCCTCGCGCCCGACGCCCCCGCCGCCTGCGAGGAGGTGTTCGGCCCCGTCGCCGTCGTCCTCCCCTTCGACGACGAGGAGGACGCCGTCCGGCTCGCCAACGCCACCGACTACGGCCTCTCCGGCTCCATCTGGACCCGTGACGTGGGCCGCGCCCTGCGGGTGTCCGGCGCGGTCGCCGCCGGCAACCTCTCCGTCAACTCCCACTCCAGTGTCCGCTACTGGACCCCCTTCGGCGGCTACGGGCAGTCCGGCCTCGGCCGGGAACTCGGCCCCGACGCCCTCACCGCGTTCACCGAGACCAAGAACGTCTTCATCAGCACGGAGGCCTGACCATGACCGACACATCCCTCTGCCGCCGCCTGGTCGGACGCACCGCCGTGATCACCGGGGCGGGCAGCGGCATCGGCCTCGCCACCGCGCGCCGGCTCGCCTCCGAGGGCGCGCACATCGTCTGCGCCGACATCGACGAGCAGGCCGGCAAAGCCGCCGCGGACGAGGTCGGCGGGACCTTCGTCCGGGTGGACGTCACCGACGCCGAGCAGGTCGAGGCCCTGTTCCGGACCGCGTTCGAGACCTACGGCAGCGTCGACATCGCCTTCAACAATGCGGGCATCTCGCCGCCCGACGACGACTCCATCCTGGAGACCGGCCTGGAGGCGTGGAAGCGCGTCCAGGAGGTCAACCTGACCTCCGTCTACCTCTGCTGCAAGGCGGCCATCCCCTACATGCGGCGCCAGGGCAGGGGCTCGATCATCAACACCGCCTCCTTCGTGGCGCGGATGGGCGCGGCCACCTCGCAGATCTCGTACACCGCGTCCAAGGGCGGCGTGCTGGCGATGTCCCGCGAACTGGGCGTGCAGTTCGCCCGCGAGGGCATTCGGGTCAACGCGCTCTGCCCCGGGCCGGTCAACACCCCGCTGCTCCAGGAGCTGTTCGCCAAGGACCCGGAGCGGGCAGCCCGCCGCCTGGTCCACATCCCGGTCGGCCGCTTCGCCGACGCGGAGGAGATCGCGGCGGCGGTCGCCTTCCTCGCGAGCGACGACTCCTCCTTCGTCAACGCGACGGACTTCCTGGTGGACGGGGGGATCTCGGGGGCGTACGTCACCCCGGTGTAGGCGGCCGTGACGCACGCGGCGGTGGCCGCGACGGGGGCGGGCAGGCACGGGGCGGGTGCGGGCGGCGCCGGCCGGGGGCGCGGCTAGGGTGGCCGCATGAGCATGACGACTCCGCCCGGCTGGTACCCGGACGCGCAGGCGCCCGGCACGGAACGCTGGTGGGACGGCACGGCATGGACCGCTCACGTCCGCCAGGCCCCGGCCGCTCCCGGGGCCCCCGGCACCTTCGGGGCCCCGCAGTCCGGAACCGCCGGGGCCGGCTTCGGCCCCGGCGGCTTCGGGCCGCCCGTCGCCCCGGGCACGCCCGGGGGGTCCGGCGGCCGGTCGCGGCGGACCGTCGCCCTGGTGGCCGCCGGGGCCGTGCTCGTCGCCGCCGTGGTCACCGGCGCGGTCCTCCTCCTCGGCACGGACGACGAGGACGGCGGACCGGACCCCGTCGCCTCCGGCGGCCCGGGGACCACCGCCGCCGCCCCGGCGTCCCCCGCCCCCGGCGGCTCGGCCGCGCCGTCCGCCGCACTCTCGGCGGACCCGGACGAGGGCCGGCTCGTCGACCAGCTCAACGGCGTCAGCCTGCCCGTGCCCGACGGCTGGGAGACGTCGGACCGCCTGATCGGCCCGGGCGCCGGCATGCACACCGACGAGACCTACGACTGCCCCGGCGGCGGCTCCTCCCTCTGCCGCCACGGCCGCGTCACCTCCCTCAGCGCCACCCCCTCGGCGGACGCCACCACCGCGAAGCAGGTCGCCGAGGCCGACATCGCCAAGGCGGCGGACCAGGCGTACGACGAGGACGTCCTCGGTACCCCCGCCTACGGGGGGCTCCGGGCCCACAAAGTGGTCAAGGCCCAGAACGTCGCCGTCGCCGGGCGGGCCGGATACCTGATCCGCTGGCGCGTGACCACCGGCAAGGGCCCCGGCGGCCACGTCCAGACCGTGGCCTTCCCCTCCACCATCGGCACCGAGTCCATGGTCGTCGTGCGCTTCGCCTTCGACGCGGGCCCGGACGGGCCCGACCTCGCCGGGATGGACGCGATCACCGCGGGAATCCGGCCCGTCGGAGCGGCGGGCGGGACCAGCGGCGGGGTCGGCAGCAGCATCGGTCCGGGCGACTGACTCCCCGGGGCCGGTCAGAGGAAGGCGCGGCCCTCGCCCCGGTAGGTCGGCACGCTCGCCGTGACCCGGTCGCCCTCGACCAGGTGCAGGGTCTCGAACCGCTCGCACAGCTCACCGGCCTTGGCGTGCCGGAACCACACCCGGTCCCCGATCAGGAGATCATCCGCCGGGGGCCCCAGCAGCGGTGTCTGCACCTCGCCCGCGCCCTCCCGGGGGTCGTAGCGCAGCCCCTCCGGCAGCCACGGCACGGGCGAACGGTCCTGGCCGGCCGCCCCCGACGCGGGGTAGCCGCCGCCCAGTACCGTCACCACGCCCACCCCGGGCCGGCGCACCACCGGCAGCGCGAACAGGGCGGCCGGACGCCCGTGGAACGAGGTGTAGTTGTCGAACAGGCGCGGCACGTAGAGGCCCGAGCCGGCCGCGATCTCGGTCACGGCGTCCTCGGCGGCCGTGTGCTGGACGCTGCCGGTCCCGCCGCCGTTGACGAACTCCAGCTCCGGCTCCACCGCGCGCACGGCCCGCACCACGGCCGCCCGGCGCGCGGCCAGTTCCCGGCGCGCCGCCCGCTGCATCAGCCGCACTGCACGCGACCGCAGCGGGGCCCCGGCCACCGCGTCGCCGACACCGGCCACATGCCCCTCGTACGCCATCAGGCCCACCAGCCGGAAGCCGGGTCTGCGGCTCACCGAGCGGGCCAGCTCCGCCAGTTCGGCCGGTTCCCGTAGCGGCGAGCGGCGCGCCCCGATCCGGACCCGGCCGCCGAGCAGACGCAGCGCGGTGTCCAGCTCCAGGCAGACCCGCACCTCCTCCCGGCCGCCCGCGCGCGAGGCGTCGATCAGGTCCAGCTGCGCCACGTCGTCCACCATCACGGTGACCGCGGCGGCGAGTTTGGCGTCCCCGGCCAGCTCCGCGAAGGCGGCGCGGTCGGCCGAGGGGTAGGCCAGCAGCACGTCCTCGAACCCGGCCCGCGCCAGCCACAGGGACTCGGCCAGCGTGTACGACATGATCCCGGCGAAGCCGTCCCGGGCGAGGACCCGCTCCAGCAGGGCCCGGCAGCGCACCGACTTGCTCGCGACCCGGACCGGCTTGCCGCCGGCCCGGCGCACGAGATCGTCGGCGTTGGCGTCGAAGGCGTCGAGATCGACGATCGCGAGCGGGGCGTCCAGCTGCGCGGTGGCCTTGTCGTAGCGGGCCCGGTCCGTTGCACGGGGAGTCATGGCCCGAGCTTGCCAGACCGGAATACCCCGGGGTAGGGGATGTTCTGGGCAGATCCCCCGGACCCCCGGCCATGGGACGACCACCCCACGTGCAGCCCGTTAGAGTGACACGCACGAGCTGACGAACGGGCCTGCCCCGGTGGGTGATCCGCCGGCGGCGAGCCGAAGACCAGGGGGCGGAATGAGCACGGAGGCGCAGCGCCCTTCGGGCGACGGGCCCCCGCCGCGCTCCCGTCTCGCGGACCTGACCCCACCCCCCGCCCGTCCGGCGGACGGCCCCACCGGCCCGGTCCCGCCGCCCGCGGAGGGCGGCGCCGCGCAGGAACCCGCCCGGGGCGCCGGGGTGCCCCCGCAGCCCGGCGCGTACGACGCCCCCGCCCCGCGCGGCGAGTCCACCACCCGGCTCCGCCCCCCGAAACCACCCACGCGCCCCGCCTCGGGCGCCCCCAGCCCCTCGGGCCCCCCGGCCCACCTCCCCCCACGCCCGGCGACCGCGCCGGGCACGATCCCGCCGCGTCCGCCCGTGGCTCCGGCCGTTTCGGGCTCGGGTGCGGCCGGGGCGCCTGCCGCCGGGGCCCCGGGCCCGCGTACTCCGGACGCCCCGGGTCCGGCCGTCGGCGGCCGGGTGGCGTCCGCGGCGGGTGCTCGCGCCGGGGAACGGCCCGTGGCGGGTGCGGCTGCGTCGGGTGCCCCGGCTGCGTCCGACCGTGTGGCCGCGCCGCCCGGCGAGGCATCGGCCCCGCCGCGTCCCCCGGTGGCTCCGGCCGCCCCGGGCTCGGGTGCGGCCGGGGCTCCGGGCCCGCGTACTCCGGGGGCCGCCGGTCCGGTGCCAGCGGGTCCCTCGGCCGCCGAGCTGCCGGTACGGCCCCCGGTCGTTCCCGCGGCCCCGGGCCCGCGTACCCCGGACGCCCCGGGTCCGGCCGTCGGCGGCCGGGCGGCGTCCGCGGCGGGTGCTCCCGCCGTCCCCGGCGCCGGCACGACACCCCGGGCGCCTGCCGGCGCCCCCGGCGTACCCGGGCCCCGCCCCACGCCCCCCGGAGGTGCCGGCGCCTCCGGCGCCGGTCGCCGGCCCGTGGGGAGTGTCGACATGACGCCGCGGCCCGGTGCGCCGCGGCCGCCCGCGCACGGATGGGCGGTGCCGCCGGAGGCGACCGCGTACGGATGGGCGGTGCGGCCGGAGACGCCCGCGGAGCTGACCACCCGATTGCGGCCCGTGCGGAGCCGGCGGCCCGTGCGGGCGGCCGCCGCGGTGGCCTGCGTCGTGCTCGGGCTCGGGCTCATCGGCGGGGCGGCCGCCGGGACCTGGCTGACCGGTGACGGGGCCGGCGGGGACGCCGGCCGTGACACCTACGCAAAGGTGCGCGGCATGTGGCACAACGTGCCCGTGGACACCCTCTTCCCGCGCACCCTCAAGGGCGCCAAGGCCGGCCCCGGCGGCGCCGAGCGCGTCTGGAACCGGGTCGCCGTCGCGCCCGACTCCGGCTGCGGCCCCGCGCTGGACCCGCTGCTGACCAAGACCCTCCAGCAGGTCGGCTGCGACCGCGTCGTGCGCGCCACCTACACCGACGCGACCGCCAGCAGCGTCGTCACCGTCGGCCTGGTCTTCACCGAGGCCGACCAGCAGGCCATGCTCGCCCTCCACAACCGCTTCACCACCGAACGCCTCGGCGAACGCCGCGACCTGATGCCCCGCGCCCTGCCCGCCGAGGGCACCCCCGCCGCCGGGTTCGGCAGCGCGCAGCGCGCCAGCTGGACCGTCGACGTGGTCACCGAGGCGCCCGTCGTCGTCTTCGCCGTGTCCGGCTTCGCCGACGGACGCCCCGTCACCGACCCCCAGCCCGCGCAGGCCGCCACCGCGGACGGCGCCACCTCCACCCAGGCCCAGTCCGGCCTGGGCCACGACGCCGCCGGAGTCGCCGCCGCCATCGAGCGCACCCTGCGCGCCGCCGCCCGCCAGGTCACGGAGAAAGCCGAATGACGCTCCCGCCGCGCCGCGGGCGCCTCCTCGCCGCGCTCGTCGCCACCGCCTTCGCCGTACTGCCCGCCGCGTCCCCCGCCCACGCCGACACCATCCGCGCCCAGCAGTGGGGCCTGGAGGCCCTGCACACCGACGAGGCGTGGCGGACCACCAAGGGCGAGGGGATCACCGTCGCCGTCCTCGACACCGGCGTGGACGACCAGCACCCCGACCTCGCCGGGGCGGTCCTCCCGGGCAAGGACTTCATAGGCTTCGGCGCCGGCCGCGGCGACCGCCCCTGGGCCCGCCACGGCACCGCCATGGCCGGCATCATCGGCGCCCGCGGCCACGGCCCCGGCCGCGAGTCCGGCGTCATCGGCATCGCCCCCGAGTCCCGGATCCTGCCCGTCCGCGTGATCCTCGAAGGCGCCGACCCCGCCCGCGACCGGGCCCGCAAGTCACGCGGGACGGCCCTCGCCCAGGGCATCCGCTGGGCCGCCGACCAGGGCGCCGACGTGATCAACCTCTCCCTCGGCGACGACAGCGAGTCGGCCCACCCCGAGGCCACCGAGGACGCCGCCGTGCAGTACGCCCTCGCCAAGGGGTCCGTGGTCGTCGCCTCCGCGGGCAACGGCGGCGAGAAGGGGGACCGGATCTCCTACCCGGCCGCCTACCCCGGGGTGATCGCGGTGACCGCCGTCGACCGCTTCGGCACCCACGCCTCCTTCTCCACCCGCCGCTGGTACGCGACCGTCAGCGCCCCCGGCGTGGACGTGGTGATCGCCGACCCGGACCGGAAGTACTACCAGGGCTGGGGCACCAGCGCCGCCGCCGCCTTCGTCTCCGGGGCTGTCGCCCTGGTGCGGGCCGCCCACCCCGAACTCACCCCGGCCCAGATCAAGAAGCTGCTCCGGGACACCGCCCGCAACGCCCCCGAGAACGGGCGGGACGACGCGCGCGGCTACGGCTTCGTCGACCCGGCCGCGGCGATCGAGGCGGGCGGGAAGCTGCGCCCCGCGGATCTCGCCGCCTCCTCCGGCCACACCCGCCAGTACTTCGGCAAGGGCCCCGACCCCGCAGAGGACGACACCGCGTCCCGGCTGCTCGCCCCGGCGGCCGGGGGCGTGGGCGTGCTGCTGCTGGCGGCTGCGGTCGTCCTCTGGCGAGGCGGCCCCCGCCGCGCCTGACACGACGCCGGCCATCGGCCCCCGCCGCACCACGTGCCCGGCCCGGCCCGGCCCACGCGGACCGGAGCCGACCGCCCCCACGGCCCCGGGCCGCCGGACCCCCTGGGCGCGAGCTTGGTGACGCGGGCCGGCCGACGGGGGCCGGGGCGGACCGGGAGCCCCGCGTCGGCGCCACCACGCGGGCGGCTAGGCTCGGTGCGTGGCGCTCAAGAACATCCCGGACCCCGGCTTCTCCGACGACGACGGCACCGCCGACCCGGCCCTGCAAGCGGCGCTCGCCGCCTGGGCCGGGGACCCCGCGGCCGAGGAGCCCGTCCTCGCCGCCCTGAAGGGGGCCCGGCTCCTCGTCCCCGTGGTCGCCGTGCTGGGCGAGGTCGAGGAGGACCCGGAGACCGGGCTGCGCCGCGAGAAGACCAGCGACATGGCCGTCCCCACCCTGACCGCCGGTGACCGACGGGCGCTGCCCGCCTTCACCTCGCTCGCCTCGCTGGCGCTCTGGGACCCCGCCGCCCGGCCGGTCGCCGTGCCGCTGCACCAGGCGCTGCAGGCCGCCGCGCACGAGAAGGCCGACACCCTGGTGATCGACCTGGCCGGCCCCGTCACCTACCAGCTCACCGGCCGGGCGCTGCTGGCCCTCGCGGAGGGCCGCACCAGCACGGACCCGCTGACCGACCCCGCCGTCGCCGAGGCCGTGCGCGAGGCGGTGGCCGGGGAGCCGGGCGTGGCGCGCGCCCACCTGGTCCCGGCGCGGGACGCGGACGGCACCCTCGCCCTGGTCCTGGCGCCGGACGCGGTGCCGGCCGAGGCGGCCCGGCGGGTGGCCGGGGCCCTGGCGTCCCACGACGTACTGAGGGCCCGCCTGGTGAAGGGCCTCGACCTGGCAGTGCTGCCGGCCGAGGCGGCCCCTCCGGGCGAGCCCTTGTTCGTGCGGTCCTGAGATCCCGCGGCCGGTCCGGCGCGCGGGACGGGGGCGGGCGCGGCCCGCGCCCCGCCGCGCGCGGTCAGCCGTAGACCGGACCGGTGTACTTCTCGCCCGGGCCCTGGCCCGGCTCGTCCGGGACGACGGACGCCTCGCGGAAGGCGAGCTGGAGGGACTTCAGCCCGTCCCGCAGCGGAGCCGCGTGGAAGGAGCTGATCTCGGTCGTGCTCGCGTCCAGCAGACCCGCCAGCGCGTGCACCAGCTTGCGCGCCTCGTCCAGGTCCTTGTGGGCGTCCCCGTCCTCGGTCAGTCCGAGCTTGACGGCGGCGGCGCTCATCAGGTTGACCGCGACCGTGACGATCACCTCGACGGCGGGGACCTCCGCGATGTCGCGGGCCATGGCGTCGAAGTCGGGGGAGTCCGGGGCAGTGGACGGGGCAGCGGACGGGGCACTGGGGTCGCTGGGGGAGGTCGCGTCACTCATGCCCCACACGATATGCCCCGCCGCACAGACGTCCGCCCTGGTCCCCGCGCGCGGCCGGCGCCCCGCCCCCGCCGGCACCGCGGGCACCCCGCGCGCCCGTTCCGGATGGTTCGCCGCATCCCCCGGGAGCTGCTAACCTTGTGTGACGACCGGCCGGACACCTGTGTGCCCGGCCCGCAAGTGGAGGCTCCGATCTCCCACCTGGCCGCCCTCCGGGCGGCGGGTCACCGGTCAGGCGGCGCCCATCGTTCCGTACGGACGATGGAAGCCGCCCGATGTGCGCCCCGCGATGTCCGCGGCGGTGTTCCGGTACCACGGAGCATCCGCCTGCGTCCCGTCCGGGGCATTTTTCGTGTTCCGGCGCGGTTGGTCTGACGAAACAGACGTTACGCGGCTGTCTGCCAGGCGGTCGTGTGGTGCTACTTAGGAGGATCCATCAGCGCCGAGCCCCGCATCAACGACCGGATTCGCGTTCCCGAGGTGCGACTTGTCGGTCCCAGCGGCGAGCAGGTCGGGATTGTTCCGCTTGCCAAGGCCCTGGAGCTTGCCCAGGAGTACGACCTCGACCTGGTCGAGGTGGCGGCGAACGCCCGTCCGCCCGTCTGCAAGCTCATGGACTACGGGAAGTTCAAGTACGAGTCGGCCATGAAGGCCCGTGAGGCGCGCAAGAACCAGGCGCACACGGTCATCAAGGAGATGAAGCTCCGGCCGAAGATCGACCCGCACGACTACGACACCAAGAAGGGTCATGTCGTCCGGTTCCTCAAGCAGGGCGACAAGGTCAAGATCACGATCATGTTCCGTGGTCGTGAGCAGTCCCGCCCCGAACTCGGCTTCCGTCTGCTGCAGCGTCTCGCTGCGGACGTCGAGGACCTCGGCTTCATCGAGTCGAACCCCAAGCAGGACGGCCGGAACATGATCATGGTTCTCGGCCCGCACAAGAAGAAGACCGAGGCCATGGCCGAGGCGCGTGAGGCCCAGGCCGCACGCAAGGCGGAGCGCCAGGGCTCGCAGGACCAGAGCTCCGACGCACCCGCGGAGAACACGCCCGAGGCGTGAACCGGGGGGCCGCTCCGGCGGCCCCGGGTTCCGCCCGGAACACCCACGACGATCTGACGCTCCCGCAGTCCGGTGCTCGCACCGGGGGAGCGCCACTGATGAGGAGACAACGGCGCGATGCCGAAGAACAAGACGCACAGCGGTGCCAAGAAGCGCTTCAAGATCACCGGCTCCGGCAAGGTGCTCCGCGAGCGCGCCGGCAAGCGCCACCTGCTCGAGCACAAGTCGTCCCGTCTGACGCGCCGCCTCACCGGCAACGCCGAGATGGCCCCGGGCGACGCCGCGAAGATCAAGAAGCTTCTCGGCAAGTGACGTCCGCCGTCCCCGCCCACGGGGACGGGACGCCGGGACCGGGACCTATTCGTTTCCGGGCCGTGTGATCATGAACCACGGCCCCGCTACAAGGAGTTAACAAGTGGCACGCGTCAAGCGGGCAGTCAACGCCCACAAGAAGCGCCGGGCGATCCTCGAGCAGGCCAGCGGTTACCGCGGCCAGCGTTCGCGCCTGTACCGCAAGGCCAAGGAGCAGGTCACCCACTCCCTGGTCTACAACTACAACGACCGCAAGAAGCGCAAGGGCGACTTCCGTCAGCTCTGGATCCAGCGGATCAACGCCGCTGCCCGTGCGAACGGCATCACCTACAACCGCTTCATCCAGGGTCTGAAGGCCGCCAACATCGAGGTGGACCGCAAGATCCTGGCCGAGCTCGCGGTCAACGACGCCAACGCGTTCGCCGCGCTCGTCGAGGTGGCCCAGAAGGCCCTTCCGAGCGACGTCAACGCGCCCAAGGCTGCCTGACGCTCGTCGAGCCGTCCGGACCCGCAGGCCCCCGGGCCTGCGGGTCCGCCGCGTTTCGCCGCGTGCACCCGGCCGCCGCGTTTCGCCGCGTGCACCCGGCCGCCGCGTTTCGCCGCGTGCACCCGGTCGCCGCCGTGCGCGCAGCCGTCACCGGCCACCCCGGTCGTCCCCCCCGCCGCCCGCGCCCACCGGGCGGCCGGCCGCACCCGTCCCGCCCCACAGCCCGTCCGACCGAGTCAGAGAGCCGCAGGCGCAGATGCCCACCCCCGAGCCGATCTCCCCGCGTTCCCCCCGCGTCACCGCCGCCCGGCGCCTCGCCAAGCGGAACTTCCGGGGGAAGGACCGGCTGTTCATCGCCGAGGGCCCGCAGGCGGTCCGCGAGGCCGTCGCCCACCGCGGGCCCACCGGTGAGCCGACCCTCGTCGAACTCTTCACCACCGCCGAGGCCGCCGAGCGGTACGCGGAGATCGTGGACGCGGCCCGCGCGGCCGGTGCCCGGGTCCACCTTGCCGACGCCGCCGTGCTCGCCGAGGTGTCCCAGACCGTCACCCCGCAGGGCCTCGTCGGCGTCTGCCGCTTCCTCGACTCGCCGTTCGAGGACATCCTCGCCGCCCGCCCCCGGCTCGTCGCCGTCCTCGCCCACGTCCGGGACCCCGGGAACGCCGGGACCGTGCTGCGCTGCGCGGACGCCGCCGGCGCCGACGCCGTCGTCCTCACCGACGCCTCCGTGGACCTCTACAACCCCAAGTCCGTGCGCGCCTCCGTCGGTTCGCACTTCCATCTGCCGGTCGCCGTCGGCGTCCCCGTCGAGCGGGCCGTCGCGGGACTGAAGGAGGCCGGGGTCCGGGTGCTGGCCGCCGACGGCGCGGGCGACGACGACCTCGACGCCGAACTGGACGCCGGCACCATGAGCGGCCCCACCGCCTGGGTGTTCGGCAACGAGGCCTGGGGCCTGCCCGAGGAGACCCGGGCGCTCGCCGACGCCGTCGTCCGCGTCCCCATCCACGGAAAGGCCGAGTCGCTGAACCTGGCCACCGCCGCTGCCGTATGTCTCTACGCCTCGGCGCGTGCCCAGCGCCGGGGACGCGGCACCGCCTGAGGGGGCGAGGACCACCCGCTCGGGGAGGGCCACTCGCTCAGGGGGTCCGCGGCGTCACTTTCAGCTAGTAGGGTGACGTGCTCGGGGCCCACTCGGAAGCGGAGAGGTGGGATTACGGGGCATGACCGTGGGGACCAGCAGGCCCGACCGGACACCGGAGGCCGTCCTGCGCCGCGCCGGGACCGCCGACGCGCCCGCGATCGACCCGGACGACCTCCCGGACGGGCTCGTCGTCGCGGACGAGACCGGCCGCGTGGTCTGCTTCAACGAGGCCGCCGCACGCCTGACCTCCGTACCCCGGGCCCGGGCACTCGGCGCGCCCCTGGAGACCGCCCTCCCCCTGGAGGACCTCAAGGGCCGCCGCTGGTGGGCCCTGACCGACCCGTACGGCGGGCTCAGCACCCGCGTCGCCCAGCCCGAGCGGAACCTGCTGCTCCCCGGAGGCCGGGAGGTCCTGGTCGCTGCCCGGTACGTCCGCGACACCCCCACCGGGCCCGTGCGCCGGGTCGTCGTCACCCTGCGCGGCACCGAGGCCCGGCGCCGTACCGAGCGCAGCCACGCCGAGCTGATCGCCACCGTCGCCCACGAGCTGCGCTCCCCACTGACCTCCGTCAAGGGCTTCACCGCCACCCTGCTCGCCAAGTGGGAGCGGTTCACCGACGACCAGAAGCGGCTGATGCTGGAGACCGTCGACGCCGACGCCGGCCGCATCTCCCGGCTGATCGCCGAACTCCTCGACATCTCCCGCATCGACTCCGGCCGCCTGGAGATCCGCCGCCAGCCCGTCGACATGCCCGCCGCCGTGCGCCGGCACGTCCAGGCCCACATCGCCGGGGGCCAGGACCCCGACCGCTTCGCCTTGCGTATCAGCCCCGCGCTGCCCGGCCTGTGGGCCGACCCCGACAAGGTCGACCAGGTCCTCGGCAACCTCCTGGAAAACGCGGTGCGCCACGGCGAGGGAACCGTCACCATCGAGGTGGCGCCGGTTTCGGCGGACCACGACGAGAAAGGCACGGCGGTCACCGTGAGCGACCAGGGCCCCGGCATCCCCGAGGAGTCGATGGGCCGTGTCTTCACCCGTTTCTGGCGGGGGAGCAAGCGCGGTGGCACGGGCCTGGGCCTCTACATCGTCAAGGGCATCGTCGAGGCGCACGGCGGGACGATCACCGTCGGGCGCGGCCCCTGCGGCGGCGCCGAGTTCCGGTTTACCCTGCCCGTCGGCACCCCGGCCCACCTCCTCTGAGCGGCCGCCGGGCGGCCCACGGGCTCATCCGCCTCCCACCACCCCGTTAGACTCGGCCTTTGGCACCTTTGCGTCCTCGGTCGTCCCTGGTCGACGTGCGGGGTCCCCAGCCAGCCCATTCGGAAGTACGGGAAGAGATGTCCGCACCCAATAAGTCGTACGACCCCGTCGAGGTCGAGGCACTGAAACCGGAAGAGATCGAGCGCATGCGGGACGAGGCGCTCGCCGCCTTCGCCGCCGCCGACTCGCTCGACGCGCTCGCCCACGCGAAGACCGCGCACACCGGTGGCACCTCGCCCCTCTCCCTCGCCAACCGTGAGATCGGCGCGCTGCCCCCGCAGGCCAAGGCCGAGGCCGGCAAGCGCGTCGGCCAGGCCCGCGGCCAGGTCGGCAAGGCGCTCGCCGCCCGCCAGGCCGAGCTGGAGGCCGAGCGTGACGCCCGCGTCCTCGTCGAGGAGGCCGTCGACGTCACCCTGCCGTACGACCGCGTCCCCGCCGGGGCCCGCCACCCGCTCACCACGCTCTCCGAGCGCATCGAGGACGTCTTCGTCGCCATGGGCTACGAGGTCGCCGAGGGCCCGCAGGCCGAGGCCGAGTGGTTCAACTTCGACGCGCTCAACATCGGCCCGGACCACCCGGCGCGCGGCGAGCACGACACCTTCTTCGTGAAGGGCGCGGAGGACGGCGCCGAGTCCGGCGTGGTGCTGCGCACCCACACCTCGCCCGTGCAGATCCGCTCGCTCATCGACCGCGAGCCCCCGGTCTACGTGATCTGCCCCGGCCGGGTCTACCGCACGGACGAGCTGGACGCCACGCACACCCCCGTCTTCCACCAGGTCGAGCTGCTCGCCGTGGACGAGGGCCTGACGATGGCCGACCTCAAGGGCACCCTGGACCACATGGTCCAGGCCCTGTTCGGCGAGGGCATGAAGACCCGGCTGCGGCCCAACTTCTTCCCGTTCACCGAGCCGTCCGCCGAGATGGACATGGTCTGCTACGTCTGCCGCGGCGAGTCCGTCGGCAACCCGGACCGCCCCTGCCGCACCTGCTCCAGCGAGGGCTGGATCGAGCTGGGCGGCTGCGGCATGGTCAACCCGAAGGTCCTCACGGCCTGCGGCGTCGACCCCGCGAAGTACAGCGGATTCGCCTTCGGGTTCGGCATCGAACGGATGCTGATGTTCCGCCACAACGTCGAAGACATGCGAGACATGGTCGAGGGTGACGTCCGGTTCACCCGGCCGTTCGGGATGGAGATCTGATGCGGGTCCCGCTTTCCTGGCTGCGGGAGTACGTCGACCTGCCGGCGACGGAGACCGGCCGCGACGTGCAGGCCAGGCTGATCTCCGCCGGCCTGGAGGTCGAGACGGTCGAGCAGCTCGGCGCCGGCCTCAAGGGCCCCCTGGTCGTCGGACAGGTGCTGACCATCGAGGAGCTGGAGGGCTTCAAGAAGCCCATCCGCTTCTGCACCGTCGACGTCGGGGGGGCCAACGGTACGGGTGAGCCGCAGGAGATCGTCTGCGGCGCCCGGAACTTCGCCGTCGGCGACAAGGTCGTCGTGGTCCTCCCCGGCGCCGTCCTCCCCGGCGACTTCGCCATCTCCGCGCGCAAGACCTACGGCAGGACCTCGCACGGCATGATCTGCTCCGGCGACGAGCTGGGCATGGGCGACGACGGGTCCGGCGGCATCATCGTGCTGCCGCCCGAGGTCGAAACCGGCACCGACGCGATCGAACTCCTGGAACTCGTCGACGAGGTCCTGGACATCGCCGTCACCCCCGACCGCGGCTACTGCCTGTCGCTGCGCGGTGTCGCCCGCGAGACCGCCACCGCCTACGGCCTGCCGCTGCGCGACCCGGCGCTGCTGGACGTGCCCGCCCCGAACTCCTTCGGGTACCCGGTGCAGGTGTCCGACCCGATCGGCTGCGACCGCTTCACCGCGCGCACCGTCGTCGGCCTCGATCCCGAGGCGCGCTCCCCGATCTGGCTCAAGCGCCGCCTGCAGAAGGCGGGCATGCGCCCGATCTCGCTCGCCGTGGACATCACCAACTACGTGATGCTGGAGCTGGGCCAGCCGCTGCACGCCTACGACCGCTCGCGCGTCGACGGGCCGATCGGCGTCCGCCGCGCCGAGCAGGGCGAGAAGCTGACCACCCTCGACGGCACCACCCGGGTGCTCGACGCCGAGGACCTGGTCATCACCGACAACCGCGGCCCGATCGGGCTCGCGGGGGTCATGGGCGGTGCCGACACCGAGATCGCCGACCACGAGGACGCCGCCGGCGCCAGCACCGAGGTCGTCATCGAGGCCGCGCACTTCGACCCGGTCGCCATCGCGCGCACCGCCCGCCGGCACCGGCTCTCCTCCGAGGCGTCCAGGCGCTTCGAGCGGGGCATCGACCCGGAGGCCGCGGCCGCCGCCGCGCAGCGCACCGTCGACCTGCTGGTCCTGCTGGCCGGCGGCACCGCCGAGGGCGGCGTCACCCAGCTCATGACGCCCTCCGCGCCGCGCACCGTCACCATGCCGGCCGACCACCCGGACCGGGTGGCGGGCGTCGCCTACGGCCGCGAGACCGTGGTCCGCCGCCTCCAGGAGGTCGGCTGCGACGTCTACGGCCAGGACGAGCTGGTCGTCACCGTGCCCTCGTGGCGGCCCGACCTCGCCGCGCCGAACGACCTCGCCGAGGAGGTCATCCGGCTGGAGGGCTACGAGAACCTGCCCTCCACGCTGCCGACCCCGCCGTCCGGCCGCGGCCTGACCGCCCGCCAGCGGCTGCACCGCCGCGCCGGCCGCGCGCTGGCCGGCGCCGGCTACGTCGAGGCGCCGAACTATCCCTTCCTCGGTGAGCAGGTCTTCGACCAGCTCGGCCTGGAGGCGGACGACGCCCGCCGCCGGGTGGTCACCCTGGTCAACCCGCTCTCCGACGAGGAGCCGGCGCTGCGCACCACGCTGCTGCCCGGCCTCCTCGCGGCCCTGCGCCGCAACGACGGCCGGGGCAGCCACGACCTGGCCCTCTTCGAGACCGGGCTGGTCTTCCGGCCGACCGGCGAGGAGCGGCCCGCGCCGCTGCCGCCCGTCGACCGGCGGCCCACGGCCGGGGAGATCGCCGCCCTGAACGCGGCCCTGCCGCGCCAGCCGCGCCGCGCCGCGGTCGTCCTCTCGGGCGCCCGCGAGCAGAACGGCTGGTGGGGCAAGGGCCGCCCGGCCGACTGGGCGGACGCGGTGGAGACCGGGCGGCTGCTCGGCCGGGAGGCCGGCGTCGACCTCGTCGTCCGCGCCGACCGGCACGCCCCCTGGCACCCGGGCCGCTGCGCCGCGTTCTACGCGACGATCAACGGTGAGGAGACCCTCGTCGGCCACGCGGGCGAGCTGCACCCGCGGGTCGTCAAGGCGCTGCACCTGCCCGAGCGCACCTGCGCGATGGAGCTGGAGCTCGACCTGCTGGAGCAGGCGGGCGGCGAGGCGGTCGAGGCCCCCCGGATCTCGGCCTTCCCGGTCGCCACCCAGGACGTCGCCCTGGTCGTCGCCGACGAGGTCCCGGCGGCCGAGGTCGAGTCCGCGCTGCGCGAAGGTGCGGGCGAACTACTGGAGTCCCTGCGGCTGTTCGACGTCTTCACCGGCGAGCAGCTCGGCGAGGGCCGCAAGTCCCTCGCGTACGCGCTCCGCTTCCGCGCCCCCGACCGCACGCTGACGGTCGACGAGGCGTCGGCCGCGCGCGACGCGGCGGTGGCGCTGGCCACCGAGCGCACGGGGGCGGTCCTCCGGGGCGTGTGACGCCACCCGGGCCCTCCGGGGCTCCGGCGCTCCCGCCTCTGAGGGGTGCGCCCCGGCTCACCGAGCCGGGGCGCACCCCTTCGGCATGGGGGCGGGATGCGGGACGCCGTGGGCCCGGCGGTGGCCCGGGCTTGACCTTGACACGATGACAAGGTCTTCACTGCGTCCCCAGGAGGTGGTCCCGATGACCGAGACCAAGCAGGACCCGGAGGTGGCGCGGGCGCTGCGGGGACTGGCGGACGGCCGCGCCTCGGTGCGGCTGAGGACGGCTCTGGCGGTCGGCGCGGCGCCCCGGCCGTGCCTGGTCGCACCCCTCGTCGAGCGCTGCGCCGTCGAACCCGACTTCTTCGTCCGCGACATGCTGACCTGGGCACTCACCCGCCACCCGGTGGCCCTCACACTCCCCGCGCTGCTGCGCGAGGTCCGCTCCGACCGGGCGCAGGCCCGCAGCCAGGCGCTGCACACCCTCTCCAAGGTCGCCGACCGGCGGGCGTATCCGGTGATCACCCCGGCCGTGCTGGCCGACCCGGACGAGGAGGTCGCGCGGAGCGCCTGGCGGGCCGCGGTCGTCCTCGTGCCGGACGGGGAGCGAGCCGCCCTGGCGGCCGTGCTGGCCGCGCAGCTGGGGCGCGGCGGGCAGCCGACGCAGCTCAGCCTCAGCCAGGCGCTCGTCACGCTGGGGGAGGAGGCCGTGCCGGTGCTGGACGCCGGGGCCGCGTCCGCCGATCCCCGGGTCCGGGCACACGCGATCGCCACGCTGCGCCTGCTGTACGACCCGGACGCGGGATTCGCCGCGGCGGTCGAGGAGGCCAGGCGTGTCGTGGCGCTCGCCGGCGCCCCCGGGACGGACGAGGAAGCACCGTGCTGATCGGTGAGGTGGCGCGACGGTCCGGGGTGAGCGCGCGGATGCTCCGGCACTACGAGTCGCTCGGCCTGGTGCGGCCCTCGGAACGCACGGGCTCGGGCTACCGGGAATACGCGGCCGAGGACATCCGGCGGATCTTCCATATCGAGAGCCTGCGGTCCCTGGGGCTCTCGCTCCGCGAGATCGGACTCGCGCTCGACGACCCCGCCTTCGCGCCCGCGGCACTCGTCGGGGAGCTCGTCCAGCGGACGCGCGAGCGCATCGCGGCCGAGACCGAACTGCTCCGGCGGCTCGACCGCATCCGGGCCGCGGACCCCGGCGCTGGGAGGACGTCCTCCAGGTCGTCGCCCTTCTGCAGGGGCTGGGTTCCGCGAGTGCCGGCACGCGCCAGCGGGCCGCCCTGGCCTCGGCGGGCGGGGTACCGGTGGAGGCCCTGGTGGAGGCGGCGCTGAGCGAGTCGGACCCGTATGTCGCGGGGGCCCTGCGGTGGGCGCTGGCGCGATCGGACGCCGACGGCGCGGGGCCGCTGCTGACCCGGGGGCTGGGCTCGCCGGTGGCCGCGGTCCGGGAGCGCGCCGTTCAGGCCCTCGCCGAACTGCCGGGCCCCGAGGCCACCGATGGGTTGCGGGTGGCTCTCGCCGCCCCGGACGCCGCGGTCCGGGGCCACGCGGCCGTCGCCCTCGGCGGGCGGGGCGAGGCCGACGCGGTCCCCGAACTCGTCGAGATGATCGTGGCCGGCCGGAACGACACCGACGCGGCCGACGCCCTCGGCGTCCTGGCCGGCGACGCGGCGACGGCCGAGCGGCTGGCGACCGCGCTCACCGCCCGCATCGCCCGCGCCGCGACCCCGGCGCCCGCCCGGGGCCGGCTGACCCAGGCCCTCGCGGGCATCCCGGGCCCGACGGCCACCCGGGCCCTCACCGAGCTGTCCCGGGACACGGACCGGGCGGTGGCGGGGACCGCGGTGTACCTCCTGAGGCTGCGCGCGTCACGGTGACGGGCCGCCCGGGCCGCGCGGACGGGCCGGGCGGAGCGGGGCGGGCCGCCGCCGGCCCGGGTGCCTGTGCGTGGCCGCGCGCGTCACGGGGACGGGCCGCCGCCGGCCCGGGTGCCTGTGCGTGGCCGCGCGCGTCGCGGTCGGCGGGGCGGCGCCGTCCCGGCCCGACGGCGGTCCCGGCCTCCCGCACGGGACGCGCCCGCGTCGCGGTGGCCCTGCGGGACGGGGCGGGTAGACCCGCGGCCCGGCCGGTGCGCGAGGCTCGGCGGCCGGACGCCGGTCGCCGCGTGTCGGCGGCGTGGCGCCGCAGTCCGCTCCGGGACGTCCTGTGACATCCGTGACTCCTGTGACCGCAACCGCCCTCCGGTCCCGTTCGGGCGTCCGGCCGGTGCGCGCGGCGCGGCGCACCCGGGTCGCCGCGTGTCGGCGCCGTGGCGCCCCCGAGGCGAGGGGGCGGCGGCCCGGCGGGGCGTGACGGCACCGCGCACCCGGCGCGCCGGTCCGGGGACCGGCGTCCAACCGGTGCTCGCGGGCGCAGCGCGCGCGGGGCGCCGGGAGGGGCCAGGGGGAAGACGCCCTCCCGGCTCCGCGCGCAGGGCCCGCCCCGGGCCCGCGCGGCAGGGAGTCGCAGCCGGCGCCGCCCGCCCTGCCACGGAGTGTCGGGCAGATCGGCAGGGCGGGCGGCACGAGGGGCCGCCGTGCTGTACGAGGGGGAGCCGGCGGCCCGGCTGCTCTTTCCGAGGGGACCGAGTCAACCGCCTCGCCGCCCCGCGCGGGAGCGTGCGAAAGCAGCGGAAAAGGACACACGATTCACACCCCGTGCGAATCGTCCTCCATTAGGCTGACGCGGACCGAGGGAAGGGGAGGGGACCCCATGCAACCCAACGTCCTGCTCGACGCGCTGCTCCACGAAGCGGGTGTCTCCCACGCCGGTCTCGCCGCCCGGGTCAACCGGGCGGGCCGGGCCCGCGGGCTCTCCCTGCGCTACGAACACACCGCTGTCGCCCGGTGGTTGAAGGGCCAGCGCCCCCGCGGCCAGGTTCCCGACCTGATCTGCGAGGTCCTCGCCGCCCGCCTGCGCCGTCCTGTCCACCTCGCCGATGTGGGCCTCGCCGCGTCCGGCGCGGCGGACGGCACCGGCAGCGCCTCCCTCTGCGGTTTCGTCGACCGGGCCAGCGCCCTCTGGCGCTCCGACGAGCAGCAGCGCCCGCATGTCGTCGACGCCCCCGCCGTCACCGGCACCCCCGCCGTCATCCCGGTCTGGGAGTGGGAGAACCCGCCGGAGGACGCCGATGTCTCCCGGGACGGCGCCGGCCAGGTCAGCGCCGCCGACGTGGAGATGCTGCGTTCCGCCCGCGCCCACTACGAGCTGATGTACCGCCGGGCCGGCGGTATCGCCACCCGCGCCCGCGTCGTCGGCTTCCTCAACGCGGAGACCGCGCCCCTGCTGCGCGGCACCTACGGCGACGCGCTCGGCCGCCGGCTGCACCGTGCGGCCGGCGGACTGGTCGCCGTCGCCGGGATCTGCGCGTACGACTCCGACGCCCAGGGCCTGGCCCAGGGCTACTTCCACCAGGCGCTGCGCCTCGCCAAGGCGAGCGGCGACCGGCGGCTGGGGGCGTATGTGGTCGCGCTGCTGGTCAACCAGTCGCTGTTCCTGTCGGAGCACCGCCAGGCGGTCGCCTTCGCGGAGGCCGCGCTGCGTTCGGCGGGCGGGCAGATCACCCCCGCCCTCGCGGCCGACCTGTACGCGATGCAGGCCAAGGCGTACGCCCACCTCGGCGACGGCGCGGGCGCGACCGCCTGCATCCGCCGCGCCGAGTCGGAGGCGGACCGCATCCGCCCCGGCGCCGAACCGGAGGAGACGGGCTACGTCCAGCCGGGCCTGGTGGACGTCCAGGTCGCCGAGGCCCTGCTCAGCCTGGGCGACCTCGTTCCCGCCCGCGCGCACGCGACCGCCGCCGTGGACACCCCCGCCCACGACCGCGGCCGGGTCCACCGGCTCGCCATGCTCACCCGGATCGAGCTGCGCCAGGGCGAGCCGGACCGGGCCGCGGGCACGGCGGCCGAGATGCTGGAACGGGCCCGGGGCATGGAGTCGCGGCGGTTGCGGGACCGGCTGCGCAGCGTCCGCGACCACCTGGCGGCGAGCGGCTGCGCGGAGGCGACCGAGGCCGCCGGAGCGATCGACGGGGCGCTTCGCGTCCCCCTGTGAGGCGCGGTGGGCCCAGGGCGCGCCGTCGGCCGGTTTCGCTCCGGCGCCGATTCCCCTGACGGCCCGCTGCTGCTGCCATGTTGCCACCGACGAGTCGGAAGGTGGCAGAAACGTGCAGTGGACGAAATTAAGCGAACAGACCATCTATGAGAACCCGTGGTTCCGGGTCAACCTCGCGGACGTCGCCCTCCCGGACGGCCGGCACCTCGACCACTTCCTCATCCGGCTGCGGCCCGTCGCGGTCGCGACCGCCGTCAACGGGGCGGGCGAGGTCCTGCTGCTCTGGCGGCACCGTTTCATCACGGACAGCTGGGGCTGGGAGCTGCCCGCCGGTGTGGTGGAGGACGGTGAGGACATCGCCGCCGCCGCGGCCCGCGAGATGGAGGAGGAGACCGGGTGGCGCCCCGGCCCACTGCGTCCTCTGCTGACCGTCGAGCCGTCCAACGGGCTGAGCGACGCGCGCCACCACCTCTACTGGAGCGAGGAGGCCACCTGGACCGGCCCGCCCCGGGACGCCTTCGAGTCCTCCCGGCGGGAGTGGGTGCCGCTCAAGCTGGTGCCCGACATGATCGCCCGCGGCGAGATCCCGGCCGCGAACATGGCCGCCGGCCTGCTGATGCTCCACCATCTGCACCCGCACCTGGGCTGAGGCTCGGACGCCCCGTTGCGGGCACCCTCACCCCGGCGAGCGCGGACGGCCCGGGCGGGGACCCCCACCCGGGCCGTCGGCGTCCGGGGCGTCAGGAGTAGACGTAGAAGCCCGATCCGGTCTTCCGGCCCAGCCGCCCCGCGTCCACCATTCGCTGGAGCAGCGGCGGGGCCGCGTACAGCGGCTCCTTGAACTCGGCGTACATCGAGTCCGCCACCGAGGCGACCGTGTCCAGACCGATCAGGTCCGACAGCTTCAGCGGCCCCATCGGGTGGGCGCAGCCCATCTCCATGCCGTTGTCGATGTCCTCACGGCTCGCGATGCCCGACTCGAACATCCGGATCGCGGAGAGCAGATACGGGATGAGCAGCGCGTTCACCACGAAGCCCGAGCGGTCCTGGGCGCGGATCGGGTGCTTGCCCAGCACCTGCTGCACCACGGCCTCGGCGCGCTTGATCGTCTCCTCGGACGTGGTGAGCGCCGGGATCAGCTCGACCAGCTTCTGCACGGGCGCCGGGTTGAAGAAGTGGATGCCGATGACCTGGTCGGGGCGCGAGGTCGCGACCGCGAGCTTCACCAGCGGGATGGAGGAGGTGTTGGAGGCGAGGATGGCGTCCGGCCGGGTCACCACCTGGTCGAGGACCTGGAAGATCTCCGTCTTCACCTGCTCGTTCTCCACGACGGCCTCGACGACGAGGTCGCGGTCGGCGAACTCCCCGAGGTCGGTCGTGAAGGAGAGCCGGGCCAGGGTGGCGTCCCGCTCCTCCTCGGTGATCTTGCCGCGCTCGGCCGCCTTGGTCAGGGAGTTGTGCAGCCGGGTGCGGCCGATCTCCAGGGCCTCGCCGGTGGTCTCGGCCACCATCACCTCGAGGCCGCTGCGGGCGCACACCTCCGCGATGCCCGCGCCCATCTGGCCGCAGCCCACCACTCCGACGCGTGCAATGTCGGCCATTGAGTCCGTCACCTCATGCCTTTCGATGGTCTTCACCCGGCGGGTCCCCCGTACGGTTCCGGCGCCCGCCGACCCACGACGTTACTCCGGATGCGCGGATGCCCGGGCGTCAGGGGCGGGCATGCTCCCCGGGCACGGGCCGGCCAAGGCCGGCACCCCGGCACAGAAGGAGGCGGGACAGTGGGGCGAATCGGGAGAAGAGGGTTCGTGGTGACGGCCGCGGCGGCCCTCACCGCCCTGGCCGCGGCGGGCGACGCGGCGGCCACGGGCCGCCCGGGGCCGGCGCCACGGCAGGGACCGGGCGCACCGCCCGGCGGGCCGCGCGCCGCCGGGGACTTCCGCGGCATGTGGCTGGCGAGCGTCGCCAACCGCGACTGGCCCTCCGCGCCCGGCCTCCCCGCCGCCGAGCAGCGCGCCGAACTGCTCGCGTATCTCGACACGGCGGTGGACCGGAGGCTGAACACGGTCGTCTTCCAGGTCCGCCCCACGGCCGACGCGCTGTGGCCCTCGCCCCATGAGCCGTGGAGCCAGTACCTCACCGGCACCCAGGGCCGCGACCCCGGGTGGGACCCCCTCGGTACCGCCGTGGCGGAGGCGCACGCCCGGGGCCTCGAACTGCACGCCTGGTTCAACCCGTACCGGGTGGCCCTGCACGCCGACCCGTCCCGTCTGGTCGCCTCGCACCCGGCGCGCCGCCACCCGGAGTGGGTGGTCCCGTACGGCGGGAAGCTGTACTACAACCCGGGTCTGCCCGAGGTGCGGTCCTTCGTGCAGGACGCGATGACGGACGCGGTCCGCCGCTACGACGTCGACGCGGTCCACTTCGACGACTACTTCTACCCGTACCCCGTGGCCGGCGAGCGGTTCGACGACGACGCCGCGTGGGAGCGGTACGGCGCGGGCCACCCGGACCGGGCGGCCTGGCGGCGGGCCAACACCGATCTGCTGATCCGGGAGATGCGCGAGCGGGTCCGGGCCCTGAAGCCCGGCGTCCGCTTCGGCGTCAGCCCGTTCGGCGTCTGGCGCAACGCCGCCACCGACCCGCTCGGCTCCGCTACCCGGGCGGGCGTGCAGACCTACGACGACCTGCACGCCGACACCCGCGCCTGGGTCCGGGAGGGCCGGATCGACTATGTGGTCCCGCAGGTCTACTGGCACCGGGGCTTCGCCGCCGCCGACTACGACGTCCTCGTGGACTGGTGGTCCGAGGTCGCCGCGGGCACCGGGACGGACCTGTACATCGGGGAGGCGCTCTACAAGGCCGGGGCCGCGGGCCAGCCCGCGCCCTGGCAGGACCCGGCGGAGCTGTCCCGGCACCTCACCTACGCCGCGGGGCGGGAGGAGGTGGCCGGTCACTGCTTCTTCTCGGCGCTGGAGGTGCGGGACGACCCGGTCGGCGCGATGGCGCGGGTGGTCGCGGACCACTACGCGGGGCGGACGCGCGGCGGGCGCCGCCACTGAGCCGCGGGCGCGGGGCTACGGCGGGCGGGGCCCGTCCGGGAGCCCCCGCGCCGCCCGTCCGCTCAGCCCTTGTCGTGGTGCTGGACGGTGCAGTCGGGGCCCGGTGACAGCACCGCCTCGTGGCCGTCGTCGAAGCGGACCCGGAAGGGCGGACTGCCCTTCTGCCCGAGCACTTCGAGGACTTCGGCGGACTTGTCGTGGTCTCCCACGGTCCTGCCGTGGACCAACAGGGTGTCGCCTACGTTCGCTTCCATCGGGAGTGACCTCCTCGACGTGTCCCGTTCGGTGGTGGCCGGTCCATTCGAGTCTACGGCGGACCGCCCGGCCGGGCCCTGCGCGTCCCCGCGCGGCAGCCGCCTCCCCGGCGCTGTCCGCTGGGTGACCGCGATGCACACCAGCACCGCGGCCGCGGCCGGCGGGGCCGCGGGGGAGAGGTCCTCCCCGAGCAGGGCCACCGCCCACACCAGGGTGAGCAGCGGCTGCGCGAGCTGGAGCTGACTTGCGCGGGCGATCCCGATGCCGGCCATGCCCCGGTACCAGACGTACAGCCCGAAGAACTGCGAACCGGCCGAGACCCAGAGCAGGCCCGTCAGCCCCCGCGCCGTGAGGTCGACCGGCTCGAACGCGAAGGCGACGGCCGAGCCCGCGACGCACAGCGGCAGGCAGAGCACCAGCGCCCAGCCGATCACCTGCCACCCGGGCATGACCGCGGCGAGCCGGCCGCCCTCCGTGTACCCGGCCGCGCACACCAGCAGCGCCCCGAAGAGGTACAGGTCCCCGGTGTGCAGGGTGCCGCCGCTCTGCTGGACGGTGAACGCGAGGACGACGGCGGCCCCGGCGAGGGCCGCGGCCCAGTAGGTGCGCGACGGTCGCTGCCCGGTGCGCAGGGCCGCGAACACACTCGTCGTCAGGGGCAGCAGCCCGACGACGACCGCCGCGTGCGCGGAGGTCGAGGTCCGCAGCGCCAGCGTGGTCAGCAGCGGGAAGCCGATGACCACCCCGCCGCCGACCACCGCGAGCCCGGCCCAGTGGCGGCGGTCCGGCACCGGGACCCGCAGGGCCAGCAGGAACGCGCCCGCCAGCAGCGCGGCCAGCACCCCCCGGAAGGCGACCAGCGACCAGGGCCCGAAGGAGTCGAGGCCCCAGACGGTGGCCGGGAAGGTCAGCGAGAAGGCGACGACGCCGAGTCCGGCGAGCAGGGTGCCGATCCGCGCGTCCGCGAGCGAGGGGCCGGCGGACGCACCGGGGCCCGGCCCGGACGGGGTGCCGACCGCTATCGGGGTGAGCGGAGTAGCGCTATTCTGTGCTCTCATGCACGAGCGTAGCAGTGTGGTGGAACTGGCGGATCTCCTGAAGGGTGAGCTGGAGCGCTATCCGGTCGGTGGAAAGCTCCCCTCCAGCCGGGAGCTGGTCGAACGCCATCGCGTCTCCCCGGTGACGGTCTCCCGGGCCCTCGCCCGGCTCGTCGCCGAAGGGCTCGTGGTGACCCGTCCCGGCGCGGGGGCCTTCCGCGCCGAACCGGCCGCCGCACCCCCGCCCGGGGACACCTCCTGGCAGGAGGTCGCCCTCAGCGCGGACGCCGCCGCCGAGGTCGTGCCGCGCGCCGTGGACGCCTCCGGTGTCCTCGTCACCCTGGCCGCGCCCCCGCCGGGTGTCATCGAGTTCAACGGCGGCTACCTGCACGCCTCCCTCCAGCCGGAACGCGCCCTGGCCGCCGCCCTCGCCCGGGCCGGCCGCCGCCCCGGCGCCTGGTCCCGGCCGCCCGCCGACGGCCTCCCCGAACTGCGCGAGTGGTTCGCCCGCGGCACCGGGGACACCCTCGGCCCGGCCGACGTCCTCGTCACCTCCGGCGGCCAGGCGGCCCTGACGACCGCGCTGCGGGCGCTCGCCCCACCCGGCGCGCCGGTCCTCGTGGAGTCGCCCACCTACCCCGGGATGCTCGCCATCGCCCGCGCCGCCGGACTGCGCCCGGTCCCCGTGCCGGTGGACGCGGACGGGCTCCGACCGGACCTGCTCGACGCCGCGTTCCGCGCCACGGGGGCGCGGGTGGTGGTCTGCCAGCCCCTGTTCCAGAACCCCACGGGAGCCGTCCTCGCCCCCGCCCGGCGCGCGGAACTGCTGCGGATCGCGCGGGAGGCGGGCGCGTTCGTGGTCGAGGACGACTTCGCCCGCCGGCTCGTCCACGAGGGCGCGGGCACCCTGCCGAGGCCGCTGGCCGCCGACGACCGGGACGGGGTCGTCGTGCATGTCAGCTCGCTCACCAAGGTCACCTCGCCCAGCCTCCGCGTCGGGATGCTCGCCGCCCGGGGCCCGGTCCTGGAGCGGCTGCGCGCGATCCATGTCGTGGACACCTTCTTCGTGCCGCGGCCCCTCCAGGAGGCCGCCCTCGAACTGGTCGGCTCGCCCGCGTGGAGCCGTCATCTGCGGTCGGTGTCGGCCGAGTTGAGGACCCGCCGGGACGCGCTGGCCGCCGCGCTGCGGCTGCGGCTGCCGGACCTCGACCTGCCGCACGTCCCGTCCGGCGGCCACCATCTGTGGCTGCGGCTGCCCGACGGCACGGACGAGTCCGCCCTCGTCGGCGCCGCGCTCCGCGCCGGGGTGGCCGTCGCCCCCGGACGCCCGTACTTCTGCGCCGAGCCGCCCGCCGGGCACATCCGCCTGAGCTTCGCCGCCGTGGCCGGTCCCGCGGACCTCACGGAGGGCGTGCGACGGCTGGAGACGGCGTACGGCGGCCCGCCGCGCTGACCCCGCCGGCCGGGCGCCCGCCAGGGCCCCGACCCCTTGACCAGGGGCCCGCCGACCAGCACCATCACGCCATGAGTGTCCGGGTCACCTTGGTCGCCGCGGCGCGCAGCTCCGCGCTGCTCACCGAGCGGTTCGACGACGACCGGCCGCTGGACCAGGCGGGCTGGCACGAGGTCCAGCTCGCCGCACACGCCCTCGTGCCGCTGAGCTCCGCCGAGCTGCGCTACTGCTCGCCGACCACCCGCAGCCGCGCCACCGGGGAGGCCCTCGGCTTCGCCCCCATCGCCCAGCCCGCCCTGCGCGACTGCGACATGGGCCGCTGGCGCGGCTGGACCCTCGCCGAGGTCACGGCCCGCGAACCGGACGCCGTCGACGCCTGGCTCTCCGACCCGCGCAGCGCGCCGCACGGTGGGGAGCCCCTGCTGGCCTTCATCTCCCGGATAGGGGGCTGGCTGGACACCCGGCCCGGCGACGTGGGCGGCGCGATCGTCGCCGTCGCCGAGCCCGCGGTGGTCCGCGCCGCGTTCGTCTACGCGCTCCGGGCCCACCCCTCGATGTACTGGCAGGTCGACGTCCGCCCCCTCTCCACCGTCACCCTCACCGGCAGCCCCGGCCGCTGGCACCTCCGTCTGGAGGCGGCGGCCTGACCCGCGGGCGCCGGTGGCCGGGGCCCCGGGCGGCTCACGCCCAGGCGGACCGCCGTTCCGTCAGCCCGTCGAGGACCAGGTCCAGGCCGATGCCGAACTCCTCCGCGTACGCGTAGTCCGGCTTCAGGGCGTGCTCGGTGATCAGCTCCGCGAGGTGCGGGAAGGCGTCCGGGGGCAGGTCGGCCGTGATCGAGGCGGCCACCTCCGCGAGTTCGCCGCGTCGCCCCGACGGGTCGAACGGCAGGCTCAGCTCCTGGAGGGCGAACCCGTACACATAGCTGTCCAGGACCGAGAACGCGTGGGCCGCCCCCGCGACCGAGAAGCCGCCCGTGCGGAGGCAGCCGAGGACCGCGTCGTGGTGCCGGAGGGTGGCGGTGCCCGGGTGGCGCCGGGAGTCCATCAGCCCGATCGCCCAGGGGTGCCGGATCAGCACCTCGCGCGCCGAGACCGACCGCAGCCGCAGCGCGTCGCGCCACCCGCCGTCCCGCGGCGGCAGCTCGATCTCGCCGAAGACCAGATCGACCATGCCGTCGAGCAGGGCCTCCTTGTTGCGGACGTGGTGGTAGAGGGACATGGCCTCCACGCCCAGCCGCTCCGCCAGCGCGCGCATCGTCGGCGTACCCCGGCCGCCCGCCTCGTCCGCCAGCTCCACGGCCGCGCGGAGCACCGCCTCCTTGCTGAGCGTCCGCCGGCGGGGCGCCGCTGTCGGGTTCTGCTCCTCGGTCACGGGTCCTCCCTGGTGTCTGCCCGGAGCCTGTGTCCTCCGTGCACGCGATTGACAACCTTACGACGTAAGTTGCATCCTTACGTTGTAAGGCAAGCGCGGGACGAGGGAGGCGGCATGGAACGGAACCAGGCGGCGGGCACGGGGTCCGGCGAGGGGGCGGGGCGGCGGGTCTGCGTCGTCGGCGCCTCCGGGAAGCTCGGGCGCTACATGGTCCGGCACGCCCTGGACCGCGGCTACGAGGTCGTCGGGGTCTGCCGGGAGAAGAGCGTCGGCAAGCTGGACGAGTTCGCCGGGCGCATCCGGATCGTCCCCGGGCAGACCGACGACCCGGCGGTGATCGCACGGGCGGTGGAGGGGTGCGACGGGGTCCTCACCGTGCTCGTCCCCTGGGGGGTGCACGGGTACGCCACGGGCACCGCGCAGGCCGTGCTCGACCACGCGCGGCCGGACGCCCGCCTGGTGTTCTCCTGCGGCTGGCACATCACCCGGGACGGGAAGGACGTGTACACCCGCCGGCTGCGCGCCTCCGTGGCGCTCGCCGGGCCGCTGCTGCGGCTGGCGCGCCTCATCGACGTGCGCGACCAGGTGGAGGCCTGCCGCCGGGTCTTCGCCAGCGGCCGTCGGTGGACCGTCGTCCGGGGGAGCGACCTGGAGGAGGGAGAGGCCCAGGGGCTGCCGGTGTGGAGCCGGCACGTGGGCGACCCCGTCCTCGCGAGCAACCGCACCCGCCGCACCGACTTCGCCCTCTTCATGGTGTCCGCCCTCGAGGACGAGGCCCTGGTCCAGGAGGCGCCGGCCATCGTCGGCCGCTTCACCCCGTCGGCCATGGCCCACAGGGCGGGGGCGCGGGACACTGCGGCCTGAACCCGGCTCTCCGTCCGGTGCGGGGCGCGCGTTGCCGGTGAGCGCCGCCCGGGCGCGTGACGCGTCCCCCACTCGGGCCCGGCCCGCCCCGCGCGTCTAACTGGCTGAGCGCCTCAGCTGGCGGATTGAGTGCTTCAGATGGCGGGGCAGGAGCGGCAGGTTTCCTCACCTGCGGTTCGAGGACTGAATCGACGGCGGCCGCAACGGACGGCCGACGCGGGAGACCGTCCACCGCATGCGCCCGGCGTGGCGGGCCCACAGGGGGAGGTGAGCGCCCGGCGGCCGGAACGCCGGGCGCCAACCCTTCGGTCATTTGATGGCGCCGCGGAGTGCGGCGGCGACAAAGCCCACTGCGGAGCCCAGCAGGAGCAGTGTCAGCACGCCCCAGCCCACGGGAATCGACCACATCGGCCAGCCGGCGGCCGCCTGCACCCACAGGGCCACGATGGCTGCGGCGCCTGTCCCGAGGCCGTGCCACCGCACGGCGGCTGCGGCCACCACCTGCCGCCGGCTGCGGCGGCCGAGCAGCCCCCACAGGCCGCCGATGAAGGCCACCGCCCCGAACGATATGCAGCCGATCGCCCCGCCGAGCCGGTCCTCCGGCCATCCCACTGGCCCGTCGGACGTCTGCTGCCGCCGCCCGGCGGCGTCCCGGACCTCGACAACATCCCCGTACCAGATCAGGCCGACGACCTTGTCGTCCGGCTCCATCTCCGACACGGCCGGATCGGCGTTGCGGAACGTCACGTGCCACAGCCTGCCGCTGGGCAACACCAGCTCCGCCTCCGGCGACTCGCCCTTCTTGCCGCGGTTCAGTGCGGCCTTGCGGACGGTGAAGTCCTGCTCCCACAGGCAGGCCGACACTTCGACCGGCGCGGAAGCGCAGTCCGGCGCAGCCCGGAACTCCCGCTCCCGCTCCAGCGCCCCGCGAACCTCGCCGGCCATCGCCATCCCGAGACCGGCCGCCAGCAGGGCGGCCAGCATCCAGACCACCGCCCGCAGTCCCGGCTTCCACGCCGCCTCAGCCATCCGTCTTCCCCGCGTTTCACCTAGATCTGTCGCGCAGCCCCCATGACCTGCGCCTTTCACCCTCGGCTCCGAGAGGAGCACAGTGTCCACCAGGAGAAGCGGGCAGGTAACGCGGACAGCGGGCAGAGCACCCAGGCCCCATGTTGCCGAGTCCCGGCAACCGCCGCGGTTCAGGCCGACCGACCGTCAGCGTCCTGCCAGTCAGCCCGCCAACGACAACGCACAGATCCGCCAACTCACACGCCCACTCGCCAACTGAAGCGCTCAGCCACAGTCCCCCGCTTCCGCCCCTGGAACTTATTGCATAAAACTGCGTTGATGCGTATAGTCATGCCATCGACGAGGAGGGTCCGATGGCAGTACGAGCGGCAGTCGCCGGAGCGAGCGGATACGCGGGCGGGGAAGTGCTCCGTCTGCTCCTCGCCCACCCCGGCGTGGAGATCGGCGCCCTCACCGGCAACAGCAACGCCGGCCAGGCGCTCGGGGCGCTCCAGCCGCAGCTGCCGGCGCTGGCCGGGCGGGTGCTGGAGGAGACCACGACCGAGGCGCTGGCGGGGCACGACGTGGTCTTCCTGGCGCTGCCGCACGGCCGGTCCGCCGCCGTCGCCGAGCAGCTCGGCGAGAAGGTGCTCGTGATCGACATGGGCGCCGACTTCCGGCTGAGGGACGCCGCCGACTGGGAGGCGTTCTACGGCTCCCCGCACGCCGGGACCTGGCCCTACGGCCTCCCCGAACTGCCGGGCGCCCGCGCCGAGCTGGAGGGGTCCAGGCGTATCGCGGTGCCCGGCTGCTACCCCACCGCCGTCTCGCTCGCCCTGTTCCCCGCGTACGCGGCGGGCCTGGTCGAGCCGGAGGCCGTGATCACCGCGGCCTCCGGCACCTCCGGGGCCGGCAAGGCGCCCAAGGCGCACCTGCTCGGCTCCGAGGTCATGGGCTCCATGACCCCCTACGGCGTCGGCGGCGGGCACCGGCACACCCCCGAGATGATCCAGAACCTGAGCGCGGTCGCGGGGGAGCGGGTCACCGTCTCCTTCACCCCGACCCTCGCGCCCATGCCCCGTGGCATCCTCGCCACCTGCTCCGCGAAGGCGAAGCCGGGCGTCGGCGCAGAGGAGGTGCGCGCGGCCTACGAGAAGGCGTACGCGGACGAGGAGTTCGTCCGGCTTCTGCCCGTGGGGCAGTGGCCCGCGACCGCCTCCGTGTACGGGTCGAACGCCGCGCAGGTCCAGGTCGCCCTGGACCCGGCCGCGGGCCGCCTCATCGCGATCAGCGCGATCGACAACCTCACCAAGGGCACCGCCGGCGGCGCGGTGCAGAGCATGAACATCGCCCTCGGACTTCCCGAGAGCACCGGACTTTCCACGATGGGAGTGGCCCCGTGAGCGTGACAGCGGCACAGGGATTCACGGCGGCGGGCATCGCCGCGGGAATCAAGGCGAACGGCAACCCGGACCTGGCCCTCGTGGTCAACAACGGTCCCCGCCGCGCGGCCGCGGGCGTCTTCACCTCCAACCGCGTCAAGGCCGCCCCCGTCCTGTGGTCCCAGCAGGTCCTGGCGGACGGCGAGCTGACCGCCGTCGTCCTCAACTCCGGTGGCGCCAACGCCTGTACCGGGCCGAAGGGCTTCCAGGACACCCACGCCACCGCCGAGAAGGCGGCCGAGGTGCTGGGCACCGGCGCGGGCGAGATCGCCGTCGCCTCCACCGGGCTGATCGGCGTCATGCTCCCCATGGACAAGCTCCTGTCCGGCGTCGAGCAGGCCGCGGCGCAGCTCTCCGAGCACGGCGGCGAGAAGGCCGCCATCGCCATCAAGACCACCGACACCGTGCACAAGACCGCCGTGGCGCGGGGCGACGGCTGGTGCGTCGGCGGCATGGCCAAGGGCGCGGGCATGCTCGCCCCCGGCCTCGCCACCATGCTCGTCGTCCTCACCACCGACGCCGACGCCGACGCGGCCACCCTCGACAAGGCCCTGCGGGACGCCACCCGGCTCACCTTCGACCGGGTCGACTCGGACGGCTGCATGTCCACGAACGACACCGTGCTGCTCCTCGCCTCCGGCGCCAGCGGAAAGGCCCCGGGTTACGCGGAGTTCGCCGACGCCGTGCGCGCGGTCTGCGAGGACCTCGCCCGCCAGCTCATCGGTGACGCCGAGGGCGCCTCCAAGGACATCCGGATCGAGGTCGTCAATGCGGCCACCGAGGAGGACGCGGTCGAGGTCGGCCGCTCCATCGCCCGGAACAACCTCCTCAAGTGCGCCATCCACGGCGAGGACCCCAACTGGGGCCGGGTCCTCTCCGCGATCGGCACCACCTCCGCCGCCTTCGAGCCCGACCGGCTGAACGTCGCCATCAACGGCGTGTGGGTGTGCCGCAACGGCTCGGTCGGCGAGGACCGGGACCTGGTCGACATGCGCTACCGGGAGGTCACCGTCACCGCCGACCTGGCCGCGGGCGAGGAGTCCGCCGTCATCTGGGCCAACGACCTCACCGCCGACTACGTCCACGAGAACAGCGCGTACAGCTCATGACCGGCGCCACGCGGAAGCACACCGCCCTCCCGAAGGCGCAGATCCTCATCGAGGCGCTGCCCTGGCTGACCCGCCACCACGGCAAGACCGTCGTCATCAAGTTCGGCGGCAACGCCATGGTCGACGAGGAGCTGAAGGCGGCCTTCGCCCAGGACGTCGTCTTCCTGCGCCACGCCGGCCTCAAGCCCGTCGTGGTGCACGGCGGCGGGCCGCAGATCTCCGCCGCCCTCGACCGGCACGGCCTGGTCAGCGAGTTCCGGGCCGGGCTGCGGGTCACCACCCCCGAGGCCATGGACGTGGTCCGGATGGTCCTCGCCGGGCAGGTCCAGCGCGAACTCGTCGGGCTGCTCAACCAGCACGGCCCGCTCGCCGTCGGCCTCACCGGCGAGGACGCCCGCACCATCACCGCCACCCGCCACCAGCCGCGCATCGACGGCGAACTGGTCGACATCGGCCGGGTCGGCGAGATCACCGCGATCGACACCGGCGCCGTGGAGGCGCTGCTCGCCGACGGCCGCATCCCGGTCGTCTCCTCGATCGCACGCTCCCAGGACGACGGACATGTCTACAACGTCAATGCCGATACGGCGGCCGCGGCACTCGCTGCTGCGCTGGGCGCCGAAACGCTGATGGTCCTCACCGACGTCGAGGGCCTCTACGAGGACTGGCCGAACAGCGACGAGGTCATCAGCCGTCTCACCGCCACCGAGCTGGAGAAGCTGCTGCCCGAGCTGTCCAGCGGCATGGTCCCCAAGATGGAGGGCTGCCTGCACGCCGTCCGCAACGGCGTCACCACCGCCCGCGTCATCGACGGGCGGGTCCAGCACTCCATCCTGCTGGAGATCTTCACCGACGAGGGCATCGGCACGATGGTCGTGCCCGACGGACAGGGGGAACCGTGAGCCAGGACCCGAATCCGCACCCGCACCCGAATCCGCAGCAGCCCGCCCCGCAGCCCGCGCCCACGGCGTCGGCCGCGGTGTCGCTGACCGGGCGGTGGCAGGGCGTGATGGCCGACAACTACGGCACCCCCGGCCTCGCCCTGGTGCGCGGCGAGGGCGCCCACGTCTGGGACGAGGACGGCACCCGCTACACCGACTTCGTCGGCGGGATCGCCGTCAACGCCCTCGGCCACGCCCACCCGGCGGTGGTCGAGGCCGTGTCCCGGCAGATCTCCTCCCTCGGGCACGTCTCCAACCTCTACGCCGCCGAGCCGCCGGTCGCCCTCGCCGAGCGTCTGATCCAGCTCTTCGGCCGCCCCGGGCGCGTCTACTTCTCCAACTCGGGCGCGGAGGCCAACGAGGCCGCGTTCAAGCTCGGCCGGCTGACCGGCCGCCCGCACATGGTCGCCACCACCGGCGGCTTCCACGGCCGGACCATGGGCGCCCTCGCGCTGACCGGCCAGCCGGGGAAGCGGGAGCCCTTCCTGCCGCTGCCCGGGGACGTCACGCACGTCCCGTACGGGGACGCGGAGGCGCTGCGCGCCGCGGTCACCGAGGAGACCGCCCTCGTGGTGATCGAGCCGATCCAGGGGGAGAACGGCGTCGTCGTGCCGCCCCGGGGCTATCTGGAGGCCGCCCGGGAGATCACCCGGGCCACCGGCACCCTGCTGGTGCTGGACGAGGTGCAGACCGGCATCGGCCGGACCGGCCACTGGTTCGAGTACCAGGCCCACCAGGGCGTGGAGCCGGACGTGGTGACCCTGGCCAAGGGCCTCGGCGGCGGGCTTCCCATCGGCGCGACCGTCGTCTTCGGCCCGGCGGCGGACCTGCTGCGGCCCGGCCACCACGGCTCCACCTTCGGCGGGAACCCGGTCTCCTGCGCGGCCGGCCTCGCGGTCCTCGACACCCTCGCCGCCGACGGGCTGCTGGACCAGGTCAAGCGCCTCGGCGAGAAGCTGCGCGACGGGATCGAGGCACTCGGGCACCCGCTGGTCTCCCATGTCCGTGGCAGCGGCCTGCTGCTGGGTATCGTGCTCACCGGGCCGCACGCACCACGGGTGCAGCAGGCGGCCCGGGAGGCCGGTTTCCTGGTGAACGCCCCCGCCCCCGAGGTCGTGCGGCTGATGCCGCCGCTGATCATCGGTGACGCGGAGGCGGACGCGTTCCTCGGGGCGCTGCCCGGCATCCTCGACGCCAGCGACGGTGAAGGACGAGCCGAAGAGTGAGACGACGATGACCGAGGGCCAGGAAACCGAGCACGCCGGGCCCGCCGTCCCGCAGACCCGTACGGCCCGCCACCGCCGGATCGTGGACATCCTCAACCGGCAGCCGGTGCGCTCCCAGAGCCAGTTGGCGAAGCTCCTCGCGGACAACGGGCTGAGCGTCACGCAGGCGACGCTCTCCCGCGACCTTGACGAGCTGGGCGCGGTGAAGATCCGCAACACCGGCGGCGAGCTGATCTACGCGGTGCCCAGCGAGGGCGGCTTCCGCACCCCGCAGGCCCCGCTGGGGGAGTCCGCCAAGGAGGAGCGGATGCGCAGGCTCTCCGGCGAACTCCTCATCTCCGCGGAGGCGTCGGCGAACCTGGTGGTGCTGCGGACCCCGCCGGGCGCGGCCCAGTTCCTGGCCTCGGCCATCGACCAGGCCGAACTTCACGACGTGCTGGGCACGATCGCGGGGGACGACACCCTGATGCTGATCAGCCGCGACCCGGCGGGCGGGCAGGCCCTCGCGGACCACATGCTGCGGCTGGCCCAGAACGACCGCTGAACCGCCCCTGAGCCGCTGTCACGGAGCGGGCCCGGGACGCCGACTGCGGCGTCCCGGGCCCGCTCCGTGACGTTCCCGCGCCACCGGGCCGTCTCAGGCCGTGCGGGGCGGCAGGGGCAGGGGGAGCGCCGGAAGGCCGTCCAGGCTCACCCCGACGTGCTCCTTCTTCTCGCAGTACGCGGCGAACTCCTCGTCCGACTTCCGCGCGAAGTGCTCGGCGTGCTGGGTGCGTTCCTCCCGGTAGTCCAGGAACGGGACCGCGAAGCCGCACGAGTCGCTGACCCGGACCGCGCGCACCACGACGATCGCGCGCGCCGACGGGCCGTCGACGCCGGTGAACCGGGCGATCCACTCGGACCAGCGCGGGTCGTCCCGGAAGATCGCCTCCCCGCGGCCGTGCACCCGGAGGATCTTCGGCGGCCCGGAGAAGGCACACCACATCAGCGTGATCCGGCCATTGCCGGGCTCGCGCAGATGGGCGACGGTCTCGGCACTGCTGCCGCCGAAGTCCAGGTAGGCCAGGGTCGCCTCGTCCACGACCACCAGCGTCCCGGCCCGCCCCTTCGGCGAGACGTTGACATGCCCGTCACCGGTCAGCGGCGCGGTGCCGGTGAAGAACACCGGCTGCTCCTCGATGAAGTCACGGATCCGGCCCTCGATACGTTCGTACGTTTTCCCCATGCTCGGATTATCCGGCCGCCGGGTGGGCGCTGGTCCGGGGCAGCCCCATGCGGTCGCGCATCAGGGACATGACGTAGTCGCTGAACAGATGGGTGGTACGGCGCACCAGCGCGTCCACCTCGGGTGACCGGCGCGGCACCACGTCCAGCCAGCGCCGCCCCTGCACGGCGGCCTCGCCGCAGCGGCGCAGCCGCGTGTCCGGGTCGTCGAGCACGGCCACGGCCGCCCGCAGCTCGCAGAGCCCGCCGTGCGCCCGCAGCAACCGGAAGGCGGCGCGGCGCAGGGGCGCGGGCCGGTCCGGGGCGAGCCGGCCCAGCAGGTGCTCCCCGGGCAGCACGCCCGCGTACGGCAGCAGGGCGCGGACCGCCTCCCGCGCGACGCCCGGCCCGGTGTCGTCCAGCAGCGGCAGGACGTCCGCCACCCGCACGGACTCCAGCAGCCGCAGCCCCGCGACGGCCCGGGCGCGGACCGCCGCGTCCGGGTGGGCGAGCAGTGCCCGCAGCAGCGGGGCGTCCTCGCGCCGCCCGCACTCGGCGAGACCGACCAGCGCCCACGGGTGGGCTGCGGGGTCCGCGCAGAGCGCGAGGGTGCGGGCGCGGGCGTCCCCGCCGCCCTGCGCGACCACCCAGCGGGCGCAGGCCCGCACCAGCCCCGACCGGTCCGCGAGGTACCCCCCGGCCTCCCCGGCCCGCCCCGCCCGGCGCAGGGCCGTCACTCCCGCGGACCGCACGGCGGGCACCCGCCCACCGAGCATCAGATCCACGGCTCCGGCGTGCACCGCATCCGGGGCCGCCCCGCCCGGCCCGTCCGCCTTCGCCAGCCCCGCCAGTGCCCCGTCCGCGAAGAGGCCGGCTGTCGTCGGGTCGGGTTCCGTCGAGGCGAGGCGGGCCAGTTCGAGGGGCGTGGGCAGGCCGGAGGCGGTGAGGACGCGGGCCGCCAGGCGGCGGGTCGCGGCGTAGCGTTCCGGGCCCAGCAGCCGGTACGCGGCGGCCGGCGACGCGGTGAGCGCCGAGACGACCAGATCGCGCGCCCAGGCGCCCTCCCGCCGCCGCGCCAGCCGCAGGACCAGCGGGGTCAGCAGACGCAGGGCGCGCCCCGGCTCGGTGCGCAGCAGCTCCGCGACCAGCGCCCGGGCCCGGGCGCGGACGGGCTCCGCCCAGTCCGTGCAGCGGACGACCGCGAGCGGCCAGAAGGCCGCCGTGCGCGGCCCGTCCGCCAGCGCCGCCTCCCGCACCCGCCCGTCCGGATGGCACAGCGCCGTCTCGGGCGCGGCGCGCAGCCGCGCCCGCGCCTCCACGGCGGTGGCGCCGTACGTGTGCCTGCCGTACGCCCGGACCCCTGCGTCGAAGGCGGTCCAGCAGTCCGGCGCCGCGGGGTCGAGCACCGCCTGTGCCGGTTCACCCGCGAGAAGCCGCTCAAGCGCGGCGTCGCCCGCTGCCGCGTCCCACCGCACCGGCCCCGGCACCGGTATCGCTCCCGGCCTTGTTCCCGTCGTCCGTGCCACCCGCCCGGCGTGCCTGTGTCCCACGGGCTTCCCCCTCCGCTCCTGGTCGGCGTCCGAGGGACGTTACGCCCCGCCGTGCCACGCTGACCAGCGAGTTTCCCCGGCGATTGACAAAACATACGGTCCAGCGCATAGTTATACCCATCAGCGTTTGCACCGTAAGGAGAAACCCCGTGACCGAGCGCGTCGTACTCGCCTACTCGGGCGGCCTGGACACCTCCGTCGCCATCGGCTGGATCGCCGAGGAGACGGGCGCCGAGGTCATCGCCGTTGCCGTGGACGTCGGCCAGGGCGGCGAGGACCTGGACGTCATCCGCAAGCGCGCGCTCGCCTGCGGTGCCGTGGAGGCCGAGGTCGCCGACGCCAGGGACGAGTTCGCCGAGGAGTACTGCCTCCCCGCGATCAAGGCCAACGCCCTCTACATGGACCGCTACCCGCTGGTCTCCGCCCTCTCCCGGCCGGCGATCGTCAAGCACCTGGTGGCCGCCGCCAAGAAGCACGGCGCCACCACGGTCGCCCACGGCTGCACCGGCAAGGGCAACGACCAGGTCCGCTTCGAGGCCGGCATCGTCGCGCTCGCGCCCGAGCTCACCTGCATCGCCCCCGTCCGGGACTACGCGATGACCCGGGACAAGGCCATCGCCTTCTGCGAGGCCAAGCAGCTCCCCATCGCCACCACCAAGAAGTCCCCGTACTCGATCGACCAGAACGTCTTCGGGCGGGCCGTCGAGACCGGCTTCCTGGAGGACATCTGGAACGGCCCGATCGAGGACATCTACGAGTACACCTCGAACCCGGCCGAGCAGCGGGAGGCCGACGAGGTCGTCATCACCTTCAAGGCCGGCGTCCCGGTCGCGATCGACGGCAAGCCCGTCACCGTCCTGCAGGCCATCCAGCAGCTCAACGAGCGCGCCGGCGCCCAGGGCGTCGGCCGGATCGACATGGTCGAGGACCGGCTCGTGGGCATCAAGTCCCGTGAGGTCTACGAGGCCCCCGGCGCCATCGCGCTGATCACCGCCCACCAGGAGCTGGAGAACGTCACCGTCGAGCGGGAGCTCGCCCGGTACAAGCGGCAGGTCGAGCAGCGCTGGGGCGAGCTGGTCTACGACGGCCTGTGGTTCTCCCCCCTCAAGCGGGCGCTGGACGGCTTCATCGACGAGGCCAGCGAGCACGTCTCCGGCGACATCCGGATGACCCTGCACGGCGGCAGGGCCGTCGTCACCGGCCGGCGCTCCGAGGAGTCGCTGTACGACTTCAACCTGGCCACCTACGACTCGGGCGACACCTTCGACCAGTCCAAGGCCCAGGGCTTCATCGAGATCTTCGGCCTCTCCCAGAAGATCGCCGCCAAGCGGGACCTCGCGTAGCGGCGGCACCGCCCGCGTAACCCCACCCCGCCGTCACGGCGTTGTACCCACCGACCGCCTCCCCGCACCACCGGCACCGCGCGGGGAGGCGGTCGCACACCCGAACCGTTCCACCCCCCGAGCGTTCCAAGGAGCAAGAGCTGTGAGCAGCAACAACGGTGACGTCCGGCTCTGGGGCGGCCGCTTCGCCGACGGCCCCGCCGAGGCGCTGGCGAAGCTGTCCGCGTCGGTCCACTTCGACTGGCGGCTCGCGCCGTACGACATCGCCGGCTCCCGCGCCCACGCCCGCGTCCTCGCCGGGGCGGGACTGCTCACCGAGGACGAGCTGACCCGCATGCTCGACGGGCTCGACCGGCTGGAGGCGGACGTCGCCGACGGCTCGTTCACCGGCACCATCGCCGACGAGGACGTGCACACCGCCCTGGAACGCGGCCTGCTGGAGCGGCTCGGCCCCGACCTCGGCGGCAAGCTGCGCGCCGGCCGGTCCCGGAACGACCAGGTCGCCACGCTCTTCCGGATGTACCTGCGCGACCACGCCCGGATCATCGGCGGTCTGATCGCCGACCTCCAGGACGCGCTGGTGGGCCTGGCCGAGGCGCACCCCGACACGGCCATGCCGGGCCGCACCCACCTCCAGCACGCCCAGCCGGTGCTCTTCGCCCACCATGTCCTCGCCCATGTCCAGGCCCTGTCCCGGGACGCCGAGCGACTGCGGCAGTGGGACACCCGGACCGCCGTCTCCCCGTACGGCTCCGGCGCCCTCGCCGGCTCCTCCCTCGGGCTGGACCCGGAGGCCGTCGCCAAGGACCTCGGCTTCGAGCGCGGCTCGGCGGGCAACTCGATCGACGGCACGGCCTCCCGGGACTTCGTCGCCGAGTTCGCCTTCGTCACCGCGATGATCGGCGTCAACCTCTCCCGGATCGCGGAGGAGGTCATCATCTGGAACACGAAGGAGTTCTCCTTCGTCACCCTGCACGACGCCTTCTCCACCGGGTCGTCGATCATGCCCCAGAAGAAGAACCCGGACATCGCGGAGCTGGCGCGCGGCAAGTCCGGCCGCCTGATCGGCAACCTCACCGGGCTGCTCGCCACGCTGAAGGCGCTGCCGCTCGCCTACAACCGCGACCTCCAGGAGGACAAGGAGCCCGTCTTCGACTCCTGCGACACGCTGGAGGTCCTGCTCCCCGCCTTCACCGGCATGCTGGCCACCCTCACCGTCCACCGGGAGCGGATGGAGGAACTGGCCCCCGCCGGCTTCTCCCTGGCCACCGACATCGCCGAGTGGCTCGTCAAGCAGGGCGTGCCGTTCCGCGTCGCCCACGAGGTCGCGGGCGAGTGCGTCCAGGAGTGCGAGGCGCGGGGGATCGAGCTGGACCAGCTCACCGACGAGCAGTTCGCCAAGATCTCCCCCCACCTGACCCCGGACGTCCGCACGGTCCTCGACGTCCCCGGCGCCCTCGCCTCCCGCGACGGCCGGGGCGGCACGGCCCCCTCGGCGGTCGCCGCGCAGCTCCGCGAGGTCAAGGCGGATCTGGTGATACAGCACGCGTGGGCCGGCGCCAAGGGCTGACCGGACAACCGCCCGCGGGCGACGGCGCGGCGGCGGACCCCGGTGGTCCGCCGCCGCGCCGTCGCCGTGCCGCCGTGCGGGGCCCGGCGGCCCGGGGCGCGTCAGCCCTGCTCCACCGCCCGGAAGGTGGCAGCGGTGCTCCGCCGCCCGGCCGCGTCAGCGCTGCTGTGCCGCCCAGTCGGCCAGCCGGTCGAAGTCCGGCCGGAGCAGACCGACCCGGGGGTCGATCGTCATCAGCAGCGCGGGCGCCAGGTGGTGCCGCTCCACGTACTCGTGGTCGTCGCGGGTGATGTCGTCGTCGAACCACGCGAACGGGCGCCTCGCCGCGTACTGAAGGATGTACTGCGTCTTCCAGCAGGTCCCGGCCGGGGCGCGCCCGTGCATCTGCGGCCAGTCCACGAAGGGCAGTTCCGGCAGGCCGAGCACCGGCCCGACCCAGGTGTTCGCCTCCCCCTTCCACGTCGTCGCCCACACCAGCTCGTAGTCCGCGGCGAGTTCCAGGAGCTCCTTGCCGTGCGCGGGATTGAGCCAGACGCGCAGGGGCCTGCCGTCCGACCACCCGGCGGGCCGCATCCGGTGCGTGCCGTACCCCTCCGGGCGGCGCTCCTGCTTCGCCGCGTACGGGTTGAGCGGGCCGTCGATGTCGATCAGCAGCAGTGGTTTCACAGTGGTCCCCCTGGGACTTCGGTGGTGGTGGAGGCTCCCGGGTCCGCCCGGCGGGCGGCAGGTTGCGCTCACGGGCCCGCCGGGCGGGTACGGGGCGGCGGCGGGCGGGCGCGATCGGCGCGGCACGGAGAGTGTGAGGGCGCGATCGGCGCGGCACGGAGAGTGCGAGGGCGGGACCGGCGCGGCGCGGAGGGTGCGATCGGCACGGCGCGGCGCAGAGATCGCGACGGCGTGCACGCGCACGCGGGCGAGGGAGCCGGGCCCATTCTGCATGACGCCCGGGCGCACCGCACCGGGTTTCCGGGCGGGGACGCCCACCTGCGGAATGAGACATCAATGTCTCACATGGGTTAGTGTTGTCCCATGGCTATGGATCGTGAACAGGTGCTGCGCGCCGCCGCCGCCCTGCTGTCCCGGAAAGCGACCGCCACCATGGACGAGGTCGCCCGGGCCGCGGGCATCGGACGCGCCACCCTGCACCGCCACTTCGCCGGGCGGGACGCCCTGGTCCGCGCCCTCGAAGCGCTGGGCATCCAGGAGTTCGAGGCCGCCCTCGAACGCGCCCGCCTCGACGAGGGCAGCGCCACCGAGGCGCTGCGCAGACTGATCGCGGAGGCCCAGCCCGCCGCCGACCTGCTCGCCTTCCTCTACACCGAGAACCAGCTCTTCGAGGGCGACAGGATGAACGAGGGCTGGGCGCGCCTCGACGCCCGGGTGGCGGACTTCTTCCGCGCCGGACAGGAGCGGGGCGAGTTCCGTATCGACCTCAGCCCCGCCTGGCTCACGGAGGCGCTCTACGGGCTGGTGGGCGCGGGCGCCTGGGCCGTGATGGACGGCCGGGTGGCCAAGAACGACTTTCCCTACATGGTCGCCGAGCTGATCCTCGGCGGAGCACGACGGAGCGTGGAGACATGAGCAGCACCCTCAGGCCCGGCCCCGAGGCGGAGACCCTGTACCGCCCCGGCCGCTGGCTGGCGCTGTCGGTCCTGGTCCTGGCGGTCCTCCTGGTGGCGGTCGACGCGACCGTCCTGGGCCTCGCCACCCCCTTCCTCAGCGAGGACCTGGCGCCCACCGGCAACCAGCTGCTGTGGATCGGCGACGTCTACTCCTTCGTCATCGCCGGACTCCTGGTCTCCATGGGCAGCCTCGGCGACCGCATCGGACGCAAAAAGCTCCTGCTGACCGGCGCGGTCGCGTTCGGCGCGGTCTCCGTGCTCAACGCGTACGCCACCACGCCCGAGATGATGATCGTGGCCCGGGCCCTGCTCGGTGTCGCCGGTGCGACGCTGATGCCCTCCACCCTGGCGCTGATCCGGAACATCTTCCACGACCCGCGCGAGCGCAGCATCGCCATCGGCATCTGGGGCGCCATGGCCTCCGCCGGCGCGGCGGTCGGCCCGGTGGTCGGCGGCTTCCTGCTGGAACACTTCTGGTGGGGGTCGGTCTTCCTGATCAACCTGCCCGTGATGGCGGTCCTGGTGGTCGTCGGCGCCAAGCTCCTCCCGGAGTCCAGGAACCCGGCGCCCGGCCCCTGGGACGTGCCCAGCGTCGCCCTCTCCCTGGTCGGCATGTTCGGCGTGGTGTACGCGATCAAGGAGGCGGCGAGTCACGGCATCGGCCTCGTCCCCGGCGCCGCCGCGCTGATCGGCCTCCTCGCGCTGTACGGATTCGTCCGCCGCCAGCTCGTGCTGCCGGCGCCCCTGCTCGATATGCGGCTGTTCCGGCACCGGGGCTTCTCCGGCGCCGTCCTGGCCGACCTGCTGACCATCTTCGGACTCTCCGGGCTGGTGTTCTTCCTCTCCCAGTTCCTGCAACTGGTGCAGGGCCGGGAGCCGTTCGAGGCGGGCCTCGCCGAACTCCCGGCGGCGGTCGGCGCGGTGGCCACCGGTCTGGTCGCGGGCTTCGTCGCCCGGCGCTTCTCGGTGCGGTCCGTGGTGGCGGGAGGCCTCGCGGCGGTCGGCCTCGCTCTCGCCGTGCTCACCGTCATCGGCCAGTCGACCGGCTATCCGCTGCTCGGCGCGGCACTGCTGGTGGTCGGCGCCGGCGCGGGCTTCTCGTTCACCGTCACCGCCGACGTGATCCTCTCCAGCGTCCCCAAGGAGCAGGCGGGTTCGGCCTCGGCGGTCTCGGAGACCGCGTACGAACTCGGCGCCGCGCTCGGCATCGCGCTGCTCGGCTCGGTGGTGACCGGCGTCTACCGGGGCTTCCCGGTGCCCGAGGGGGTGCCCGCGGGGGTCGGGGAGGCGGCCCACGAGTCGCTCGGCGGCGCCGTGGAGGCCGCCGGCTCGCTGCCCGCCGGGCAGGCGCAGGCCCTGGTCGGGGCGGCCCAGGAGGCGTTCACCGACGGGCTGCGGATAGCCGCGGGCGTCGGTGCGGCGGTCCTGCTGGCGACGGCCGTGGCGGCCTGGTTCCTGCTGAAGGGGCAGAAGCTCGCCGAGAACGTGGAGCACTGACGCCCGGGGACGCGGGGCCCCTGACGACACGGCGGCGGGTGCCGCGCCCGGAAGGGGCCGCACCCGTCGCCGTTCGCGTCGTCCGCTACGCGGCCTTCGCCTTGGTGGCGTACATGTCCACGTACTCCTGGCCCGACAGCCGCATGACCTCCGCCATCACCGAGTCGGTCACCGCCCGCAGGACGTAGCGGTCGCGGTCCATGCCCTCGTAGCGGGAGAACTCCATCGGCTCGCCGAAGCGGACCGTCACCCGGCCCGGCCGGGGCAGACCCGCGCCGCCGGGCTGGAGCTTGTCGGTGCCGATCATCGCGAACGGGACCACCGGCGCCCCCGTCATCAGCGTCAGCCGGGCGATCCCGGTACGCCCCCGGTACAGCCGGCCGTCGGGGGAGCGGGTGCCCTCCGGGTAGATGCCGAAGACCCGGCCCTCCTCCAGCACCCGGCGGCCGGTCATCAGGGCCGCGACCCCGCCGTTGGCGCCGTCGCGGTCGACGGGGATCATGCCGACGCCGGTGAAGAACCACGCCATGGCACGGCCCTTGAGGCCCTTTCCGGTGACGTACTCGTCCTTGCCGATGAAGTACACCGGCCGGTCGGTCACCAGCGGCAGCACCATCGAGTCGATGAAGGTGAGGTGGTTGCCCGCGAGGATCACCGGCCCGGTTCCCGGGATGTTCTCCGCGCCCTCCACCCGGGGCCGGAACATCAGGCGCAGGATCGGCCCGAGCACTGCCTTGATGAGCGTCAAGCGGGACAACGGGTCCTCCGTGTCGTGGGACGGGCCGGATGCGGGGCGCCGGTGCGGGCCGGCAGAAGTCCGTGCAGGTGAGGACGATACTCGCGGGTCACGGCAGAGCGCACATCGGGTTCACGGACCCGATACGCAGTGTTGACGTGTGTTTCTGTGCTGTTCGTCGTGGGTCTGCCGCGCGGAGGGCGGGCGCGCCTACCATCGGGCCTCGCTGACAGGGTGCGGGAGATCACAGGGAGGAACGTTTCATGACACAGGGCGCGAACAGCGGTCCGGCACGCCGTGCGCTGCTCGGAGCAGCCGTTCTCGGTACGGCGGCGGGAGCGGTCGGCGCGGGTGCGGGCGTCGCGCAGGCGGGTGAGACGGGTGGGACGGGTGAACGCCCGTCCGCCGACCGGGGCCGTCACGGCCGCGGCGGGTACCGGCACCTGCCCGTGCCCACGGTGATCGCGCACCGCGGCGCCAGCGGCTACCGGCCCGAGCACACCCTCGGCTCGTACCAGCTCGCCCTGGACATGGGCGCGCATGTGATCGAGCAGGACCTGGTGCCGACGAAGGACGGCCACCTCGTATGCCGTCACGAGAACGACATCACCGGCACCACGGACGTCGCCGACCGCCCGGAGTTCGCGGGCCGCCGGACCACCAAGTCGGTCGACGGGACCTCCTACACCGGCTGGTTCACCGAGGACTTCACCCTCGCCGAGCTGAAGACCCTGCGCGCCAAGGAGCGGATCCCCGCCGTCCGGCAGCGCAACACCCTCTACGACGGCCGCTGGAGCGTGCCCTCCTTCGAGGAGGTGCTGCGCTGGGCGGAGAAGGAGGGCCGCCGCCGGGGCCGCCCAGTGTGGCTGCATGTCGAGACCAAGCACCCCACCTACTTCCGCGGTCTCGGCCTCGGCCTGGAGGAGCCCCTCGCGAAGCTGCTGCGGCGCTACGGGCGGGACAAGCGTGACTCGCCCGTCTTCCTCCAGTCCTTCGAGCCGAGCAGTATGCGGCGGATGGCGCGGCTGGTGTCCTCCCCGCGGGTCGTGCTGCTGGGCGCGGCGCACACCCGGCCCTGGGACTTCGTCCGGGCCGGCGACCCCCGCACGGTCGCCGACCTGGTGAAGCCCGAAGGGCTGGACTGGATCGCCTCGTTCGCCCAGGGCGTCGGCCCCACCCTGGACCTGGTCATCCCCAAGGACGCGGCCGGGCGGCTGACGAAGCCGACCACCCTGGTGCGCGACGCGCACGCCCGCGGCCTGGTCCTGCACCCCTACACCCTCCGGAACGAGAACTCCTTCCTGCCCGCCGACTTCCGGCGCGGTACCGACCCGAACGCGTACGGGGACGTGTTCGGCGCGTACCGGACGTACTTCGCCACCGGGATCGACGGCATCTTCACCGACATGCCGGACACGGGACTGCTGGCGGCGGACGAGGTCTGAGGTCCCGGTCCCGGTCCGGTGCTCCCGTCCCAGCGGCCGCCCGGGGCCGGACCGGGACGGGATCACCGGCCCGGGCTCCGTGGCCACCGCACCCGTTCCGCCCGGCCGGAGGCGTCAATTACGTGCGTGTCACGCGGTTGACGCCCCCGGCCGGGCGCCGCAGGGCCCCCGGCCCGGCCCCGCACCCGTACGGGTGAGAGCCCGGCCCGGTGGAAACCACCGCACGGTCGCCGCACGTCAGGCGGGGCATGACCGTCGTACAGGAATCCGCCGCCCCGGGCGGCACGGGCGCAGTCGTCGGCGCCCTCGGCCCCCTCGTCGCGGCCGAGGCCATCGCGGAGGCCCCCGGCACCGCCGTCGAGGCGCGCGACCTCGAACAGGCCGTCTGGCTGCGCCTGCTGGAACGGCTCGACGGCAACGCCGGTCCGCCCGCCGACGCCGCCCGCTGGGTGCGCTCAGCGGTGCGCGCGGAGGCCCGCCGCGCCCGCCGCACCGCCGCCCGTGAACTGCCCTACCGTCATGAGCCGTCCGGCGACCCCGCCGTCGAGCACTTCGCCCCGCCGGAACGCGCCGCGCTCCACTCCGAGCGCCGCCGCTCCCTGCGCGCCGCCGTCGCCCGCACCCCCGGGCGCTGCCCCCGGCTGCTGATGGCGATGCTGGCGCCCGACGACCTCACCTACCGGGAAATCGCAGGGACGTTGGGTATCTCACAGGGGAGTCTGGGGCCGATGCGTTCCCGTTGCCTGGGATGTCTGCGCAGAATGCTCGCGGCAGAGGTTGCGGCTCCCGGGCATCGGGGAAGGGAGCGGTAGACAACCGGCGGATCAGGTGAGCGGGAGGCATGCGCACATGGGCATGAGCGTGACCATCTCAGCGGCGACCGAGCACGACGCGGAGCACATCCTCAAGCTCCAGTACCTGTGTTACCAGAGCGAGGCCGAGCTCTACGGCGACTACCGCATCGAACCCCTCACCCAGAGCCTCGCCGACCTGCGCGCCGAACTCACCGACGGCCACGCCCTGGTGGCCCGGCTGGGCGACGAGGTGGTGGCCTCCGTGCGCGGCCGGGTCGACGAGGACGGCACCGCCCGGATCGCCAAGCTGATCGTCCATCCCCGGATGCGGCGCCACGGTCTCGGCGGCCGCCTGCTGGACGCGATCGAGGCGCGGTTCGCGGCCGAGGAGCGCGCCGAGCGCTACCGCCTCTTCACCGGCCACCGCAGCGAGAGCAACCTCCGCCTCTACCGCAGCCGGGGCTACGCACCCGTCGCGACCGAACAGCGGGGCCCCCGGCTGACCCTGGTCACCCTGGAGAAGGAGGCCCCGGCCGCCGTCGTCGCCGGAGCCTGACCGGTCGGCGCCCGGCCGCCTGCTCTCAGGCGGCCGGCGCGGCCTTGCGCGCCCGGCGCAGCCAGAGCATCCCGGTGACCGGCAGCAGCACCGGGATGAACAGATAGCCCATGCCGTACTCCGACCACACGGTCGAGTCCGGGAAGGCCGAGGGGTCCACCACCGTCCAGGTCCCCACGATCAGCACGCCCGCCAGCTCGGCGGCGCAGCACACCAGCGCCGCCCGGCGGGCCGTCTCACCGCCGCGCACCAGGGTGTAGGTGATGAACGCGTACACCACGGCCGCGACCGCGGAGAGGACGTGCGCCAGGGGAGCGCTGCCGAAGTCGGTGAGGATCTGGTAGACGGACCGGCTCACCGCGCCGACCGACATCACGCCGTACAGCCAGACCAGCAACAGCCCCGGGCCGCCGACCAGCCGGGTGCGCCCGGGCGCGGAACCGGAACCGCCGGCGTCCGTGGTGCCGGCCGTGCCGGTGGTCTCCGTGTTCTCCGGGCTCCCCGTGTTCTCCGGGCTGCCCGTGCTCTCGGGGCTCTCCGTGCTCTCCGTGGTGCGCTCGGCCATGGTCAGCCTCCCCAGATGTCGTGGAGCCGCACTTCCAGCACGGCCAGGACCACCGCTCCCGCGGCCACGGTCGCCGAACCCCAGCGGGTGCGTTCGCCGAGCGACAGGAAGCCGGCCGCGGGCACCGCGAGGGCCGAGCCGATGAGGTACGCGAGGAAGATCGCCGTGCCCTCGTCGGCCTCCATGCCCCGTGCGAGCTGCACGATCCCGACGGCCAACTGGACGAGGGCGAGGAAGGACACCACGGCGATGCCGATGAAGTGCCAGTCCTTGGTGGGCTGATCGCGATACGCGGCGTGGCCGCACCACGCGGCGAGGGCGAGCGCGGTCACGGCCACCGCGATCGTCAGGGCGTCGAGCATGGCATCGAGCGTATTACGGCCCGGCCCCCACCCGGCCTCCGCCCCCCGCCCGGCCCCACCCCCGGCCCCACCCCGCCCCCCGGCTCCACGCGGCCTCCGCCCGGTCCCTCCGCCGGGCCCGGACCCGGCGCCGGGGCCGGATCCGCCGGGCCCGACGGCCGGTGGTCTTGACCACAGCCCACCGGCCGCGCCCATGGACCCGGACCCACCGGTTCCGCCCGTCTCCACGGCATCCGCGCAGGTGGCAGGCGGTGCGCCCGGCCCCGCCGGACCGCCTCGCGTCCACATGGCGCGACATTCTCGTCCGGAATGCGGACACCCGTGATGTGCTCGTCCGACCGTCTGCTTTACTTGCAGCCATGACCACGACGAGCAGCCGCACCCCTGCGACCGAGGCGATCACGACGCCCGGTGCTCGTTGTATGTGTCGAATGTGCGCCTTCTGAGGGTCCCCGCCAGTGCCTCGCGCCCCGAAGCGAGACCGACAGTCATGAGCTGAGTCCGACCCGCCCGCCGTCCCTCGGCGAGGCCCGGACCGAGAGCCTGCACCCCGCGCGCCCCCGGCCACCGGCCGAGCCCGTGTGCCCGCGGACGACTGTCCGAACCGAAACGCCCCGTGCCCGGCGGACACCGCGCCGCGCACTCGACAGTGACGGAAACCCTGTGATCACCACCAAGGGCCTGACCAAGGTCTACTCGTCGCGAGGCCGCGACGTCATCGCCCTCGACGGCGTCGACCTCCATGTCCGCGAGGGCGAGGTCTTCGGCGTCATCGGACAGAGCGGCGCCGGCAAGTCCTCGCTCATCCGCTGCGTGAACCTCCTGGAACGCCCCACCTCCGGCACCGTGACCGTCGCCGGGACGGACCTCACCGCCCTCGCCGGCCGCGGCCGGCGCGCCTCCCGCGAACTGCGCGCCGCGCGCACCCGTATCGGCATGGTCTTCCAGCACTTCAACCTGCTGTCCTCGCGTACCGTCCAGGACAACGTGGAACTGCCGCTGGAGATCCTCGGCGTGTCCGGCGCCGAGCGCTCCCGCAAGGCCCTCGAACTCCTCGACCTCGTCGGCCTCGCCGACAAGGCGCGCTCCTACCCCGGGCAGCTCTCCGGCGGCCAGAAGCAGCGCGTCGGCATCGCCCGCGCCCTCGCCGGGGACCCCAAGGTCCTCCTCTCCGACGAGGCGACCAGCGCCCTCGACCCCGAGACCACCCGCTCCATCCTCCAGCTCCTGCGCGACCTCAACCGCGAACTGGGCCTCACGGTCCTGCTGATCACGCACGAGATGGACGTGGTCAAGAGCGTCTGCGACTCCGCCGCCCTGATGCGCGGCGGGCGGATCGTCGAGTCCGGCACGGTCACCGGACTGCTCGCCACCCCCGGCTCCGAACTCGCCCGGGAACTCTTCCCCGTGGGCGGCGAGGCCAGCGGCACCGACCGGACCGTCCTCGACGTCACCTTCCACGGCGAGACGGCCACCCAGCCGGTGATCTCCCAGCTCTCCCGCACCTACAACATCGACATCTCCATCCTCGGCGCCGCCATGGACACCGTCGGCGGACGGCAGATCGGCCGGATGCGCATCGAACTGCCCGGCCGCTACGAGGAGAACGTCGTGCCCGTCGGCTTCCTGCGCGAACAGGGCCTCCAGGTCGAGGTGACCGACCCCGCGAACACCCCCGGCCCGTCCGCCGTTTCCGCCCCCGGCCCCGTCCCGGCCCAGGCCGGCACTCTGGTGAAGGAGATCGCGAAGTGACCTGGTCCGAGATGGAACCCCTGCTCACCCAGGGCACCCTCGACACCCTCTACATGGTCCTGTGGTCCACCCTCGCCACCGTGGCCGGCGGCCTGCCGCTCGGCGTGCTGCTCGTCCTCACGGACAAGGGCGGACTCCTCCAGAACACCCCGGTGAACAAGGTCGTCGGCGCGATCGTGAACGTCGGCCGCTCGCTGCCGTTCATCATCCTGCTGATCGCCCTGATCCCCTTCACCACCCTGGTCGTCGGCACCTTCATCGGCCCCACCGCCATGATCGTGCCGCTCGCCGTCGGCGCGATCCCGTTCTTCGCCCGGCTCGTCGAGACCGCGATCCGCGAGGTCGACCACGGCCTGGTCGAGGCGGTCCAGGCGATGGGCGGCTCCATTCCCACCATCGTCCGCAAGGTCCTGCTGCCCCAGGCACTGCCCTCCCTCATCTCCGGCGTCACCACCACCGTGATCGTGCTCATCGGCTACTCGGCGATGGCCGGCGCGGTCGGCGGCGAAGGGCTCGGCTCCAAGGCCGTCACGTACGGATTCCAGCGCTTCGAGACCCAGTTCATGCTGGTCACCGTCGCGATCCTGGTCGTCCTGGTGACCGCCGTCCAGCTGATCGGCGACGGCGCCGTGCGACTCCTCGCCCGCCGCGGACGCGCCGCCACCTGAGGCCGGAGCACCCCGGCCCGTTCCCACGGCTTTCCCTCCCACCGGCCCGCACTCCTTGTCCGGGCTTCGCACCACCACAAGAAAGAGGCACTTTTCGTGCGCAGGAACACCAAGCTCACCGCCGCCGCGGCACTCACCGCGACCCTCGCCCTCGGCCTCACCGCCTGCGGCACCTCCTCCGACCCGGCCTCCGCCGGCGACTCCGGCGCCGAGGCCGACGCGTCCAAGGCGCTCGTCGTCGCCGCCTCCCCGGTCCCGCACGCCGACATCCTCACCTTCGTGAAGGACGAGCTGGCGGCCAAGGAGGGCCTCAAGCTGGAGGTCAAGGAGTTCACGGACTACGTCCTGCCGAACACCGCCACCCAGCAGGGCCAGGTCGACGCCAACTTCTTCCAGCACAAGCCCTACCTGGACGACTTCAACAAGAAGAACAAGACGACCATCGTCCCGGTCGCCAACGTCCACCTGGAGCCCCTCGGCCTCTACTCCAAGAAGTCGAAGGACCTGAAGGACATCAAGGCCGGCCAGACCGTCGCCGTCCCCAACGACACCACCAACGAGGGCCGCGCCCTCCACCTGCTCGCCGAGAACGGGCTGATCACCCTCAAGGACGGCGCCGGCACCGACGCCAAGCTGTCCGACATCGCCGACGCCAAGGGCCTGAAGTTCAAGGAACTGGAGGCCGCCACGCTGCCCCGCGCCCTGGACGACGTCGACGCCGCGGTCATCAACGGCAACTACGCCATCGAGGCCGATCTCAAGCCCGCCCAGGACGCTTTGGTCCTGGAGAAGGCCGAGGGCAACCCGTACGCCAACTTCCTCGCCGTCAAGGACGGCAACGCGGACGACCCGCGGGTGCAGAAGCTCGCCAAGCTCCTGAACTCGCCCGAGGTGAAGAAGTTCATCGAGGACACCTACCAGGGCTCCGTGGTCCCCGCCTCCGGCGCGGTCGAGTAGCGCTCACGCGGACGGCCGGACGGCAGCCGCCCCACGGGCACCCGCGCGGGCGCCCAACCGGACACCGCCGCACGGCACTTGACGCCGGCCCCGGGCACCGATCAAGGTGCGCGGGGTCGCGTCGTGCCCGGACCCGGCCATTCACCGCCCACGGGCGGTGTTGCATGCTGTGTCCTCACGGCTACGGCCACGACACCCTCACGCAACGACCACCGGCGGTCCCGGCATGGAGCAGCGCATGACTCACACCTTCCCGGACGTGTCCATCAGCACGGAGCGGTTGGTGCTGCGCCCCTTCGAGGACGCCGACATCCCGGCCCACACCGAGATGATGAACGACGAGATGGTCACCGCGTGGACCACCGTCCCCCATCCCTACACCGCCGGTGACGCCGAGGACTGGGTCCGCCGCTTCGCGCCCGAGGAACGCGCCTCCGGGCGGGGAATCGTCTTTGCGGTGACCGAGTTCCTCACCCAGCGCCTCGTCGGCACCGTCCATCTGCGCAACACCGACTGGCGCATCCTCGCCACCGAGGCCGGCTATGTCACCGCGCCCTGGGCCCGCGGCGAGGGATACGCCACCGAGTCCCTGCTCGCCGTCGCCCAGTGGCTCTTCCGCGACCGCCGCTTCGAGCGGCTGGAGCTGCGGACCGCGGCCGGCAACACCGCCTCCCAGCAGGTCGCCCAGAAGATCGGCTGCATCAGCGAAGGCGTCCTGCGCAACGCCTGGACCGTCCGGACCCCGGCCGGCGGCGGCGCCTGGGAGGAGTCCCGCACCGACCTCATCGTGTGGAGCCTCCTCCCCGAGGACCTGGAGGCCGACCGCCTGGCCGAGGCCGGGTACTCCTCCTACACCGACTGGAACTGACCCCGGTCCCGCACCCCGGTGCCGCGCCCGCCTGCTCCCGGCCCCGGCCCCGGCCCGGAGCGCACCCGGCCGGCCCCCGCCTGCCCGGGCCCGCGCCCCGGCCGGACCCCCTCCGGCCGCCCGGCCCTCGACCGGTACCCTCGCCGTGCGGGACACCCTCCGCGACACCACCGGCGGCCCCCCCCCCCCCCCCCCCCGCCTGCCCGGGCCCGCGCCCCGGCCGGACCCCCTCCGGCCGCCCGGCCCTCGACCGGTACCCTCGCCGTGCGGGACACCCTCCGCGACACCACCGGCGGCCACCCCCGCCCCGCCCGCGCCCGCACACCCCCGCCTGCAACACCCCCAGGAGACTGACGCGATGGCCGACCGGGTCACGGTGATCGGATGGGACGGTTCGCCACTCACCCGGGCGGCCACCTCCGCGCTCTCCGCCGCCACGCTGGTGGCCGGAGCCCCCCACCACCTGGCCCTGCCCGAGGTCCCGCCCACCGCCGAACGCATCCGCCTCGGCAGCGTCGACCTCGCCGCCCGCCGGATCGCCGGGCACCGGGGCAGCGCAGTCGTCCTCGCCGACGGCGACCCCGGCTTCTTCGGTGTCGTCCGCACCCTGCGCGCACCGGAGCACGGTCTGGAGGTCGAGGTGGTGCCCGCCGTCTCCGCCGTCGCGGCCGCCTTCGCCCGCGCCGGGATGCCCTGGGACGACGCGCAGATCGTGGTCGCCCACCGCCGCACCCTGCGGCGCGCAGTCAACGTCTGCCGCGCCCACCCCAAGGTCGCCGTCCTCACCTCTCCCGGTGCCGGCCCCGCCGAACTCGCCCTCCTCCTCGACGGCGTCCACCGCACCTTCGTCATCTGCGAGGAACTCGGCACCGACCGGGAGCAGGTCACCGTCCTCACCTCCGACAAGGCCGCCGACCACGCCTGGCGCGACCCCAATGTGGTGATCGTCGTCGGCGGCGGGGGCACCGTCCCCGGCTCCGCCCGCACCGGCGCCGGATGGATCGCCGGGCACGCCCCCGCCTACCCGCCCGCACTGCGCGGCTGGGCCCTGCGCGCGGCCGACGGGAACCCGCGCCCGGCGGGGGAGGGCGAGCAGCCCGGACTGCGCGCCGCCCAGCTCGCCCGCCTCGGCCCCCGCACCGGCGACCTCGTCTGGGACATCGGCTGCGGCGGCGGAGCGTTCGCCGCCGAGGCGGCCGGCTTCGGCGCCGCCGTCATCGCCGTCGACGCCGACCCGGACGCCTGCGCCCGCACCCGGGACGCGGCCCGGCACCTCGGCGTCCAGCTCCAGGTCGTCCAGGGCGCGGCCCCGCACGTCCTGGAACGCCTCCCCGAACCGGACGTGGTCCGCATCGGCGGCGGCGGGGTCCCCGTCGTCGGCGCCGTCGCCGACCGCCGCCCCGCGCGGATCGTCACCCACGCCTCCACCCGCGACGAGGCCGAGGCCATCGGCACCGCCCTCGCCGCCGGGGGCTACGCGGTGGAGTGCGCCCTGCTCCAGTCCGTCGACCTCGACCCCGCCGACTGGAGCGAACGCGAGCGGACCGTCGTCTTCCTCCTCTGCGGACGGCACCCGGAAGCGGCCGCCCAGGCGGGGTCGTAGGCGGACCGGACCCGCGAATCGGGCCCCGCCCGCCACTCGGCCCCAATCCCCCCACAGCGGCACAGCGCGGTAGGCTGGCCGATCGTCGTACCGCAGCCGGGTGTTCGTCGTTTGGTTCGCCGATGTCCGGAAAAAGGGGTCGTTCCGACTCCGCTTCGCGGTACGCCGGGACCGGGGGGACGCGCGACGTGGCGCAGCCCACAGCGCACCGTGGCGGATCTTGCCGCCGAGGTCGCGAACGACGGCGACAATGCAGGGGTCGGGGGCCGAACGTGCCGCGCGGCGCACACGCTCGTTAGAAGTTCACGGGCGTCAGGTGTGCCGGTCGGACGCCCCGGGCGACGGGCGAAGGAGCTATACCGATGGGCGAGGGGTACGCATGACCGACACCGGCCAGGTCCCGGGCGAGGGGCAGCCGGAGAACGCAGGCATGGTGGAGCAGCCGGGCGTCCCCGCCCCCGGCGCGTACACCTACCTCGAACCCTCCGGGCACACCGCCGAGGAAGACGATCTGCTGCTCATGCCGGGCGCCCAGGGCGCCTGGAGCGAGCACCCCGCCGCCGCACCGGCCCCGACCCCGCCGCACGGTTCCCTCCTGGACCAGTACGCGGCGGCGCAGGCTTCCGTTCAGCACCAGCAGGGAGCCGCAGCGGCGGCCCCGCAGTACGGCGCAGAGTACGCGGCGGGTCAGCGGCCCGCCCCCGTCCAGGAAGCCGGTGTGCCCGCGCCGGCGGAGGCATGGCAGGCGCCCGCCGCACCGGAGTTCACCGAGGTGACCTCCGCCCCGCAGCCGCCCGCCGGGGCCGGATACACCCAGGACCCGGCCGGCGACGGCCCGGAGGCGCAGTACGCCCGGGCCGCCGAGGCGCAGTACGCGCAGGCCGCGCCGGGGGACTCGCTCGCCCAGGTGCAGGGGACGATGTCGGTCCTGCCGGGCGTCGCGCCGGACGCGGTGGCCGCCGCCGATGCCGCCGCCGTCCCGGAGGCGGGCCCGGCGCAGCCCGCGCCGGACGCCCCGTACGCGGGTGAGCAGCCGGTCGCCGCAGCCGCCGAGCCCGCCGCACCGGCCGAGGCCGTCGTGACCGCGCAGGCCCCCGAAGCCGCTCCCGCCGCACCGGCGACCGAGGCCGTGCCGGACCCGGTCGCGCACGAGCCCGCGGTGCCGGACCCCGCCGCGCACGAGCCCGGTGCGCACGAGACGGGTGGCCGGGACTCCGGCGCCGTCGACCTGGGCGCCGTCCGCGCCCCGGCGTCCGCCGCCTCCGCCATGCCGGCCCCGCAGCCCGCGCGCCGGCCCCTGCACATGGGACCGCCCGTCCCGGACCCGGCGAACTCCCTGGTGCGCTCGCTCGCGGACCGGGGGCCCGCGGGGGCGACCCCGCCGCACCCGATCGCCGTACCCCACGCCCCGGCGCCCCAGGGCGCGACGGGCGTCGAGTATCTGGACGTCCCCCGCGAGGAGCCCGGCGCCCAGCTGCCCGGCCCGTCCCTCGGTGACATTCCGCCGCAGGCCGGTGCCCCGTGGGACCCGCAGCCCCCGGCGGCCCCCGCGGCCCCCGTCGCCGAAGCGGAGGCGGAATCGGTCGTCCCGGCCGCCGCGGCGCCGGAGGCGGCTGTGGCCGGGGCACCCGCCCCGCCCGCCGAGGCAGCTGTCCCCGCACCCCGCGCGGGCGAGGGCGCGGCGCCGGACGCGGAGCCCGCCGCACCGGCCGGGGCCGTCGTGACCGACGCGGCCGCGGGGGCCCAGGCTGAGGCCCCCGCAGCGCCGACCGCCACCGAAGCGGAGCCCGAGGCGCCCGCCGCCGTCGCCCCGGACCCTGCCCCCCAGCCGGACCAGCCGGCCGACCCGACGTCCGCCGCCGAGTCCCAGGCCGTCCCCGTTCCGGACGCGGCCCCCGTGCCCGCGCCGGAAGCCTCCGCGCCGGAAGCCTCCGCGCCGGAGGCCGAGGCGCTGCCCCTCCAGGGCGCCCAGTCCCAGCACGCGCCCGCTCCGGCCACCCCGGAGCAGGCCCCCGCCCCGGCCGCCGGGGCCGCTTCCGAGCCCGCCCCGGAGGCGGCGGCCCCCGAGGCCGTCCCCGCACCCGAGGTGACCGCCGCCCCGGAGGCTGCCGTTCCGGCCGAGGACGCCACCCCGGAGGCCCCCGCCACGGACCCGGCCTCCGCAGCCGCCCCCGTGCCGGACGCCCCCGCGCCTGCGGCCGACAGCCCCGCACCCGAACCCGCGCCCGAGCCCGTGACCGCCCCCGCGGCGGACGCCGGCGCGGACCCCACCCCGGAGCCCGCTCCCGACGCCCCCGCCGAGCCCGAGCCGGGGCCCGCGCCCGCCCCGGAGGCCGCGCCCGCCCCGGAGGCCGTGAACGCTCCCGAAGCCCTCCCGGGCGCGCCCGCCATCGCCGCCGAGGAGGCCGTTCCCGAAGCTCCCGCCGAGCCCGAGCCCGAGCCCGTCACCCCCGCCGGCCCTCCCGCCCCCGGGTACGACGAGGCCGAGCGCGAGGCCGTCCTGCGGGTCATGCGCGAACGCAGGGACATCCGCAACGGCTTCCGCAGCGACCCCATCCCGCACGAGGTCCTGCTCCGGGTCCTCGAAGCCGCGCACACCGCGCCGAGCGTCGGCCACTCCCAGCCCTGGGACTTCGTGGTCATCCGCTCCGCCGAGACCCGGCGCACCATGCACGAACTCGCCCAGAGCCAGCGCGAGGCGTACGCCAAGTCACTGCCCAAGGGCCGGGCCAAGCAGTTCAAGGAACTGAAGATCGAGGCGATCCTCGACACCCCGGTCAACATCGTCGTCACCGCCGACCCCACCCGCGGAGGCCGTCACACCCTCGGCCGCCACACCCAGCCCCAGATGGCGCCCTACTCCTCGGCCCTCGCCGTGGAGAACCTGTGGCTCGCCGCCCGCGCCGAGGGCCTGGGCGTCGGCTGGGTCTCGTTCTTCGACGAGCGCGAGATGGTCCGCACCCTCGGCCTCCCCGACCACTTGGAGGTCGTCGCCTACCTCTGCGTCGGCTACGTCGACGAGTTCCCGGAGGAGCCCGAGCTGATGCAGGCGGGCTGGTCCAAGCGCCGCCCGCTGTCCTGGGTCGTCCACGAGGAGACCTACGGCCGCCGCGCCCTGCCCGGTGAGGAGCCGCACGACCTCCTCCAGGAGACCGTCACGGCCATCCGCCCGCTGGACGCCAAGGCCCTCGGGGAGGCGTGGGAGCGCCAGAAGCGGATGACGAAGCCCGCCGGCGCCCTCGGCATGCTGGAGATCATCTCCGCGCAGCTCAGCGGCCTGTCCCGGATGTGCCCGCCGCCGGTGCCCGAGCCCGCCGCCGTGGCGATCTTCGCCGGTGACCACGGCGTGCACGCCCAGGGCGTCACCGCCTGGCCCCAGGAGGTCACCGGCCAGATGGTCGCCAACTTCCTCGGCGGGGGAGCGGTGTGCAACGCCTTCGCCCAGCAGGTGGGCGCCGAGGTCTGCGTCGTCGACGTCGGCGTGGCCGCAGACCTGCCCGCCACCCCCGGTCTACTGCCCCGCAAGGTGCGCGCCGGGACCGCCGACTTCACCACCGGGCCCGCGCTCACCCGCGAGGAGGTGCTGGCCGCCATCGAGGTCGGCATCGAGACCGCGCGCGACCTGGTGGCCGCCGGCAACAAGGCCCTGCTCACCGGCGAGATGGGCATCGCCAACACCACCACCTCCGCCGCGCTGATCTCCGTGTACACGGGCGCCGACCCCGCCGAGATCACCGGCCGGGGCACCGGCATCAACGACGAGATGCACGCCCGCAAGGTCGACGTCGTCCGCCGCGCCCTGGAACTCCACCGGCCCGACCCCGCCGACCCCGTCGGCGTCCTCGCCGCCGTCGGCGGTCTGGAGCACTGCGCCCTGGTCGGCCTCATCCTGGGCGGCGCCTCGCTGCGTACCCCGGTCGTCCTGGACGGTGTGAGCACCGGCGCGGCGGCCCTCGTCGCGCGGGCTGTCGCCCCCGAGTCGCTGGCCGCCTGCATCGCGGGCCACCGCAGCGCCGAGCCCGGCCACGTCGCCGCCCTCGGCAAGCTGGGCCTGCGCCCGCTGGTCGACCTGGATCTCCGGCTCGGCGAGGGCACCGGCGCCCTGCTGGCGCTGCCGATCGTGCAGAGCGCGGCGCGCGCGATGCACGAGGTGGCGACCTTCGACAGCGCCGGGGTCACCGAGAAGTAGCCCGGCCCGCCGCGCCGCCCGGACGTCCTCGCGCCGCCAGGACGTCCGGGCGGCGCGAGGCCCGCCCGGCCTGCGCGGAAGCGCCGGGCCGCACCCGGCGCCCCGCCGCCGCACCCGTACTCTGGTGCCCAGGCCGTGTCCGCGTCCCCCGGTCCGCGGCCCACCGCCACCGGCGTCCCACCAGCCGCTCCACCGCCGCAGCGGCCCGCCACGCATCACCCCGCACGAGGAGCCGCACCGCCATGCCCGAGCCCGCCGAGCACCCCGCGTACCCCGTCGGACTCCGCCTGTCCGGGCGGCGCGTCGTCGTCGTCGGCGGCGGCCAGGTCGCCCAGCGCCGGCTGCCGGCCCTCGTCGCGGCGGGCGCCCGGGTCACCCTGGTCTCGCCCTCCGCCACCCCCTCCGTCGAGGCGATGGCCGGGGCCGGCGAGATCACCTGGGTGCGGCGGCGCTACGAGGACGGCGATCTCGACGGCGCCTGGTACGTCCTCGTCGCCGTCAGCGACCCGCGGGCCGCGGCCCGGATCTCCGACGCCGCCGAGACCGCCCGCGTATGGTGCGTGCGCAGCGACGACGCCGAGGCCGCCACCGCCTGGACCCCGGCGACCGGCCGCAGCGAGGGCGTCACCGTCGCCGTGCTCACCGGCCGCGACCCGCGCCGCTCCGCCGCCGTCCGGGACGCGATCGTCGAAGGGCTCCGTGACGGCACCCTCGCCGCCCCGCACCGCCGGGACAAGACCCCCTCCGTCGCCCTCGTCGGCGGCGGCCCCGGCGACCCCGACCTGATCACGGTGCGCGGCCGGCGCCTGCTCGCCGAGGCCGACGTGGTCATCGCCGACCGGCTCGGCCCCCGCGACCTCCTCGACGAACTCCCGCCCCACGTCGAGGTGATCGACGCGGCGAAGATCCCCTACGGCCGGTTCATGGCCCAGGAGGCCATCAACAACGCCCTGATCGAGCACGCCAAGGCAGGGAAGACGGTCGTCCGCCTCAAGGGCGGCGACCCCTATGTGTTCGGCCGGGGCATGGAGGAGGCCCAAGCCCTCGCCGAGGCCGGCATCCCCTGCACCGTCGTGCCCGGGATCTCCAGTTCCATCTCGGTGCCCTCCGCCGCCGGCATCCCCGTCACCCACCGGGGCGTGGCCCATGAGTTCACCGTCGTCAGCGGCCATGTCGCCCCCGAGGACCCGCGTTCGCTCGTCGACTGGGCCTCCCTCGCCAAGCTGACCGGCACCCTGGTGATCCTGATGGGCGTCGACAAGATCGGCGCCATCGCTCAGGCCCTGGTCGCCCACGGCAAGGCGCCCGGCACCCGGGTCGCCCTCGTCCAGGAGGGCACCACCACCGCCCAGCGGCGGGTGGACGCCACCCTGGCCACCGTCGCCGAGGTCGTCCGCGCCGAGGAGGTCCGCCCGCCGGCCGTCATCGTCGTCGGCGACGTGGTCGGCGTCGGCGTCCCGCCCCTCGCCTGATCCCGCGACCCAGCCCCCGCCCCGCGCACCACCGAGAAAGCAGCGACCCCGTGGCCGAAGTGATCACCGTCGACGACCCGGACGACCCCCGGCTGGCCGACTACACCGGCCTCACCGACGTCGAACTCCGGCGCCGCCGGGAGCCCGCCGAGGGCCTGTTCATCGCCGAGGGCGAGAAGGTGATCCGGCGTGCCCTGGACGCCGGTTACCCCATGCGGTCCATGCTCCTCTCCGCGAAGTGGACCGAGGCCATGCGCGACGTCATCGACGCCGCCGGCTCCCCGGTGTACGTGGTGGAGCCCGCCCTCGCCGAACGCGTCACCGGCTACCACGTCCACCGCGGCGCGCTCGCCTCGATGCAGCGCAGGCCCCTGCCCGACGCCGCCGAACTCCTGCGCTCCGCCCGCCGGGTGGCCGTCATGGAGGCGGTCAACGACCACACCAACATCGGCGCGATCTTCCGCAGCGCCGCCGCCCTCGGCATGGACGCCGTACTCCTCTCCCCGGACTGCGCCGACCCCCTCTACCGGCGTTCCGTGAAGGTCTCCATGGGCGCGGTCTTCGCCGTTCCCTACGCCCGCCTCGCCACCTGGCCCGCCGACCTCGCCGCCGTCCGCGAGGCGGGCTGCACCCTGCTCGCCCTCACCCCCGACGAGACGGCCGTGCCCCTCGACGAACTGGCCCCGCACCGGCTGGAGAAGGTGGCCCTGATGCTCGGCGCCGAGGGCGACGGCCTCACCGCGAGGGCCCAGCGCGCGGCCGACGAACGGGTCCGCATCCCGATGGCCCACGGCGTCGACTCCCTCAACGTGGGAGCCGCCGCGGCCGTCGCCTTCTACGCGGTCACCGCGGGCCGGCCCACCGCCTGACCCGGTCCGGGCCGGCCCACCGCCACGGCTCAGAGCTGCCGGGCCACCGGCTCAGAGCTGCTGGAGGGCCGCGATCCCCAGCGCCACGACCAGGGTCACCACGAAGAAGACGACGATGCGCTGGCGCAGCAGCCGGGGGTTGGCCGGCCGCCGGCCCGTCGAGGTCGTGCGCGCGCCGCCGGGCCGCGTCCCCGGGCGGCCGCCCGTGCGGCGCTCGGTGCCCCTGCCGCCGTTCGTCCGGCCGCCGTCGGTCCGGCCGCCCGGCCGTGACGGGTGCGCCCGGGAACCGCGCCCCGTCCGCGACGAGGAGGGGCGCGGCACCGACGAACCGCCGGTACGCCGCTCCCCGTGCTCGGCCCGCTCGCCGCGGCCGGCCGTATGCCGCTCGCGCCGGCCCGTGCTCCGATCGGCGCGCTCCGTGCGTTCGGCGCGTTCCGTCCGCTCGGTGTAGCGCGCGGTGGGGCGGCTCAGCTCCGCCCGCTCCCGCTCGCGCTCCCGGTCCCTCGGGGCGGGGGGACGGCTGTCGTGCAGGCCCTGCGCCTCACGGGCCGCGATCTCCTTCAGCCGCATGGACAACTGGAGGGTGCTCGGCCGCTCCTCCGGGTCCTTGGCCAGACAGGCGGCCACCAGGGGGGCCAGCGCGTCGGGCACGCCCTGGAGATGCGGCTCCTCGTGCACCACGCGGTAGAGCATCACCTCGGAACTGCCGTGTCCGAAGGGGGAGTCGCCCATCGCCGCGTACGCCAGGGTGGCGCCCAGCGCGAACACGTCCGTCGCCGGGGTGACGGCCGCGCCGCGCACCTGCTCGGGCGCGAGGAAGCCCGGCGAGCCGACGGCCGTCCCGACATGGGTCAGCGTGCTCGCGCCCGTCGCCCAGGCGATGCCGAAGTCGATGATGCGCGGGCCCTTGGGGGAGAGCAGGATGTTCGACGGCTTCAGGTCCCGGTGCACCACCCCGGCCTCGTGGACCGCGACCAGCCCCTCGGAGAGGGCGGCGCCCACGGCGGCCGTGTCCGCGGCCCGCAACGGGCCCTCCTCGACGACCTTGTCGTGCAGCGAGGGGCCCGGCACGTACTGGGTCGCGAACCAGGGGCGGTCCGCCTCCAGGTCCGCCGCCACCAGCCGCGCGGTGCACCCGCCCCGGATCCGCCGGGCCGCCGACACCTCGCGCGCGAAGCGGGAACGGAACTCCTGGTCCTCCGCCAGATCCGGCCGGATCACCTTCAGCGCGACCCGCTGGCCCTTGCGGTCGGACCCCAGATAGACGACGCCCATCCCGCCCGCCCCGAGCCTGCGGTGCAGCCTGAACGAGCCGACGACACGCGGGTCCTCGCGCCGGAGCCGCATCATCGCCATCGTCCGTCCCCTACCTCGGTGGGAGCCCCACCCCGCTGCCCGGTCACTCGGTCTGACGGGCCACAGCTTATGTGGCCCCGCGCCGGTGCGCTCATAGGCCGCGCCCTCGCGAGCGGATCGATTGTCAGTGCCCGGTGGGAGAATTGAGGAGTGGTCAGGGGAGGGCGGATCCCTCTCCCCAGGCCCGTGCGAGATCTCAACGGACCGTCGCAGAAGGGGGATTGGATCAATGAAGGGCGACCGCGTGGAGATAGTGGTGGACGCGGGTGACACGACCCGGACGTACGAAGTGGTGGCAAGCCGGGCGGGCCGCAGGGTGGAGACGGCGGTCCGGCGGGGGGTGGTCGAAGTGAGCGAAGTCACGAGATCGGGCACTGCCGTGCGCACCGCGCGCTTCATGGCGAACCGGGTGCTGGCGCTCGTCGAGCAGCCCGTCCCCCGGGAGGCCGAGCGGGAGGGCGGGCGTCCCCTCGGGGAAGACCCGGGTTCCCGGGCACGCGTCTCCACCCAGGGGAGTACGTGACCGGGGCACGGCTCATCCTCGGGGAGGCCGGTCAATCGGTACGCGGGCATGACGTCCGGGCCGTCCCGTTTCCCTAGTGTTGTCCTCAAGCGGCGGGTGCAGCACTCGTCCCCCGAGGCCAGACGCCCGCCGCTGCCCATCTGACAGGAGAGGGACCATGGCCGACACGGCAACGCGCAAGGCATACGCCGGGCTCGGCGTCCGTCCGGGCGGCACACGCCACCCGCTGGTGGCCACGGCCATGGTCCTTCCCCTGGCGGCACTGCTGGTGGTCGTCTTCGGCGGCTGGGACGCGGTGGTCGCACAGGCGTCGTCCGTAGGCATGATGCTGGGGCGCTGAGAGGCGCCCCGGGCCCGGAAGAGCGGTCCGGGCCGGGGACATCGGGCCACAGCCCCGTGGGGACGGGGGTGCGGCGGACGGCAGCGTTTGGCCGGTCGGCTGGGGAGCCGGCCGGCCATCGCGCGTACCCGCGCCCGTCCACAGCCCTCGGCCACGTGTCTCCGGCCGCCCGGCCGTGACCGCACCCCGCCCGGCCGCGACCGCTTCCGCCCACGGACCCCGCCCGGCCGTGACCGCTCGGGCTCCGCCCGGCCCGGTTCGACCGGCTGTCCTGCGTCGGCTCCGTCGGCCCCGTCGGCGCTCGGTCGGCACCGGACCGTCCAGGGGCCCCAACCGTCCGCCCGCCGGCCTCCGCCCGGCGGCGCTCGGTGACCGGCCGCGGCACGCTCCCGGCGCTCGGGCTCCGCCCGGCCGCCCGGTCGTGACCGCTGGGGCTCCGCCCGGCCCGCCCGGCGCTCGGGCGAGCACGGGCCCGGCCACCGGGCCGAAGCACACCCGCCGCCGGCGCCCGGGCCCGCCCCGGCTGCCCCGCGCCGGGGCGCCGCAGCCCGGTCGGCCACCGTCCCGGCCGAGCCCGGCCGCCCGGCCGTGACCGCACCCCGCCCACGCGCCCCGCCCGGCCGAGCCCGGCCCCCCGAACGCCGGGCCCTCGGTCCACGGGCGGATCCCCCGCCCGCCCGCGGGCCCCAGCCGCCCCCGCCCGGTGCTCGGCCGGCTCCACCGCTGCCTCGTGCCGAGTGCCTGTGGCCGGGCGAACACCGGCCCGGACCGCCCGGCCGGCACACGCCTCGCTCCGCCCGGGCCCTGCACGGGTAGCCTCCCCGCGTGACCGCCCCTCTCGTCCGTCGCCTCGCCCGTCTCGCCCGCGAGGCGGCCCATCCCGACCAGTCCGGCGTGCGGACGCGTTCCGCCTGTCCGGCCTGTGCGGTCGGCGACCCCGCTCCCGTGCTCGCCGACCGGCCGGACGGGACCGTCGTCCGGCACGGGGCGGCCGTCGCCAAGGCCCACGCCCCCGGTACGGACCCGGCCGCCCACCGCGTCCGCCTCGCCGTCGCCGCGCACCCGGCGCTCCACGGCATCCTGCTGCCCCCGCTGCCCGTCCCGCGGGCGGCCACGGCGGCCACGGCGGCCACGGCGGCCGCGGGCGACCGCCCCCTCACCGCCTGGCCGTACGGGACCCCCGTCGACCCCGCCGATCCCGACGCGGCCCCCTGGGAGGAGGCCGCGCGACTGCTCGCCCGGCTCCACCGCGTCGACCCCGCAGCCCTCCCCGGTCCCCTCCCGCCCATGCGCGGCCCGGCCAAGGCCGCCGCCGCCCTCGCCCGGATGGAGGCGGCCGCGGGCGGCCACCCCGCGGCCGAGGGCGTGCGCCGGGCCTGGGGCGGACTCCCGGCCTGGGCCCGCGGGGAGGCGGACCCGCGCCGCCGCCGTACCCTGTGCCACGGCGACCTCCACCTCGGCCAGCTCGTCCGCCACCCCGCCGAGGGCGGCGACTGGCTGCTGATCGACGTGGACGACCTCGGCCTCGGCGACCCGGCCTGGGACCTCGCCCGCCCCGCCGCCTGGTTCGCGGCCGGGCTGCTGCCTCCGGCCACCTGGCAGCGCTTCCTCCACGCCTACGCTCAGGCCGGCGGCCCGGCCGTCACCGATCCCGCCGACCCCTGGCCCGAGCTGGACACCGCCGCCCGCGCGCTCACGGTGCAGACCGCGGCCCTCGCCCTCGCCAAGTCCGCCGCCGAAGGCCGCCAACTGGACCAGGTGGAAAGGGAGATGATCGACACCTGTACCCGAATCGGGACACTCGCGCCCGAGTTGGATCCGCAGGGCGCGTCGTAGGGTGAAGTCACCGCCACCGGGCATGCATCCGGTGACGTCGACCGACCGGCGAGAGGCTGAGCAGAAGATGCAGTGTCCCAAGTGCCATGCGGCGATGCACACCTACAACCGCAACGGTGTCCAGATCGAGCAGTGCAGCGGCTGCCGGGGCATATTCCTCGACTACGGGGAGCTGGAGTCGCTGACCCGGCTGGAGTCGCAGTGGGCCCAGCAGGCCCCGCCGCCGCCCGCCCCGGGCGCCTACCCGGCCGCCCCCGCTCCCGCCGCACCGGCCTGGGGCGCCCCGCAGCACGGACATCACGGCCACCACGGCCACCACGGCCACCACCGCCAGCGCGGCTTCGGCCGGATGCTCTTCTCCTCCTGAAGCCCGCCGCGCCCTGACACCGCCCGCACGCCCACCGCGTGCGCGCACGACGAAGCCCCCGGTCACAGGGACCGGGGGCTTCGGCTGGTGCGCGATACTGGGATTGAACCAGTGACCTCTTCCGTGTCAGGGAAGCGCTCTCCCGCTGAGCTAATCGCGC
>NZ_KB897784.1:0-41843 GCF_000377145.1 Streptomyces sp. CNT372 | reverse complement strand
CGATACTGGGATTGAACCAGTGACCTCTTCCGTGTCAGGGAAGCGCTCTCCCGCTGAGCTAATCGTCCGTGGAGGTGGAGACGGGATTTGAACCCGTGTAGACGGCTTTGCAGGCCGTTGCCTCGCCTCTCGGCCACTCCACCCGGAGTGCGGGGGTCCGGGAAGATCCCCCGTTTCTCGAGCGGACGACGAGATTCGAACTCGCGACCCTCACCTTGGCAAGGTGATGCTCTACCAACTGAGCCACGTCCGCCTGTCGTTTCCCGGTCCGCTTGCGCGTCCCGGCGACGTGTTGAACTCTAGCGGATTCCGGGGCCAGGACAAAAACGCGTTTGTGCAGCGTGCTGAGGTATGTGCCCGTCACGGCAGCTCACGGGCCGCCGCACCGCCCGCGCCCGACCCCCGCGTTCCGCCCGGTCCTACACTCGCAGACGTGCACGACCTCGCTCCCCTCGCCCGCTTCGGGCCCCTCGTCGCCACGGATCTCCGGGACGTCACCAGCGACCCCGCGGCCCTGGACTCCGCCGGTTTCTGGGCGGTGTCCGCCGACTTCGAGGGGCGGCTGACCTGCGCCCGCTTCGGCGATGTGCGCCGCGCGCCGGTGCCCGAGCCCGTCCCCGGCCGCTGGCGCGGACCCGCCGCCGAGGACTGGGTGTCGTCCCTCGACCGCGCCGCGTACACGGCGGGTGTGCGCCGGATCCGGGAGCACATCGCGGCCGGCGAGGTCTACCAGGCCAACCTCTGCCGCATCCTCTCCGCCCCGCTGCCCGAACCGGAGCGCGCGGACGTCGACGAGCTGACCGCCCTGCTCGCCCGGGGCAACCCGGCGCCCTACGCCGGAACGATCCGCCTCCCCGCGCACGGTGTGGAGATCGCCACCGCGTCCCCCGAGCTCTTCCTCCGCCGCACCGGCCGCACCGTCGAGTCCGGCCCGATCAAGGGCACCGGCCGCACCGCGGGGGACCTGCTGGAGAAGGACCACGCCGAGAACGTGATGATCGTGGACCTGGTCCGCAACGACCTCGGCCGGGTCTGCGCCACCGGCAGCGTCACCGTCCCCGCCCTCTGCGCCGTCGAGGAGCACCCCGGCCTCGTCCACCTGGTCTCCACGGTCCGCGGCGAGCTGGCCGCCACGGCCGGCTGGCCCGGACTGCTGGCCGCCGCCTTCCCGCCCGGCTCGGTCACCGGCGCCCCCAAGTCCAGCGCCCTGCGGATCATCGACGCCCTGGAGACCGCCCCCCGGGGCCCCTACTGCGGCGGCATCGGCTGGGTCGACGCCGACCGGGGAACCGGCGAGCTGGCGGTCGGCATACGCACCTTCTGGCTCGACCGGACCGCCCCCGGCGGCCCCGCCGTCCGCTTCGGCACCGGCGCCGGGATCACCTGGGGCTCCGACCCGGACCGTGAGTGGGCCGAGACCGAACTCAAGGCGTCCCGGCTGCTCGCGATAGCGTCGGGCGCGTACCGGGCGAGCGGAAGGACTGCGGGATGAGGATCTGGGTCGACGGCGGGCTCAAGGACGCCGGGAACGCCCTGGTGTCCGTGCTGGACCACGGCATGACCGTGGGCGACGGCATCTTCGAGACCGTGAAGGCGGAGCACGGGCGGCCCTTCGCTCTCACCCGCCATCTGGAGCGGCTCACCCGCTCCGCCCGGGGCCTCGGCCTGCCCGAGCCCGACCACGACGAGGTCCGCCGCGCCTGTGAGGCCGTCCTCGCCGCCAACCCGGTGCCGCTCGGCCGGCTGCGGATCACCTACACCGGCGGGCTCTCCCCTCTCGGTTCCGACCGCGGCACCGCCGGTCCCACCCTCGTGGTCGCCGTCGGCGGGACCACCCGCCGCCCCGACACCACCGCCGCCGTCACCGTCCCCTGGACCCGCAACGAGCGCGGCGCCCTGACCGGCCTCAAGACCACCTCGTACGCGGAGAACGTGGTCGCCCTCGCCCGCGCCCATGAACACGGTGCCTCCGAGGCCCTCTTCGCCAACACCGTGGGGCGGCTCTGCGAGGGCACCGGCTCCAACGTCTTCCTCGTCCTCGACGGCGAACTGCACACCCCGCCCGTCGCCTCCGGCTGCCTCGCCGGTATCACCCGCGCCCTGACCGTCGAGTGGACCGGCGCCCGGGAGACCGACCTCCCCCTGGACGCCCTGTACGCGGCGGAGGAGATCTTCCTGACCTCCACCCTGCGCGACGTCCAGGCCGTCGTCCGCGTCGACGACCGCGAGCTCGCACCCGGGCCCGGCCCGGTCACCGCCAAGGCCATGCGCGTCTTCGAGGAACGCGCCGCCGCGGACCCGGACCCGCGCTGACCCGAACCCACCGGGTGGTGTCAGGCGGGCCCCGGGCAGGTAGAAAGTCCTCGATGACCACAACTCTGCGGCCCACCGGGCCGATTCGGCAGGACCCGGTCGGCGGCCGGGCGCGCGACTACGACGTGTGCGTGAACGGCCGCCGGGTCGGCGGCGTCTCGCTCGCCGCCGACCCCGCTCCCCGGGGGCGCCCCCTCGGCCGCGTCCGGGACCTGCGGATCGACGAGCCGGACCGGCGCCGGGGCCGGGGCACGGTCGCGGCCCTCGCCGCCGAGGAGGTGCTGCGCGGCTGGGACTGCCCCGAGGCCCGCGCCACCGTGCCCGCCGACGCGGAGCCCGCCCTGCGGATGGCGGTCGCCCTCGGCTGGACCGAACGCGGCCGCACCATGGTCAAACAGCTCACCGGCCCCGCCCCCGGCCTCCCCGCCGGCACCGAGGCGCGCCCCATGGACCGGGCCGCCTTCGACCGCTGGCGCGCCCACGCGGTCCGCCAGTACGCCCGTGACTGGATCTCCGCCGGCGTCCCCGAGGACGAGGCCCTCGCCCGCTCCGAGACGGTCCACGCCCAGCTCCTGCCCGAGGGTCCCGCCACCCCCGGCGTCCGCCTCCACCACCTCCACGCGGACGGCGCCGAGGTGGGCCACCTCTGGGTCGCCGACCGCGAGACGGAGGCGGGGGAGCGGGAGGCGTACGTCTACGACGTCGAGGTGGCCGAGGCCCACCGCGGCCGGGGCCACGGGCGGACCCTGATGCTCCTCGCCGAGCGGATCGCCCACGAGGCGGGCCACGGCGCCGTCGGACTCCATGTCTTCGCGGGCAACACCCCGGCCGCCACCCTGTACGCGTCCCTCGGCTACCGCACCACCCACCGCAACTTCACCAAACGGCTGCTCTGAGTCCCGGCGGTGCGCCGGGGGGCCGGCTACGGCTGCCCGGCGCCCAGCAGCCGGTCCACGATCTCCTCGATCCGGGCGCGCAGTCCCTCCTGGCTCTTGCCCCCGTCCAGCCGGACCCCGTCGACCTCGTACGTCGGCGTGCCCGTCACCCCGATCGCCTTGCCCTCGGCCTGGTCGGCGTCGACCGCCAGGATGTGCCGGCCGTCGATGAGCGCGGTGTCGAACTCCTCCGCGTCCAGGCCCAGTTCACGCGCGACCTCCAGCAGGACCGGCTCCCCGTGCTCGCCCAGCTCCGCCGTGCGCGCCAGCACCGCCTCCGCGTACGCCCAGCCCTTGCCCTGCTCGGCGGCCTCCTCCGCGGCCTGGGCGGCGGCGAAGGCGTGCTTGTGCTTCACGAGGGGGAAGTGCCGCAGCCGCAGCTCGATCCGGTCGCCGTACCGCTCACGCAGCGCGCGGACGTCGTCCAGGGCGCTGCGGCAGTCGGGGCACTGGAGCTCGCACCAGACGTCGACGACGACGGGGCGGGCGGTGGTGGAGTCGCTCATGGCCCCAGTCTTCCAGCAGCGCGGGCGGCCGCCGAACGAGGACCCTGCGGGGCCCCTGAGGAGGAGGCCGCCCCGGAGATCCCCCTGAGCCGGGCCCCGGCCGTGGCCCCGAGCGGGCCGGACGGTGCAGGATGGAGAGGACGACGCAGGGACGGCGGGGTGCGGCCGCACCGCAGCCGCACCCTCGCCCGCCGAGCCTGGAGGACCGGATGCTTGCCGAGACCATCTTTTCCGCGGTGTCCGCCGCCGGCCTGGGCATCGCCGCCGTGACGGCCTACCGCAGGCGCTTCCTGGCCGCGACCCGGATCGCGGCCTACTCGCTCATCCCCGTGGGCCTGGTCCTCACGGGCGCCGTGCAGTGGGCCTTCGACACGGCCTTCAGCGTCTCCGCGTGGGTGGGCTTCGGCCGGCTCGGCGGGGCATGGCTGCTCTTCATGACCACCCGCCTCGCGGAACGCCGGCGCGGGGTGCCGACCCGCAAGGAGCGCCGGGCCGCCGCGGCGGGCGGCGGGAACGAGGCCGTCGAGCCCCGCGCCTCGGCCCCCTCCCTGGGCACCGGCGCCCGGCCCGCCACCCCGCAGGCCCGCCCGCAGACCCCCGAGAAGCAGCAGGCCGCCGCGGACGACGACTTCAGCGACATCGAGGCGATCCTCAAGAAACACGGCATCTGAAGGCCCGTCCCGTCGGTCGCCTACGGCAGGAGCTTCAGGCCCTCGGGCGGGTCGATCCCGAACCCCTCGGCCACCACCCGCCGGGCCTCCTCCTCGGTCGACAGCTCCCGTGTCACCACCCGGCCGTCGGCCCAGGTCTCGGTCAGCCGCCGCCCGTCGAGCGCCCGGTGCACCTCCTCGGCCGTGTGCTGAAGATACGGGCGGTTGCTGAACGGCGACCGGGGGTTGGTGGCCACATGCCAGTTGATCACCTCGTAGTCCGGCCGTTCGAAGGGCTCCACGGTGAAGGCGTACTGGTTCTCCCAGGACCCGGCGCCGGCGTCCCGGTGCTGGAGCACCCAGAGCGTCAGCGGTCCGTCGTGCGGGGCGTGCACCAGCCGGTGGCGCCGCCGCCCCGAGGAGAACTCGGTGTCCGGGACCAGCGGCACCGCCTCCAGCAGCGAGCCGGGCGCCCCGAAGCCGACGTCGGCCAGATACGGGTGCTCCTCCCCGGGCACCCGGACCAGCAGCGCCATATGCGTACGCGGCCTGCTCTCCAGGGTCTCGGCGCCCATGACCACCCGGGCCGCCAGCCCTGTCACCCGGAAGCCGATCGTCTCCAGGGCGGCGGCGTAGAGGGTGTTGTGCTCGTAGCAGTAGCCGCCGCGACGGCTGTCCAGCAGCTTGGCCACCAGGTCCGGCATGGCCAGCGAGGGGGCGGCGCCGCCCAGGGCGTCGAGGTTCTCGAAGGGCACGGCGTGGATGTGGGCGCGGTTGAGGCCGCGCAGGGTCGCGGCGTCCGGCCGGGGCGGGGCGGTCCACCCGATGCGGGCGAGATAGTGGCCGAGATCGAATTCAGCGTTGGCGGGCATGGGAGCCACGCTAGGCATCCGCCCGGACGCGGGCACCCGTCCCCGGTCGGGGTTCGTCTGGTTCTCCGGACCTCCGCCGACGGTCCCGGACCCGCTCCGGGGCCCGCCGGGCCGGCCCGGGTCCACATCGTGGGCTCGCGCTCGAACGCCGACCGTTCGCGCTGCGGAAAGTGGTGAACCGCCTCGCCGTGAGGGCGTTTTGGGGGATTTCGCCGCCTCCGGCTGCGCCATCATCCCCTGGAGATGCTCGATACCTCACGGGGGCAGCCCCCCGCACCGACCCCGGAGCCCCGCGGATGCCTGTTCGCGCTCTCCCAGCCGCCCCTGATGATCTTCCTGACGGTGATCGGCGTCCTGCTGCTGATGGCCGCCGTGCACGACCTGCTGCTGCTCTAGCCCGGTCTTCAACCCGTGCGGCGGGGGGTCAGCCCGCCGCGGCCTCCCTGCGCCGTGCCCGGTAGGCCGCGACATGGAGGCGGTTGCCGCAGGTCCGGCTGTCGCAGTAGCGCCGCGAGCGGTTCCGCGACAGGTCCACGAAGGCCCGCCCGCAGTCCGGCGCCTCGCAGCGCCGCAGCCGCTCCTGCTCGCCGGCCACGACGATGAACGCCAGGGCCATCCCGCAGTCCGCCGCGAGATGGTCGGCGACGGAGGCGCCCGGGGCGAAGTAGTGGACATGCCAGTCGTAGCCGTCGTGGTCGGTGAGCTGCGGTGTCGTACCGGCGGCGGCGACGAGCTGGTTGATCAGCCGGGCGGCGGTACGGCTGTCGGGTGCGGCGAACACCTCGGCGAACCGGGCGCGGACCTGCTGGATCGCCTTCAGGTCCCGCTGTGCGAGCTCGTTCACATCGCTGACGTGGTGGCTGCGGACGAATTCCTCGAGCGCCCTGATGTCCGGGAGTCCGTCCTCCCGGCCGTCCTCGGGCGCGGTGTTCACCAGATCGACGACGGTGTCGAGGGCGATACGGGTGTCGTGGGGAATCAGCACGATTCGCTCCCTGGGCTGCCGCGGGCCGGTGCCCGCCGAATTGCGCCGACTCTAGCGGTTCGTGCCCCGAACGCAGCAGCGCCGCCATCACGGTGGATTCCGTGACGGCGGCGCCCGCCGCGTCCTACAGGGGACTTTCCGCGCGGCGCCGTCTCCCCGAGACGGACGGCGCCGTGCGGCCCAGCGCCTGGCTCAGCTTTCGGCCAGGATGTGCGAGAGCTCGGTGTCGAGGTCGAAGTGCCGGTGTTCGGTGCCGGGCGGCACCGCGGCGTCGGTCCGCTTGAGGAAGGATTCCAGGGCCCGCGCCGGGGCCTCCAGCAGGGCTTCGCCTTCCGGGGAGCTGAGGGCGATGCAGACGACGCCCTGACCGTGGCTGCGGGACGGCCAGACACGGACGTCGCCGGTGCCGGTGGGGCGGTGCAGCCCCTCGGCGAGAAGGTCGCGGGCGAAGACCCATTCGACCGTCTCTTCGGCTCCGGTGTGGAAGGTGGCGTGCACGGCATAGGGATCGGCCGTGTCATACCGCAGGCCCGCGGGTACAGGCAGTGAGGACTCGCTCGATACAACGAGGCGCAGGTGCAGCTCGCAGCTGACCGTGGTGTTCATAAGCGCCAGGGCCTTTCGCTCAGTGTGCGCTCGGGGATTCGCACGTCGGCGAAATCGACATGCCACCTACGGTGCCGTTGTAAACCCCTCTGCCCGTTTTGTGATCCTTCAAGTCGCCCGTACGGCGGTGTATCACCTGGCGTTATTCGGCCATACCGGTGATCCCGCCGGATCCGGTAGGTTGGGGGTCATGCATGCGGAGAGTAACGAGCGGGCAGGGGCCGTCGCGGGGACGACGGCCACCGGCACCGTGACGGGGGACGTGACGACGGGACCGGCGCGGCCGGCGGACCCGGCGGGGGAGACGGAGGCCGAGAGGCCGCTCGGTTCGCGGGCGCCGCACTTCATCAAGCGCTCCAGAACCCTGCACATCAGCTGGCAGGTCGGCGTCTTCGTGGTCGGCCTCGCGGTCGTCTGCGCGGGCGCGGCCATGCTGGTGCTGCCCGGCCCCGGCTGGGTGGTGATCTTCGCGGGCATGGCGATCTGGGCGACCGAGTTCGTCTGGGCGCAGCTCGTGCTGCGCTGGACCAAGCGCAAGGTCACGGAGGCCGCCCAGCGTGCCCTCGATCCCAAGGTCCGCCGCCGCAACATCATCCTCACGAGCATCGGCCTGGTGATCGCCGGAGCTCTGTGCGCGCTGTACTTCTGGAAGTTCGGACTGGCCCTGCCGTGGAAGATCGACGAGTGACCGACCGCTGATCGCGAAGTGGTGCTGGGCACCCGCTGACATGCGGTAATGTGTGCGGTGCGCCCGGGCGATTAGCTCAGTGGGAGAGCGCTTCGTTCACACCGAAGAGGTCACTGGTTCGAACCCAGTATCGCCCACCCGGACCGAGGGCCCCGAGGACATCGTCCTCGGGGCCCTCGGCGTTCCCCGGCCGCCCCGGCTAGCGCATGCCGGCGAGGGTCCGCCGCAGCCGGCGGGCGTCCCGCAGGCGCCGCTCGTAGGTCGCGCCGACCGCGAGCAGCAGCAGACCGGCGAGGGCCGGGGGCAGCCAGCGGGGGAGGACGCCCACGGCCTGGACCACGTACGGGGCCAGCTCGTGCACCCCCACCAGGGCCAGCACCGTGCCGCCCACCAGCAGCGGGGCCCGCAGCCGCAGCCGCGCACCGGCGAGGGTGACGGCCAGGGCCGCCACACCGAGCAGCAGTGGGCGCTGCCAGTCCTCGTCGCCCCACACCCGCAGCAGGCTCGGCACCGCTGTGACCAGCAGTCCCGGGGCGTACGCGGTCCACGAGGAGGCCGCCGGGTCGCGGCGCATCCGCAGGTATCCCACGGCCAGAGCGGGCACGGTCACCGGCAGGGTGTACGCCTCGGGCGCGGTGACCTCGGAGTCGTACAGCCGGAACCAGGCAGCCGCCAGGAACAGCGCGGCGGCGGTCCACCCGGCGACCGGGCGGCGTTCCGGGCGGACAGCCGTGCCCGCCGCGATCACCCCGCACAGTGCCAGGACGAGGGCGAGGGGGGCGGGGCCGCCGCCCGCGGCCAGTCCGACCGCCAGGACGGCGGCGACCACCGAGGCGCCCTCGACGGTGACGGCCACCGGGTTCCCGCCCAGCCGGGCGCCGGCGAGGGCGGCCAGGACGGGGACGGCGAGCAGCACGAGCGCGCTGCCCGTCGCGGCGAGCCCGGCCGCTCCCGCGACCGCTCCCGCCAGACCGGTCGCCGCCAGGACGGCCGCGCCGGCCGCCACGGAGGAACGCCCGGATCCGGACGCACGGACCGCTCCGGCGGCCAGCGCCGCGACCAGCGTCCCGAGGACGGCGAAGGTGGCGGGCCGGGTGCCGAGCGCGAGCAGGGCGGCGCTCACGCAGGTGGCCAGCCCGCACACCAGCGCGGCGACGGTGGGGGCCGTCGCCCCGAACGGGGTCGCCGCCCGGGCGACCCCGGACCGGCCCAGGCCCCACGCGGTCGCGGCCAGCGCGACGATGAGCTGCCACACCACGGCGCTTGCGTAGCCGAGCCCCGCGACCGGCGGCACGACCAGCGCGGCCGCCCACCCGAGAGCGACGGCCCCGGCCGCCGCGGCGTTCTGGAGCGCGGGCCGGCGCTGCGGCGCGGGAGGGACGGTGTGCGCGGCGGGCGCGCCGCCCGGGTGCGCGGGACCGGCTGCGCCGCGCGGCGGCACCGGCGTGGCGCCCCGGTCCGGCCGGGCGGCCCCGTCGCCGGGCGGCGCCCATGCCGGGAGGGCCGAGGGGCGGAGGGACAGCAGGGCGCAGGCCGCCGTCAGCAGGAGCAGGACCACCAGGACGGACGCGGTCGAGGCCGAGGTGAGGGGGATGCCGAGGGCCGAGGCCGCGCGGGCGTCGCGGGGAGGGCCCTGCCAGACGGAGGCGAGGCGGGAGGCCGGGCCCACCAGGGCGAGGAGGGTCAGGGGGAGGGCGGTCAGGGCGGCCGCCGCGTGGATCACGGCCGAGGCGAGACCCAGGCCGCGCAGGACCCCGCGCGGCAGGACGGGCCGCGCCGCCGCGAGCAGCGCCGAGCCGCAGAGCAGGTACACGACCACCGGCCAGCCGTCCGGCAGACCGGCGCCAGCGATCCCGCCCGCCGCCGTGACCGCGGCCAGCCCCGCGGTCGTCGACAGGGCGACCGCGGCCGCCCGTATCCGCCACGCCGTGAACAGCGCCAGTCCGGCCGCGCCCAGCAGCAGCGCGCCCGGCTCGAGCGCCGCCACCGGAGCGCCGGCCGCCACCGAGGTCGCGCCCCCGATCAGCAGGACCAGCACACCCCACACCGCCGCGGCCGTGCCCGCGACCCCGCGTACCACCACCGGCCGCGCCCACAGCACCACCGCCACGTCGAGCGCGGCCGTCGCCAGCAGCGCCCACTCCACCGGCGGGCCCGCCACCGCGTCCGACAGCGCCCACAGCGGCAGCGCGAACTGGCCGGCGCACGCCGCCGCCGGCAGCGGCGTGCGCAGCCGGGGGAACGCCAGCCCCTGCGCCGTCCACAGCGCCGCCAGCACCGCGCACGCCCACGCCGTGTACGCGAGGCCGTCCGCGTCCGCGAAGGCCACCCGGTGCAGGGCGTACGCGTCGAGCAGTGACAGCACCAGGGCCAGGACGCCCACGGCCTCGGCCGTCGAGGTCAGGCCCCGGCGCAGCAGCGCGGCGGGGGTGGCGAACGCGGCCAGCGTCACCGTGCCGAGCACGGCCGCGCGCCCGCCGATCCCCAGGTGGCCCCAGCTGACCAGCGTGAACGCGATGGCCGCGACCGCCAGCAGCACACCGCCCAGGGTCAGCAGCACATGCTGGGCACCCGGTCCCGAAGCCGGCCGGGCCGCCGCCTGAGTGCCCTGCGGCGGCCACGGGCCGCGCGGCGGAGCGGACGCGCGGGGCGGGCCGTACGGCCCGGGGGCCGCCGGGCGCGCGGCGGCCGCCTGGCCCATCGCGGCCAGCAGCCAGGCACGGCGGGCGAGCAACTGCGCCCGGCGTGCGTCCAGTCGGCGCAGTTCGCCGTCGATCGCCGACAGTTCCTCGGCGGGTGGTGGTGCGTGTCCCATGCGCCGAAGTGTGGACCCGCACACCCGTGCGGTCATGGGGCGGAGTACTCACTTCCCGCATGAGTACGGGGCGGGGCGGGGCATCCGGCCCCCCGCACCCGCACACTGGGGGCATGGACTGGTGCCGCTACCGCTTCCGCAGCGTCTGGGACCTGCCCGCCCCGCCGCCGGCGGTCTACCGGGTGCTGGAACGGCCCGGGGAGTACCCCCGCTGGTGGCCCGAGGTACGCGAAGTCGCCCCCGCCGACGCCGAGTCCGGCACCGCCCGCTTCCGCTCCCTGCTGCCCTACGACCTGTACGTCACCGCCCGCGCCCGGCGCCGCGACCCCGGGGCGGGGGTCCTGGAGGTCGCCCTGGAAGGCGATCTGGAGGGCTGGTCCCGCTGGACCCTGACCCCGCACGGCGGCGGCACCCGGGCCCTGTACGAACAGGAGGTCGTCGTCCGCAAACCGCTGATGAGACGCCTCGCTCTGCCCTGCCGGCCGCTGTTTTGGGCCAACCACGCCCTGATGATGCGCAGCGGGCGGCGCGGACTCGCTGCCTGGCTCGAAGCGGTTTGAACGAAGGGCTCGCGGCCCTGTATGGTTCAGTGCGTTCCCGGGCGATTAGCTCAGCGGGAGAGCGCTTCGTTCACACCGAAGAGGTCACTGGTTCGATCCCAGTATCGCCCACCAGCCGAGAGGCCGGTCCGTCCCACGGACCGGCCTCTCGCACGTTCGCGGGCCCGTGAGGCGGCGCTCACGCCGCGGCCGGCAGCTCCGGGCGCAGCGGCCACGCCGTGTCCACCGGCTCCGGTGTCCCGCTGCGCGCGAACCACGCCTGGAGGCCCCGCGCCTGGGCCGCGTGCCACACCGCCTGGAGGGTGTGGAGCTCCGCCGTCGACAGCCGTTCCAGCCGGCCCGAGAAGCGCCGTCCGACCGCCCGGACGACCTCCATCGCCGCCAGCGCGTCCGCCGCCGCGTCATGGGCGCCGTCCAGCACCACCTCGTACTGCGCGCACAGATCGGTCAGGGTGCGCCGGCCCTTGCGGTACCGGTCCAGATGCTTGTCCAGCACCCGGGGATCCAGCACGCACAGCGGCGCGTGGTCCAGATAGCGGGCCAGCGAGGACGCCCGGTGACGGCGCAACTCCCGGTCCAGGATGGTCAGATCGAACGGCGCGTTCATCACCACCAGGGGACGCGAGGCCGCGCACTGGTCCGCGAGCGCCCGCGCTATCTCCTCCATCACCGGGGACGGCCAGCGGCCGTTGCGCTGCAGATGATCCTCCGTCAGCCCGTGCACCTCCGTCGCGGCGGCGGGTACGGGCACCCCCGGGTTGACCAGCCACCGTGTGATGCGCGGCCGTCCGCCGGGTGTGTCCTGGACGACGACGGCGGCCGACACGATCCGGTCCTCCTCGACGTCCACTCCGGTTGTCTCCGTGTCAAATGCGGCCAGCGGGCCGTCGAACCAGTGCGTCATCGCCGAACTCCTCGCACACGCTTGGCAGATGGGAGCGAACCTGCCCGAAGCGGTGATACCCGGACTGTTTGCGCCTCACGCCGGCCGGTCACAACACAGGTGACGGGGAAGGACATTGACATGGCGCTCGCCCAGCCCGAACCGGGAGGGCCGGCACCCGCGGGCGGGAGGCGCCCCCAGCCGCAGCGGGCCGCCGCGCCCCTGCGCGGAGCACTCGCCACCACCGCCTGCATGGAGACCCTTCAGGTGGGCTATCTGCACGCCGTCGCCGCCGCGGCCGGCTGCTCCCTCTCCCAGCCGTTCCCGGACAACGGCATCGACTGGCACGTCAGCCACGGCTCCGCCGCCCACCTCGTCGACGACGAGGTCACCATCAAGGTCCAGCTCAAGGCCACCTACCAGCTCCCGCCCCACCCGCCCGGACCCGCGTTCTCCTTCACGCTGGACAACGACCACCTGGTGAAACTGGCCCGCACCCCGGTCTCGGTCCACAAGATCCTCGTCGTGATGATCGTGCCGAGGACGAGGGAGGAGTGGCTGCGCGCCGGACACGACCGGCTCGATCTGCGCCACTGCTGCTACTGGACCAACCTCGCCGGGCATCCCGTCACCGGCGCGCGCCGGACCACCGTGCGCGTCCCCACCTCGCGGATCTTCGACGACCGGGCGCTCTGCGAGATCATGACGCGCGTCGGCGCGGGAGGGAGACCCTGATGCACCGGCCCTTCGACGAGCACCACCGCCGCGCGCCTGCCCCCGGCCGCTTCTCCGTACCCCCGCCCGGCCGCCCGCACCCCGCCGGCGCCCCCGGCCCCTGGGGCGACCGCACCGCACCCGACCCCGCCCAGATCGACCCCGCCGTCCTCGGTGCCCTCCTCGACCGGCACGGCTGGCGGCGGCGCGGGGGCGCCCCCGGCCGCTACAGCCGCTGGACCCCGCCCGGCCCCGCCGCTAACGGCACCAGCCTGCTGGTCCCCGAGGACCGCGCCTTCCCCGACTGCGAGGACCTCATCGGCGAGGCCCTCGCCGCCCTCGCCCGCTGCGCCGCCCCCTCCGCCCGGGAGGTCCTCGTCTCCCTCGCCGTCCCGAGCGACGAGATCCGCTGGTGGCGCGACATCCCCGAGGGCCCCTCCGGTACGGTCTCCTGGACCGCAGAGGAGCAACTGCGCACGGCGGTACGGCAGATGCTCATGGCCGGTGCCCTCGCCGCCCGCGGACCGGCCGGCTATCACGGCGCACGCCACCGCAGAGCCGCGCTCGCCACCCTGTCCGGCGTCCTCGTCCAACCCGCCACCGGTGGCCGCGCACTCACCGCCTTCGTGCCCGTCCGCTCCGGCCGCGCCGTCGCCGTCCGCCTGTGCCACGCCCTCCAGGCCGCCCGCGAAGCCGTCGACTACCGGCGGGCTGCCGGTGGCATGGAGGCCTTCGACGCCGCCGTCCGGGCCGGGGTCAGCAGGGAGCTGACCGAGGCCGTGATCGCGCTGGTGCGCGGCACGGAGGGCGCGCGGATCGCCGTGGACTGGGCGCCCGCGGCCGGGGTGCCCCGGGGCTGTGCCGCCCGGATGGAACCCGTCGAGTTCTCCGCGGGCGACCTCGCCACCCTGCGCGCGGCGTCGGCGCGCTACCTCCAGGAGGAACCGTCCGTCCCCGTCCGGCTCACCGGCACCGTCGTCCGGCTGCGCCGCACCGACCCGCGCGGTCCCGGGACCGTACGGCTGCGGGTGCTCGCCGGGGCGGAGGTCTCCCACGTGCGGGTCGTCCTCGACGACGACGCCTACCGCGCCGCCGGACGGGCCCACCTCGCCGGGCTCCCCGTCCGGGTCGCCGGGCGGCTGGAGAGCAGCGGCGGCTTCCGGCGGCTGGCCGACCCCGGCCGGGTCACCGCCGTCCGCGTGGACGAGGCCGAACGGGACCGGCTGATGAAGGCCCTGCGCGAGCACCCGGACCCCGGCCCCTACGGCGAGGACGCCGGCCACGACCCGGACGACGGGGACGACGCGGACGGCCCGGACGACGGGGACGACGGGGACGACGCGGACGGCCCGGACGGCGATCACCATGGCCGGGGCGCGGGCGCGTAACCGTTTCGCGGGCGCCCCCACCGGCTCGGTACGATTCCAGGTGCGCGAGCCGTACCCGGCCGCGCACCAGCCTTCAGTCAGGAGAGACCGGTGTCAGACGTCCGTGTGATCATCCAACGCGATTCCGAGCGGGAAGAACGCGTGGTGACGACGGGCACTACCGCCGCCGAGCTCTTCGCGGGCGAGCGCAGCATCGTCGCCGCCCGGGTCGCGGGCGAGCTGAAGGACCTCACCTACGAGGTGCGCGACGGCGAGCAGGTCGAGCCCGTCGAGATCACCTCCGAGGACGGCCTGAACATCCTGCGCCACTCCACCGCGCACGTCATGGCCCAGGCCGTGCAGGAGCTGTTCCCCGAGGCCAAGCTGGGCATCGGCCCGCCGGTCAAGGACGGCTTCTACTACGACTTCGACGTCGAGCGGCCCTTCACCCCGGAGGACCTCAAGGCCGTCGAGAAGAAGATGCAGGAGATCCAGAAGCGCGGCCAGCGTTTCTCCCGCCGCGTGGTCACCGACGAGGCCGCGCGCGAGGAGCTGGCGGACGAGCCGTACAAGCTGGAGCTGATCGGGCTCAAGGGCTCGGCCTCGTCCGACGACGGCGCGGACGTCGAGGTCGGCGCGGGCGAGCTGACCATCTACGACAACCTCGACGCCAAGACCGGCGAGCTGTGCTGGAAGGACCTCTGCCGGGGCCCCCACCTGCCCAGCACCCGCGCCATCCCGGCGTTCAAGCTGATGCGCAACGCCGCCGCGTACTGGCGCGGCAGCGAGAAGAACCCGATGCTCCAGCGGATCTACGGGACCGCCTGGCCGTCCAAGGACGAGCTGAAGGCCTACCTCGACTTCCTCGCCGAGGCGGAGAAGCGCGACCACCGCAAGCTCGGCAACGAGCTGGACCTCTTCTCCATCCCCGAGGAGATCGGCTCCGGCCTCGCGGTCTTCCACCCCAAGGGCGGCATCATCCGCCGGGTCATGGAGGACTACTCGCGCCGCCGGCACGAGGAGGAGGGGTACGAGTTCGTCTACACCCCGCACGCCACCAAGGGGAAGCTCTTCGAGGTCTCCGGGCACCTCGACTGGTATGCCGAGGGCATGTACCCGCCCATGCAGCTCGACGAGGGCGTGGACTACTACCTCAAGCCCATGAACTGCCCGATGCACAACCTGGTCTTCGACGCGCGCGGCCGCTCCTACCGTGAACTGCCGCTGCGCCTCTTCGAGTTCGGCACGGTGTACCGGTACGAGAAGTCCGGCGTGGTGCACGGCCTGACCCGAGCCCGGGGCTTCACCCAGGACGACGCGCACATCTACTGCACCAAGGAGCAGATGGCTCAGGAGCTGGACCGCACGCTCACCTTCGTCCTCAACCTGCTGCGCGACTACGGTCTGAACGACTTCTACCTGGAGCTGTCCACCAAGGACCCGGAGAAGTTCGTCGGGTCGGACGAGGTCTGGGAGGAGGCCACCGAGACGCTGCGCCAGGTCGCCGAGAAGCAGGGCCTGGAACTCGTCGCGGACCCGGGCGGCGCCGCGTTCTACGGCCCGAAGATCTCCGTGCAGGCGCGGGACGCGATCGGCCGGACCTGGCAGATGTCGACCGTCCAGCTCGACTTCAACCTGCCCGAGCGCTTCGGCCTGGAGTACACCGGTCCGGACGGCACCAAGCAGCGTCCGGTCATGATCCACCGCGCGCTCTTCGGCTCGATCGAGCGCTTCTTCGCGGTCCTGCTGGAGCACTACGCGGGCGCGATGCCGCCGTGGCTGGCCCCGGTCCAGGCGGTCGGCATCCCGATCGGCGACGCGCACGTGGAGTACCTCCAGGCGTTCGCGGCGGACGCGAGGAAGAAGGGCCTGCGGGTGGAGGTGGACTCCTCCTCGGACCGGATGCAGAAGAAGATCCGCAACCAGCAGAAGCAGAAGGTCCCCTTCATGGTCATCGTCGGCGACGAGGACATGAACGCGGGCACGGTCTCCTTCCGCTACCGCGACGGCTCCCAGGAGAACGGCATCCCGCGCGAGGACGCCCTCGCCAAGCTGGCCGACGTGGTGGAGCGCCGCGTCCAGGTCTGATCCGACCCGTCCGTACCGAGGGGCGGCCCTGTCCGGGGCCGCCCCTCGGCACGTACCCGTGACGAATATGCTGGCCCGCATGACGACTGAGCCGGAGCAGCAGATCGGGGTCGGGACGCCTGACGCGTTCCAGCGCCTGTGGACGCCTCACCGCATGGCGTACATCCAGGGCGAGAATAAGCCCACCGGCCCGGGGGCCGGGGACGGCTGCCCGTTCTGCTCGATTCCGGAGAAGTCCGACGAGGACGGTCTGATCGTGGCCCGCGGTGAGCGCGTCTACGCCGTGCTCAACCTCTACCCCTACAACGGCGGGCATCTGATGGTGGTGCCCTACCGCCATGTCGCCGACTACACCGAGCTGGACGAGGCGGAGACCGCCGAACTGGCCCTGCTGACCAAGCAGGCGATGACCGCGCTGCGGGCCGCGTCCGGCGCCCACGGCTTCAACATCGGCCTCAACCAGGGCGCGGCGGCCGGCGCCGGGATCGCCGCGCATCTGCACCAGCACATCGTGCCCCGCTGGGGCGGCGACACCAACTTCATGCCGGTGATCGGCGCGACGAAGGTGCTGCCGCAGCTCCTGGGGGACACCCGGGCGATGCTCGCCGCCGCCTGGCCCCTCTGACCGGCCCCGACGCGACGCGGTGCGGCGGCCCGCCGGGCCACCGCACCATGAAGGTCACGCGTCGTACACGTCCGCCTTGCCCGGGGACGCTTCCTGCACCGCGCCGCTGACCGTCAGGGAGCGGCTGTCGAAGCGCGAGGTGTCCACGCCGTTCTCCTGGAGGACCTTCAGGGCGGCCGCGTGGGCCACCCGCAGTACGGGGGTGGCCGCCCGCAGCGCGTCGTCCGCCATGAAGCGGTGGCGCCACGGCTTCTCCGCCCAGGCGTGCCGCAGTCCGAAGGGCTCCGGGAGCACCAGCTTGCCGCCGAGGAAGTCCAGCAGCGGCGGGTACCAGGTGAACGGGGCCCGCACCGCGAGGCGGACCACCTCGGGGGTGTCCACCAGCGGCAGGGACCGCTCCGTGGTCTCCCAGAAGCGGACCGTCTTGCTCACCGTGACCGTCTTCGGCGCGGGCTTGGTGGTGAAGAGGGAGTGGACGGGGCCCAGCGCGTGGCCGGTGACCTCGACGCGCAGGGTCTCGTGGAGGACGGTCACCGTGATCAGCATGGTGATCACCAACTGGCCGTCCCAGAGGGTGAACTGCACGCCCAGATAGTGCCGGTCGCCGCCGCCGAACTGCTGGTGGTTGCAGATCCGCTGTATCTCGTGGCCGCGGACCTGGAACGCCTCCACGTCCTGGCCGTCCGGGCGGGTGACGGCGGCCGCGTTCTCGCCGACGGGGGAGACGATCCAGTGCTTGACCGAGGGCGGCGGGAAGCCGCCCGAGTTCAGCGGGCCGCGCTCCAGGAGCTTGAGCTTGTCGTGGATGGCACGGATGACGTCCCAGCTCCGGAACTGGTTGATCTCCTTGGCGGGGTCGGCGGAGACCAGTTCCTCGGCCATCTGCCAGCTCCCCCAGCGGGTGCCCATGCCGAGTATCCCCTTGGGGCCCGCGTAGAAGACCACGTTGGAGTGCTGTTCGGCGGTGAGCTTCTGCAGGCCCTGGCGGAGCTGCTCGCGGGCCGCGTCGTCCGGGTTGCCGGGGACCGCGTCGGGCACCTTGGCGCCGACGCCGCCGCCGGAGAGCAGGCTCTCCCAGCGTTCCCGCAGGTCCTTGGCGCTCGCCTCGCAGATCCGCTTCGCCAGCACCCAGCCGATCACAGGCGCGACGATCATGCCCCGCAGGTAGTAGCCCCAGAAGCCGGAGAACGGCAGCCGCCAGAGCATGATCACCGCGAGCGCGCCCAGGCCCACCAGCAGGGCGGTGCCGACGGCGCCGGCCCGCTTGTTCTGGCCGCCGGCGAGGGTGCGCCGCAGCTGGAACACGCCGATCCAGAGCAGCAGGCCGGGCAGGAAGAGGAGTCCGCACAGGGCCATGACGGCGGTCAGCCGGCCGTCCCGCTCGCGGCGGATGCGGGTGGCGGCCAGGCAGTGCTCGACCACGCTCTGCGGGTCGGAGCCGAAGGACTGGATCAGCGAGCCGCGTGCCCCGCCCAGCATCCGCACCTGCACGGCGCGGGAGAAGGCCTCGCCGAGGTTGGGCTCGAAGAGGGAGAACTTGCCCTTCTTCACCTCGGACTTGTGCCACTCGCTGTTGGCCTTGAGGATCTCGTCCACCGGGCTGTCCCGGTAGGCGGCCGAGGCGAGGGCATGGGTCGCCGCGGTCTGTCCGGCCGACCCCATGAGCGGGACCTGTGCCCCGGGTGTGAAATCGAATCCGTCTGCCACTGCCGCCCCCATCGCCGCATACCCGTGCACTGCGGCCTGTTCCCGACTGCCGCGCCCCGCACACCTGGTGAGCTGGGCACCTCAGGGTATCGGGGGAGGGGGGCCTGCGGCAGGGCACTTCGCGCCGTGCCCCACCGGACGGGTGCGCCGGCGGGGCACGGCGGGCTCAGCGTGCGCCCGTGCCCGCCTCCGCGCGCATCCGGTCCGCGACCTGCGGCGGCATGGGTTCGTGGCGGGCGTAGGAGCGGCTGAAGCGGCCCGTTCCGTGGGAGAGGGAGCGCAGGTCGACGGCGTACCTGCCGATCTCCAGTTCCGGTACCTCGGCCCGTACCAAGGTGCCCGCGTCGCCCGTCTGTTCGGTGCCGACGACCCGGCCGCGGCGGCCCGAGAGGTCACTCATCACCGCGCCCACGTAGTCGTCGGGGACCAGGACGCGCACCTCGGCGACCGGCTCCAGCAGTTCGATCCGGGCCCCGGCCGCGGCCTCCCGCAGGGCGAGCGCGCCGGCGGTCTGGAAGGCGGCGTCCGAGGAGTCGACGGAGTGGGCCTTGCCGTCGCGCAGGGTGACCCGGACGTCGACCAGGGGGCAGCCGGCGGAGACGCCCCGGGCCGCCTGGGCGCGGACGCCCTTCTCGACGGAGGCGATGAACTGCCGCGGCACCGCCCCGCCGACGACCTTGTCGACGAATTCGAGGCCGGAGCCGGTGGGCAGGGGTTCCACGTCGAGTTCGCAGATCGCGTACTGGCCGTGCCCGCCGGACTGCTTCACATGCCGGCCCCGGCCGGCCGCGCCCGTGCCGAAGGTCTCGCGCAGCCCGACCCGGTGCGGCACCACGTCGACCCGGACCCCGTAGCGGCCGCCGAGGCGCTCCAGGACGACCTCGGCGTGGGCTTCGCCCATGCACCACAGGACGACCTGGTGGGTGTCGGGGTTCTGTTCGACGCGCAGGGTCGGGTCCTCGGCGGCCAGCCGGGCCAGACCCTGGGAGAGCCGGTCCTCGTCGGTCTTGCTGTGTGCCTCGATCGCCAGGGGGAGCAGCGGGTCGGGCATGGTCCACGGCTCCATGAGCAGCGGGTCGTCCTTGGCGGACAGGGTGTCGCCGGTCTCGGCACGGGAGAGCTTGGCCACGCAGGCGAGGTCGCCCGCGACGGCGTGCGGCAGCGGGCGCTGCTGCTTGCCGAAGGGGGAGGTCAGCGCGCCGACGCGTTCGTCGACGTCGTGGTCCTCGTGGCCCCGGTCGGTGAGGCCGTGGCCGGAGACGTGCACGGTCTCGTCGGGGCGCAGGGTGCCGGAGAAGACGCGGACCAGGGAGATCCGGCCGACATAGGGGTCGGAGGCGGTCTTCACGACCTCGGCGGCGAGCGGCCCGCCGGGGTCGCAGGTGAGCGCGGGGCGCGGGCTGCCGTCGGGTGCGGTGACCTCGGGGCAGGGGCGTTCCAGCGGAGTGGGGAACCCGCGGGTGATCAGGTCGAGGAGTTCGACGGTGCCCAGGCCCTGGCCGGCGCCGTCGGCGGCGGGCGCGGCGGCGAGGACGGGGTGGAAGGTGCCGCGGGCGACCGCCTTCTCCAGGTCGCCGACGAGGGTCCCGAGGTCGATCTCCTCGCCGCCGAGGTAGCGGTCCATCAGGGTCTCGTCCTCGCTCTCCGCGATGATCCCCTCGATGAGCCGGTCGCGGGCGTCCCGGATCAGGGCGGACTGGGCCTCGTCGGGCGGGTCCTCCCGGCGCTCGCCCGTGGTGTAGTCGAAGATCTTCCGGGTCAGCAGCCCGACCAGGCCGGTGACGGGACGGTGGCCGTCGGCGTGCTCCGCTCCGTACTGGGGGAGGCAGAGGGGCAGGACCGCGTCCGGGTCGTCGCCGCCGAAGATCCGGGCGCAGACGGCGGTGAGTTCGTCGAAGCCGGTGCGGGCGGTGTCCAGGTGGGTGACCACGATCGCGCGCGGCATACCGACGGCGGCGCACTCGTCCCACACGGCGCGGGTCGCCGCGGCGACCGCGTCCGCCTCCTGCGCGGCGGAGACGACGAAGAGGGCCGCGTCCGCCGCGCGCAGACCGGCCCTGAGTTCACCGACGAAGTCGGCGTATCCGGGCGTGTCCAAGAGGTTGATCTTGCAGTCGCCCCAGGCGAGGGGGACGAGGGAGAGCTGTACGGAACGCCGGCGGCGGTGTTCGATCTCGTCGTGGTCGGAGAGGGTGCCGCCGTCCTCGACCCGGCCGGCCCGGGTCACCGCTCCCGCGGTGAGGGCCAGGGCCTCGACGAGGGTGGTCTTGCCCGATCCGCTGTGGCCGACCAGCACCACATTCCGTACCGCTGCGGGGTGGTCGGCCGTTACCGCTCTGCCGGCGGCTCCGGGGTGTCCGCGTGAGGTGTCGCCCATGATCGTGCCTCCCGATCCGGTGCACGGAGAGGTGGAGGGAGCCGCGGGCGCGGGGTCCGGGGCTCCGGTCGGGCGCCCGCGGTGGTGGTCCTTCGAGCTTTCCACCGTCCCCGCGGCGCGTCCATACGGCGGACGGCCCGGCGCCCCTGGGCCCCGCGCCCCTGTGCCGGGCGGGGCGGATGCGGCGCCCTTGTGCCGGGCGGGGCGGATGCGGCGCCCGGGTCCCGCCACTGCGGCCCGCGGGGCGTGACTACGATGGGCCACCCGGTGGCCGTTGGGGCCACGCGGGACACCGGACCTCGGGAAGACCATGCTGAACAAGTACGCGCGTGCCTTCTTCACGCGTGTCCTCACACCGTTCGCCGCGTTCCTGCTCCGCCGGGGAGTCAGCCCCGACGCGGTGACCCTCGTCGGCACCGCCGGCGTGATGGCGGGTGCGCTGGTCTTCTTCCCCCGTGGCGAGTTCTTCTGGGGCACGATCGTCATCACGCTGTTCGTCTTCTCGGACCTGGTCGACGGGAACATGGCCCGCCAGGCGGGGACCTCCAGCCGCTGGGGCGCCTTCCTGGACTCCACCCTGGACCGGGTCGCCGACGGCGCGATCTTCGGCGGGTTCGCGCTCTGGTACGCGGGCACGGGCGACAACAACATGATGTGCGCGGTGGCGATCTTCTGTCTGGCGAGCGGCCAGGTGGTCTCGTACACCAAGGCGCGCGGCGAGTCGATCGGCCTGCCCGTGGCCGTGAACGGTCTCGTCGAGCGGGCCGAGCGCCTGGTGATCTCCCTGGTCGCGGCAGGTCTGGCCGGGCTGCACGGCTTCGGCGTCCCCGGCATCGACGTGCTGCTGCCGATCGCGCTGTGGATCGTCGCCGTCGGCAGCCTGGTGACCCTGGCCCAGCGGGTGGTGACCGTGCGGCGCGAGTCCGCCGAGGCGGAGGCGGCGGCCGCGCAGGACGGCACCGCCGCGGCGCCCCGGAACGGAGCCGATGCCTCGTGATCCGCGACCGTCTCACCGACTCCCTCTACGGCCTCGGCTGGAGCGCCGTGAAGAAGCTCCCCGAGCCGGCCGCCGTCCGCCTCGGCCGGACCATCGCGGACACCGTCTGGAAGCGGCGCGGCAAGGGTGTGCTGCGGCTGGAGTCCAACCTCGCCCGGGTCGTCCCGGACGCGACGCCCGAGCGCCTGGCCGAGCTGTCCAAGGCGGGTATGCGCTCCTACATGCGCTACTGGATGGAGTCCTTCCGGCTGCCCGCCTGGGACCAGGAGCGCGCCCGCAGCAGCTTCGACCCCAAGGACGTCCACCACCTCACCGAGGGCCTGGACCGGGGCAAGGGCGTGATCCTGGCCCTGCCGCACCTGGCCAACTGGGACGTCGCCGGGATCTGGGTGACCCGCGCCCTCGGCGTCCCCTTCACCACCGTCGCCGAGCGCCTCCGGCCGGAGAGCCTGTACGACCGGTTCGTGGCCTACCGGGAGAGCCTCGGCATGGAGGTGCTGCCGCACACCGGCGGGGCCGCGTTCGGCACCCTCGCCCGGCGGCTGCGCGACGGCGGGCTGGTCTGCCTGGTCGCCGACCGGGACCTGTCCGCCTCCGGCACCGAGGTCGAGTTCTTCGGCGCCACCGCCCGGATGCCCGCGGGCCCCGCGCTGCTCGCCCAGCAGACCGGCGCCCTGCTGCTGCCCGTCACCCTCTGGTACGACGAGACACCTGTGATGCGGGGCCGTGTCCACCCGGCGATCGAGGTCCCGGAGTCGGGCACCCGGGCCGAGAAGACGTCGCGGATGACACAGGCCCTCGCGGACGCGTTCGCCGGGGGCATCGCCGAGCACCCGGAGGACTGGCACATGCTGCAACGGCTCTGGCTGGCAGACCTGGAGGAGCGCCCCGCGTGAAGATCGGCATCGTCTGCCCGTACGCGTGGGACGTGCCGGGCGGCGTCCAGTTCCACATCCGCGACCTCGCCGAGCACCTGATCCGGCTGGGCCACGAGGTCTCGGTGCTCGCGCCGTCCGACGACGACACCCCGCTGCCGCCGTACGTGGTCTCCGCGGGCCGCGCCGTGCCCGTCCCGTACAACGGCTCGGTCGCCCGGCTGAACTTCGGCTTCCTCTCCGCCGCGCGCGTCCGGCGCTGGCTGCACGACGGCACCTTCGACGTCATCCACATCCACGAGCCGGCCTCGCCCTCCCTGGGGCTGCTGTCCTGCTGGGCGGCGCAGGGGCCGATCGTGGCCACCTTCCACACCTCCAACCCGCGCTCCCGGGCGATGATCGCGGCCTATCCGATCCTCCAGCCGGCCCTGGAGAAGATCAGCGCCCGGATCGCGGTCAGCGAGTACGCGCGCCGGACCCTGGTGGAACACCTCGGCGGTGACGCGGTGGTCATCCCCAACGGCGTGGACGTGGGCTTCTTCGAGAAGGCCGAGCCCAAGAGCGCCTGGCAGGGCAACACCCTGGGGTTCATCGGCCGCATCGACGAGCCGCGCAAGGGCCTGCCCGTCCTGATGAAGGCACTGCCCGCGATCCTGGCGGAGTGCCCGGACACACGGCTGCTGGTCGCCGGCCGCGGCGACGAGGAGGAGGCGGTCGCCTCCCTGCCCGCAGAGATGCGCTCCCGGGTGGAGTTCCTGGGCATGGTCAGCGACGAGGACAAGGCGCGGCTGCTGCGCAGCGTGGACGTGTACGTGGCGCCGAACACCGGGGGCGAGAGCTTCGGCATCATCCTCGTCGAGGCGATGTCCGCGGGCGCGCCGGTCCTCGCCTCCGACCTGGACGCCTTCGCCCAGGTCCTGGACCAGGGCGCGGCGGGCGAGCTGTTCGCCAACGAGGACGCCGCCGCCCTCGCGGACGCCGCGGTCCGGCTGCTGCGCGACCCGGCGCGGCGGGAGGAGTTGCGCAGCCGGGGGAGCGCGCACGTGCGGCGCTTCGACTGGTCCACGGTCGGCGCGGACATCCTCGCCGTCTACGAGACCGTCACGGACGGCGCGGCCTCCGTCGCCGCCGACGAACGCACCGGCCTGCGCGCCCGCTTCGGCCTGGCGGCCCGCGACTGACCCGGGGGGCGTGCCAGGGCCGGGCCCGGGTCCGAAATCAGGGCCGGGGCCCGGGACCCGGGCCGGTGCCCGGCCGCCGCACGGGATGGGGCGTCGGCCCCTCCGGTACGGCCCCCGCACGGGAGCCCCGGTCCCGCACGGGATGCGGCGCCGGCCACCGGGTACCCGGCCCCGGTACGGCCCCGGTACGGCCCCCGCACGGGAAGCGCCGGTCCCGGGGCCCGGCCCCGCGCCGGAGCCGGCCCCGCCGTGAGAGGTAACGTTGCCGCCCGTGAGCACCCTGATCTGGATCGTCGTCGCCCTGGTCGCCGTCGGCATGTACCTGAGCTGGACCGCCGGGCGTCTCGACCGTCTGCACGCCCGGATCGACGCCGCCCGCGCCGCCCTCGACGCCCAGCTGCTGCGCCGCGCCTCCGTGGCGCAGGAGCTCGCCACCTCCGGCGTCCTCGACCCCGCCGCGTCGATCGTCCTCTACGAGGCCGCCCATGACGCCCGGCAGGCCGAGGAGGAGCAACGGGAGGTCGCCGAGAGCGAGTTGAGCGCCGCGCTGCGCGCGGTCTTCGGCGAGACGGAACAGGTCGAGGCGGTGCGCGCGGTGCCCGGCGGCGAGGACGCGGCCGACGAACTCGCCCAGGCGGTACGGCGCGTCCCCATGGCCAGGCGCTTCCACAACGACGCCGTGCGGGCCGCCCGCGCCCTGCGCCGGCACCGCACGGTGCGCTGGTTCCGGCTGGCGGGCCACGCCCCGTTCCCGCTGGCCTTCGAGATGGACGACGAGCCCCCCACCGCCCTCGCCGACCGCCCGGCCTGAACCCGTCACCGGCGGCCCGACACCCGGCCGCAACGCCCCCCTCGCCCGCTCCGCACCTGCACAGCCCGGAAAAACGATCCACCGCCTCACCATTGGCCCTTGATGTGGACTGGTCCCGCCCGGTTCCATCGGTGACGCTCCACACCGTCGTCACCGAATGAGGTCCCCCGTGTCCGTCAACCCCACCCCGCAGTCCACCGAAGCCCCGGCGACCGGCACCTCCCGCGTCAAGCGCGGCATGGCCGAGCAGCTCAAGGGCGGCGTGATCATGGACGTCGTCACGCCCGAGCAGGCGAAGATCGCCGAGGACGCGGGCGCCGTCGCGGTCATGGCGCTGGAGCGGGTCCCGGCGGACATCCGCAAGGACGGCGGCGTGGCCCGGATGTCCGACCCGGACATGATCGAGGGCATCATCGAGGCCGTCTCCATCCCGGTCATGGCCAAGTCCCGGATCGGCCACTTCGTCGAGGCCCAGGTCCTCCAGTCCCTCGGTGTGGACTACATCGACGAGTCCGAGGTGCTGACCCCGGCCGACGAGGTCAACCACTCCGACAAGTGGGCCTTCACCACCCCGTTCGTCTGCGGCGCCACCAACCTGGGCGAGGCCCTGCGCCGGATCGCCGAGGGCGCGGCCATGATCCGCTCCAAGGGTGAGGCCGGCACCGGCAACGTCGTCGAGGCCGTCCGCCACCTGCGCCAGATCAAGAACGAGATCGCCCGCCTGCGCGGCTTCGACAACAACGAGCTGTACGCCGCCGCCAAGGACCTGCGCGCCCCCTACGAGCTCGTCAAGGAGGTCGCCGAGCTGGGCAAGCTCCCCGTCGTCCTCTTCTCCGCCGGCGGTGTGGCCACCCCCGCGGACGCCGCCCTGATGCGCCAGCTCGGCGCCGAGGGCGTCTTCGTCGGCTCCGGCATCTTCAAGTCCGGCGACCCGGCCAAGCGCGCCGCCGCCATCGTGAAGGCCACCACCTTCTTCGACGACCCCAAGATCGTCGCCGACGCCTCCCGCAACCTGGGAGAGGCCATGGTCGGCATCAACTGCGACACCCTCCCCGAGGCCGAGCGCTACGCGAACCGGGGCTGGTGATGACCTCACCGCTCATCGGCGTCCTCGCCCTCCAGGGCGACGTACGCGAGCACCTGATCGCCCTGGCCGCGGCGGACGCCGTGGCCAGGCCGGTCCGGCGGCCCGAGGAACTGGCCGAGGTCGACGGCCTGGTGATCCCCGGCGGCGAGTCCACGACCATGTCGAAGCTGGCCGGCCTCTTCGGGATGACCGGCCCGCTGCGCGAGCGGATCGCCGCCGGCCTGCCCGTCTACGGCACCTGCGCCGGCCTGATCATGCTCGCCGACAAGATCCTCGATCCCCGGTCCGGCCAGGAGACCTTCGGCGGAATCGACATGATCGTCCGCCGCAACGCCTTCGGCCGCCAGAACGAGTCCTTCGAGGCGAGCGTCGAGGTCACCGGCGTCGGCCCGGTCGAGGGCGTGTTCATCCGCGCCCCCTGGGTGGAGTCCACCGGCGCCGAGGTCGAGGTGCTCGCCGAGCACGACGGCCATGTCGTCGCCGTCCGCCAGGGTCGGCTGCTCGCCACCTCGTTCCACCCGGAACTCACCGGCGACCACCGGATGCACGGCCTCTTCACGGACATGGTGCGCGCCGCCGGGTGACCCGATCCCGGTAGGATCTCTCGGGTTCGTTCAGTAAAGGGTTACGCGAAGGAGACAGGCAGATGTCCGGCCACTCTAAATGGGCTACGACGAAGCACAAGAAGGCCGTGATCGACGCCAAGCGCGGCAAGCTCTTCGCGAAGCTCATCAAGAACATCGAGGTCGCGGCGCGTACCGGCGGTCCGGACCCGGAGGGCAACCCGACGCTGTTCGACGCCATCCAGAAGGCGAAGAAGCAGTCCGTCCCGAACAAGAACATCGACTCCGCGGTCAAGCGCGGCGGCGGTCTCGAGGGCGGCGGCGTCGACTACGAGACGATCATGTACGAGGGTTACGGCCCGAACGGCGTCGCGGTCCTCATCGAGTGCCTCACGGACAACCGCAACCGTGCCGCCTCCGACGTGCGCGTCGCCATGACCCGCAACGGCGGCTCGATGGCCGACCCGGGCTCGGTGTCCTACCTGTTCAACCGCAAGGGCGTCGTGGTCGTCCCCAAGGGCGAGCTGACCGAGGACGACGTCCTCGGCGCGGTCCTGGACGCGGGCGCCGAGGAGGTCAACGACCTCGGCGAGAACTTCGAGGTGCTCAGCGAGGCCACCGACCTGGTCGCGGTCCGCTCCGCCCTCCAGGAGGCCGGCATCGACTACGACTCGGCCGAGGCCAACTTCGTCCCGACCATGCAGGTCGAGCTGGACGAGGAGGGCGCGCGCAAGATCTTCAAGCTGATCGACGCGCTGGAGGACAGCGACGACGTGCAGAACGTCTTCGCCAACTTCGACGTCTCCGACGAGGTCATGGAGAAGGTCGACGCCTGACGCGCCCTCAGGGCGCCGCGTCTGCCGTGCTGTGGGACGGGCCGGCGGGGACACACCCCCGCCGGCCCGTCCGCGCGTTGTCGGTGCGAGCCGATAGCCTGCACGAACAGAGGAGCGGACAGCGGGTGAGCGGTCCGCGACCGCGCGGAAGGAGGGGGCCGTCGTGCGTGTGCTGGGAGTGGACCCGGGGCTGACCCGGTGCGGCGTCGGCGTCGTCGAGGGGGTCGCCGGCCGGCCGCTGACCATGCGCGGCGTCGGTGTCGTCCGCACCCCGTCCGACGAGGAGCTGGGCCGGCGGCTGGTCGGCATCGAGCGGGGCATCGAGCAGTGGCTGGACGAGCACCGGCCGGAGATCGTCGTCGTGGAGCGGGTGTTCAGCCAGCACAACGTGCGCACGGTGATGGGCACCGCCCAGGCCTCCGCCGTCGCCATGCTCTGCGCCGCCCGCCGCGGACTGCCCGTCGCCCTGCACACCCCGAGCGAGGTCAAGGCGGCCGTGACCGGCAGCGGCCGGGCCGACAAGGCCCAGGTCGGCGCCATGGTCACCCGGCTGCTGCGGCTGGACGCCCCGCCGAAGCCCGCCGACGCGGCGGACGCCCTCGCCCTCGCCATCTGCCACATCTGGCGCGCCCCCGCCCAGAACCGCCTCCAGCAGGCCGTGGCCGCGCACCGCGCCACCCTCTCCCCGAAAGGCCGGACCGCATGATCGCCTTCGTGAGCGGCCCCGTCGCCGCCCTCGCCCCCACCACCGCGGTGATCGAGGTCGGCGGGATCGGCATGGCCGTCCAGTGCACCCCGGACACCCTCTCCGCCCTCCGGATCGGGCAGGACGCCCGCCTGGCCACCTCCCTGGTCGTCCGGGAGGACTCCCTCACCCTCTACGGCTTCGCCGACGACGACGAGCGCCAGGTCTTCGAGCTGCTCCAGACCGCGAGCGGGGTCGGCCCCCGGCTCGCCCAGGCGATGCTCGCCGTCCACCGGCCCGACGCCCTGCGCCTGGCCGTCGCCACGGGGGACGAGAAGGCCCTCACCGCCGTCCCCGGCATCGGCAAGAAGGGCGCCCAGAAGCTGCTGCTGGAGCTGAAGGACCGCCTCGGCGAACCCCTCGGCACCGCCGGGCCCGCGATCGGCGCCGCCGTCTCGCAATCCTGGCGCGACCAGCTCCACGCGGCCCTCCTCGGCCTCGGTTACGCGACCCGGGAGGCGGACGAGGCCGTCGCCGCCGTCACCCCGCAGGCGGAGGCGGCGGGCGCCGACCCGGCGGTCGGCCCGCTGCTGAAGGCGGCCCTCCAGAGCCTCAACCGGGCTCGCTGACCGGGCCCCCTTACCGACCACCCGCCCCCTCCACCCGCAGAGCACCGCGCCCCCTCCACCCGCAGAGGCAGACACCGTGAACCGGGACGACCAGACCGCCGCCGACACCGAGACCCGCCTCGTCGGCCCCGCCGCCGACGGCGAGGACCAGGCCGTCGAGGCGGCCCTGCGCCCGAAGTCCCTCCAGGAGTTCGTCGGCCAGGAACGCGTCCGCGAGCAGCTCGACCTCGTCCTCAGGGCGGCCCTCGCCCGGGGGGCCACCGCCGACCATGTGCTGCTCTCCGGCGCCCCGGGCCTCGGCAAGACCACCCTGTCCATGATCATCGCGGCCGAGATGGGCGCCCCCATCCGGATCACCTCCGGCCCCGCCATCCAGCACGCCGGCGACCTCGCGGCCATCCTCTCCTCCCTCCAGGAGGGCGAGGTCCTCTTCCTTGACGAGATCCACCGGATGTCCCGGCCCGCCGAGGAGATGCTCTACATGGCGATGGAGGACTTCCGGGTCGACGTGATCGTCGGCAAGGGCCCCGGCGCGACCGCCATCCCGCTGGAGCTGCCCCCGTTCACCCTGGTCGGCGCCACCACCCGGGCCGGGCTGCTGCCGCCTCCGCTGAGGGACCGTTTCGGCTTCACCGCGCACATGGAGTTCTACGAGCCCGCCGAGCTGGAGCGGGTGATCCACCGCTCCGCCCAGCTGCTCGACGTCCGCATCGACGCCGAGGGCGCCGCCGAGATCGCCGGCCGCTCCCGGGGCACCCCGCGCATCGCCAACCGCCTGCTGCGCCGGGTCCGCGACTACGCGCAGGTCAAGGCGGACGGGCGGATCACCCGGGAGATCGCCGCCGCGGCCCTCGGGGTGTACGAGGTCGACACCCGGGGCCTGGACCGCCTGGACCGGGCCGTCCTGCGGGCGCTGCTGAAGCTCTTCGGCGGCGGACCGGTCGGCCTGTCCACGCTCGCGGTGGCGGTGGGGGAGGAGCGGGAGACCGTGGAGGAGGTCGCCGAGCCCTTCCTCGTCCGCGAGGGCCTGCTGGCCCGCACGCCCCGGGGGCGGGTGGCCACCCCGGCGGCGTGGGCGCACCTCGGGCTGGTGCCGCCGCAGCAGGCCCCCGGCGCAAGCGGACAACAGGGTCTGTTCGGGGCGTGACGGCGAGGAGACTCGCCGGGTGCGGAACCACGGTGCGATGCTGGGCGTTGTTCCAGTGATGCGGACTCGCTTAGACTCCGCCGATGCCGCCCTTCCAGGGACGGCGTGCCCACCCCCGTAGATCAGGCCGTTCGTCAGCGCGGTCGTGCGAAGGACTTCCCCGCCGTGGATATCTTGACCCTCCTCCCCTTCATCGTGCTCATCGGGGCCATGTTCCTGATGACCCGCTCCGCCAAGAAGAAGCAGCAGCAGGCCGCTCAGATGCGCGACTCGATGCAGCCCGGCACCGGCGTGCGGACCATCGGTGGCCTCTACGCGACCGTCAAGGAGGTCAACGACGACACGGTCCTCCTGGAGGCGGCCCCCGGCGTCCACCTCGTCTTCGCGAAGAACTCCATCGGTGCCGTCCTCGCGGACGAGGAGTACAACCGCATCGTCCACGGCGACGACGAGACCACCGTCGTCCCCGACGACGCCTCCTCCCTGACGGGCGGCGCCGGCGACGCCGAGCGGATCGACCTCGGCAAGAAGGACGCGGACGACGCCGCGCCGAAGGACGCCGAGGCCGAGAAGACCGACCACGCCGAGAAGACCGACGGCAGGGACGACCGCACCGACGGCGGGACCGACGCGAAGTAGCCACGACCGGGGACCGCGGGCGGCGCCGACCGGCGCCGAGCGGTCCCCGGAGCGTGCCGACGCATCTCGGGGGATGGTCCCCACACCACTTCGTGGCCGCCTCGGCGCACACCCGGTGCAGGCGGTTGGACAGGGAGAATCGAGAAGGTGGCAGCACCGAACAGGGGCCGAAAGCCCACGGGGGCTCAGGGCAGGCCGGGGCGCACCCTGGTCTTGATCCTGATCGCCATGGTCGCGCTCGCGGGCGGGATGTTCTGGTCAGGACATACCACGCCGCGTCTGGGCATCGACCTGGCGGGCGGTACGTCCATCACGCTCACGGCGAAGAACCAGCCGGGCGCGCCCAACGCGATCAACCCGACCAACATGGACACCGCGGTCGGCATCATCGAGCGTCGCGTCAACGGCCTGGGCGTCTCCGAGGCCGAGGTCCAGACGCAGGGCGAAGAGAACATCATCGTCAACATCCCCAAGGGGACCAACAGCGAGCAGGCACGGAAGCAGGTCGGCACCACCGCCCAGCTGTACTTCCGGCCCGTGCTGACGGTGGCGCCCGGCGCACCCGCGGCCGACCAGCCCGCCCCGAGCCCGAGCGCCTCGGAGTCCGGCAAGCCCGAGTCCGGCAAGCCCTCCGGGGAGCCGTCCGGAGAGCCCGGCGACAAGGCGAGCGACCAGCCCGAGGCGAACGCGCCCTCCTCCTCGCCCACCACCCAGGGCCGCGCGGTCACCGAGGGCCTCAAGGCCCCGGCCGCCAGCCCCTCCCCGTCCGGCTCCGGCGAGCCCGAGGCGTCGAAGAGCCCCGACGGCTCCGAGAGCCCCGCGCCCAAGCCGTCCGACGACCCCGCGCCGGCGGCGCTGGAGAAGAAGTTCGCGGAGCTGAACTGCGCCGACGACAAGGCGCGCGGCAAGCTCGGCGAGGGCGTCAAGCCGGGTGACACCACGGTCGCCTGCGGCAAGAACAGCGCCGACCAGTGGGAGAAGTACATCCTCGGCCCGGCCGAGGTGGACGGCAAGGACGTCGACGACGCCAAGGGCGAGCTCGACCAGCAGCGTGGCCTGTGGAAGGTCACCATGCAGTTCACCGACGAGGGCGCCAAGAAGTTCTCCACCATCACCAGCCGCCTGTCGCAGCAGCAGCCCCCGATGAACCAGTTCGCCATCGTCCTCGACAGCGAAGTGGTCTCGGCCCCGCAGGTGAACCAGACCCTCAGCGCCAGCGCCGAGATCACGGGTGACTTCACCCAGGAGTCCGCGCAGGACCTGGGCAACATCCTGTCCTACGGCGCCCTGCCGCTCACCTTCCAGGAGTCCAGCGTCACCACCGTGACCGCGGCCCTCGGCGGCGAGCAGCTCCAGGCCGGTCTGATCGCGGGCGCCATCGGCCTCGTGCTGGTCATCGTGTACCTGGTCGTCTACTACCGCGGCCTGTCCTTCATCGCCATCCTCAGCCTGCTGGTCTCGGCGATCCTGACGTACACGCTGATGTCACTCCTCGGCCCGGCCATCGGCTTCGCGCTGAACCTCCCGGCCGTCTGCGGCGCCATCGTGGCCATCGGTATCACCGCGGACTCGTTCATCGTGTACTTCGAGCGCATCCGGGACGAGATCCGGGAGGGCCGGACCCTGCGTCCGGCCGTGGAGCGGGCCTGGCCGCGCGCCCGGCGCACCATCCTGGTCTCCGACTTCGTGTCGTTCCTCTCCGCCGTGGTGCTCTTTATCGTCACCGTCGGCAAGGTGCAGGGCTTCGCCTTCACGCTGGGCCTGACCACCCTGCTCGACGTCGTCGTGGTGTTCTTCTTCACCAAGCCGCTGATGACGCTGCTGGCCCGCCGGAAGTTCTTCGCGGACGGCCACCCGTGGTCCGGCCTCGACCCGACGCGGCTCGGTGCCAAGCCGCCGCTGCGCCGCGGCCGCCGTGTCTCCGTCCCCACCGACCCGAAGGAGGCGTGAGATGTCGCGACTCGGCAATCTCGGCGCCCGGCTGTACCGCGGTGAGGTCGGCTACGACTTCGTCGCCAAGCGCAGGTTCTGGTACGGCGTCTCGATCCTGATCACCATCACCGCCATCGTGGGCCTCGCGGTCCGCGGCCTGAACATGGGCATCGAGTTCAAGGGCGGCGCCGTCTTCACCACCCCGAAGGCGGAGGTCTCGGTCTCCCAGGCCCGGGAGGTCGCCGAGGAGGCGTCCGGCCACCTGGCCATCGTCCAGGAGCTGGGCACCGGCGGTATGCGCATCCAGGTCAGCGAGCTGGACACCGCGCAGGCCGACCGGGTGCAGACGCAGCTCGCCGAGGAGTTCGGCGTCGACCGCGAGAAGATCAACGCGGAGCTGGTCGGCCCGAGCTGGGGCGAGCAGATCGCCAACAAGGCGTGGACGGGCCTCGGGGTCTTCATGATCCTGGTGGTGATCTATCTGGCGATCGCCTTCGAGTGGAGAATGGCGATCGCGGCCCTGATCGCCCTGATCCACGACATCACCATCACCGTCGGCATCTACGCCCTGGTGGGCCTGGAGGTCACCCCGGGCACGGTGATCGGTCTGCTGACCATCCTGGGCTATTCGCTGTACGACACGGTGGTCGTCTTCGACTCCCTGAAGGAATCCTCGAAGGACATCACCAAGCAGACCCGCTGGACCTACAGCGAGATCGCCAACCGCTCGATCAACAGCACCCTGGTGCGCTCGATCAACACCACGGTCGTCGCCCTGCTGCCGGTCGCCGGACTGCTGTTCATCGGTGGCGGTGTCCTCGGGGCCGGCATGCTGAACGACATCTCGCTGTCGCTCTTCGTGGGTCTCGCCGCCGGTGCGTACTCCTCGATCTTCATCGCCACGCCGCTCGTCGCCGACCTCAAGGAGCGCGAGCCGCAGATGAAGGCCCTGAAGAAGCGCGTCCTCGCCAAGCGGGCGGCCTCGGCCGCCAAGGGCGAGACCGCTGAGCGGGACTCCGGGGACGCGGTGGACGGGCAGGACCCCGCCGACGACGGCACGGCGACCGCCGGCGCGGTCGTCGGCCCGCGGGGACGCAACCGGGGTCCGACGGGCGGCCGCCGCCGGTGAGCGCGCACGGCACGGAGAACGCGGACGCCACCCGGGAGCTGCTCCTCAGCCGCATCCGGGACGTGGCCGACTACCCGAAGCCGGGCGTGATGTTCAAGGACATCACCCCGTTGCTGGCGGACCCGGTGGCCTTCACGGCGCTCACCCAGGCCCTCACCGGCATCTGCGAGCGCCACTCGGCCACCAAGATCGTCGGTCTGGAGGCGCGCGGCTTCATCCTGGCCGCACCGGTGGCCGTCCGCGCGGGCATCGGCTTCGTCCCCGTCCGCAAGGCGGGCAAGCTCCCCGGGGCGACGCTGGCCCAGGCGTACGAGCTGGAGTACGGCACCGCCGAGATCGAGGTGCACGCCGAGGACCTGAACGCGGGCGACCGCGTCATGGTCATCGACGACGTCCTCGCCACCGGCGGCACCGCCGAGGCCTCGCTGCAGCTGATCCGGCGGGCCGGGGCCGAGGTCGCGGGCGTCGCGGTCCTGATGGAGCTCGGCTTCCTCGGCGGCCGGGCCCGTCTCGGCGAAGCGCTGGACGGGGCCCCGCTGGAGGCCCTGATCACGCTCTGATCACGCTCTGAACCCGGCACCGAGCAGGTTCCGGGCACACCGGAACACCACCGGCGGCCGGCGCGCACCGCGCGCCCGCCCCGGTCCTGGGCGCCCCGGGGGAGACCCCCGGGGCGCCCCGGCGTTCCCGCCGGCAGGACCCCGCGATTTCCGGCCACACCACCCCGGCCGTGACCGGGCGGCGGAGGCCCGGGCGCCGGGCCGGCGGCCGGGCACGCACCCGGACGGCCGGATCGATACCATGGGCTTTCCGGGCCTGACCGGGGGACCCGGAACCGCACGAGGAGCGCCCTTGCCAGACGAGGCCCAGCCCGCCGCCGCGCAGGCCGATCAGAAGCCCGAGCGGGCCGCGGCATCCCCGCCCGCGAAGCCCGGGCCGAAGCCCGCGGCACCCGAGGTGAGCCCGGTCCCGGTGACCGCGCCCAAGCCCATGCCGCCCAGCGGCTCCCGCGGGGTCGGGTCCTCCAGCCGTGTGCGCGCCCGTCTCGCCCGTCTCGGAGTGCAGCGCTCGTCGCCGTACAACCCGGTCCTCGAACCGCTGCTGCGGATCGTGCGCGGCAACGACCCCAAGATCGAGACCTCCACCCTGCGCCAGATCGAGAAGGCGTACCAGGTCGCGGAGCGCTGGCACCGGGGGCAGAAGCGCAAGAGCGGCGACCCGTACATCACGCATCCGCTCGCCGTCACCACCATCCTCGCCGAGCTGGGCATGGACCCGGCGACGCTGATGGCCGGGCTGCTGCACGACACCGTCGAGGACACCGAGTACGGCCTCGACCAGCTCCGCCGTGACTTCGGCGACTCGGTCGCCCTCCTCGTGGACGGCGTCACCAAGCTGGACAAGGTCAAGTTCGGCGAGGCCGCGCAGGCGGAGACCGTGCGCAAGATGGTCGTCGCGATGGCCAAGGACCCCCGGGTGCTGGTCATCAAGCTCGCCGACCGCCTGCACAACATGCGCACCATGCGGTACCTCAAGCGGGAGAAGCAGGAGAAGAAGGCCCGCGAGACGCTGGAGATCTACGCCCCGCTGGCGCACCGCCTCGGCATGAACACCATCAAGTGGGAGCTGGAGGACCTGTCGTTCGCGATCCTCTACCCCAAGATGTACGACGAGATCGTCCGCCTCGTCGCCGAGCGTGCCCCCAAGCGCGACGAGTACCTCGCCATAGTGACCGACGAGGTCCAGTCCGATCTGCGCGCGGCCAGGATCAAGGCGACCGTCACCGGGCGGCCCAAGCACTACTACAGCGTCTACCAGAAGATGATCGTCCGCGGCCGGGACTTCGCGGAGATCTACGACCTGGTCGGCATCCGCGTCCTCGTCGACACCGTCCGCGACTGCTACGCGGCCCTCGGCACGGTCCACGCCCGCTGGAACCCGGTTCCGGGGCGGTTCAAGGACTACATCGCGATGCCCAAGTTCAACATGTACCAGTCGCTGCACACGACGGTCATCGGGCCCAACGGCAAGCCGGTCGAACTCCAGATCCGCACCTTCGACATGCACCGCCGGGCCGAGTACGGCATCGCCGCGCACTGGAAGTACAAACAGGAGACGGTCGCCGGCACCTCCAAGGTGCGCACCGACGTGCCGCGCGCGGCCAAGGGCAGCGCCGGCCACGACACGGTCAACGACATGGCCTGGCTGCGGCAGTTGCTCGACTGGCAGAAGGAGACCGAGGACCCGGGCGAGTTCCTGGAGTCCCTGCGCTTCGACCTCTCCCGCAACGAGGTCTTCGTCTTCACGCCCAAGGGCGATGTCATAGCGCTCCCGGCGGGCGCGACCCCGGTGGACTTCGCCTACGCGGTCCACACCGAGGTCGGGCACCGCACCATAGGGGCGCGGGTCAACGGGCGGCTGGTGCCGCTGGAGTCGACCCTCGACAACGGCGACCTGGTGGAGGTGTTCACCTCCAAGGCCGAGGGCGCCGGACCCTCCCGGGACTGGCTCGGCTTCGTCAAGTCGCCCCGGGCGCGCAACAAGATCCGCGCCTGGTTCTCCAAGGAGCGCCGGGACGAGGCGATCGAGCAGGGCAAGGACGCCATCGTCCGGGCCATGCGCAAGCAGAACCTGCCGATCCAGCGGATCCTCACCGGCGACTCCCTGGTGACCCTGGCCCACGAGATGCGCTACCCGGACATCTCCTCGCTCTACGCGGCGATCGGCGAGGGCCATGTCGCCGCCCAGGGCGTCGTCCAGAAGCTGGTGCAGGCCCTCGGCGGCGAGGAGGCGGCCAACGAGGACATCGCCGAGTCCACCCCGCCGTCCCGCAGCCGTGCCAAGCGCCGCAAGAGCGCCGACCCGGGTGTGGTGGTCAAGGGCGTCGAGGACGTCTGGGTGAAGCTGGCCCGCTGCTGCACCCCGGTGCCCGGCGACCCGATCATCGGCTTCGTCACCCGCGGCAGCGGTGTCTCGGTCCACCGGGCGGACTGCGTCAACGTGGACTCCCTCTCGCAGCAGCCCGAACGCATTCTCGACGTCGAGTGGGCGCCCACCCAGTCCTCCGTCTTCCTGGTCGCCATCCAGGTCGAGGCGCTGGACCGCTCCCGGCTCCTCTCGGACGTCACCCGGGTCCTGTCGGACCAGCACGTCAACATCCTCTCGGCGGCCGTGCAGACCTCCCGGGACCGGGTGGCCACCTCGCGCTTCACCTTCGAGATGGGCGACCCCAAGCACCTCGGCCACGTCCTCAAGGCGGTCCGGGGCGTGGAGGGCGTCTACGACGTGTACCGCGTGACCTCGGCCCGCAGGCCGTAGACACCGGGCCGGAGACACCGGGCCGGAGACACGGCAGGCCCGGACATACGCCGGCCCGGACATACGCCGGCCCGGACATACGCCGGCCCGGACATACGGCGAGGGCCCCGCACCGACCGGTGCGGGGCCCTCGCCGGGTGCCGGCGCGCCGGGCGCGTCAGCCGCCGAACTCCTGAAGGCCCTTGAGGGCCTGGTCCAGCAGGGCCTGGCGGCCCTCCAGCTCCTTGGCCAGCTTGTCCGCCTTGGCGTTGTTGCCCGCCGCGCGGGCCGTGTCGATCTGAGCGCGGAGCTTGTCGACCGCCGCCTGGAGCTGACCGGTCAGACCCTCGGCACGCGCCCGCGCCTCCGGGTTCGTCCGGCGCCACTCCTTCTCCTCGGACTCCTGGATCGCACGCTCCACGGCGTGCATCCGGCCCTCGACCTTGGGACGGGCGTCCCGCGGTACGTGGCCGACGGCCTCCCAGCGCTCGTTGATCGACCGGAACGCGGCCCGCGCCGCCTTCAGGTCGGTCACCGGGACCAGCTTCTCGGCCTCCGTGGCGAGCTCCTCCTTGAGCTTGAGGTTCTCGGCCTGCTCGGCGTCCCGCTCGGCGAAGACCCCGCTGCGGGCGGCGAAGAAGATGTCCTGGGCGCCGCGGAAGCGGTTCCACAGGTCGTCCTCCGCCTCGCGCTGCGCGCGGCCGGCGGCCTTCCACTGCGCCATCAGGTCCCGGTAGCGGGCCGCCGTGGGCCCCCAGTCCGTGGACCCGGACAGCGCCTCCGCCTCGGCGACCAGGCGCTCCTTGGTCTGCCGGGCCTCCTCGCGCTGCGCGTCCAGCGAGGCGAAGTGCGCCTTGCGGCGCTTGGAGAAGGCCGAGCGGGCGTGCGAGAAGCGGTGCCACAGCTCGTCGTCCGACTTCCGGTCGAGACGCGGCAGCCCCTTCCAGGTGTCCACCAGCGCACGCAGCCGCTCGCCCGCGGCGCGCCACTGCTCGCTCTGCGCCAGCTCCTCGGCCTCGGCGACCAGCGCCTCCTTGGCGTGGCGTGCCTCGTCGCTCTGCTTGGCGCGCTGGGCCTTGCGCTCCTCGCGGCGCTTCTCGACCGTCGCCACCAGGGCGTCGAGACGCTTGCGCAGCGCGTCCAGGTCCCCGACGGCGTGGTGCTCGTCCACCTGCCGGCGCAGATGGTCGATCGCGGTCTGGGCGTCCTTCGCGGACAGGTCGGTCGTCTTCACCCGGCGCTCGAGGAGGCCGATCTCGACCACCAGGCCCTCGTACTTGCGCTCGAAGTAGGCCAGCGCCTCCTCGGGGGTGCCGGCCTGCCACGAACCGACGACCTGCTCGCCCTCGGCAGTACGCACGTACACGGTGCCCGTCTCGTCGACACGGCCCCACGGGTCGCTGCTCACAGCGCCTCCTCAACCTGATGCCCGCGAGGGAGTTCGTCCCCGGGCATCGTCCACAGTTTCCCGGACGGGCCTCGCCCGCCGCCCGCGGCGCGTTTCAGTCCGCCGCGCCGCACACCGCCCAATCTAGGCGACCGGCCGCCCGGCTGTCCGCACCCAGCGCGACCGAATTCACCGCTCCGCGCCCCTGCCCGGGGCGTGGAGCGGGGGGCGGGCCTCACACCTTGGGAACGGACGCCTTCTCGATGGTGACGGCCTTCTTCGGCGCCCCGTCGGTCGCGCCGCCCTCGACACCGGCCTTGCCCACGGCCTCCAGGTTCGTGAGGCTCTCCGCGTCCAGCGTGCCGAACGGCGTGTACGAGGGCGGCAGCTTGCTGTCCTTGTACACCAGGAAGAACTGGCTGCCGCCGCTGCCCGGCTGCCCGGTGTTCGCCATCGCGACCGTGCCCGCCTTGTACGTCACCGCGCCGTCGGCGCCCGGCTTCCCGAGGGAGTCCAGGTTCTCGTCCGGGATGGTGTAGCCGGGGCCGCCCGTGCCGTCACCCTTGGGGTCGCCGCACTGGAGGACGAAGATCCCGGCGGTGGTGAGGCGGTGGCACTTGGTGCCGTCGAAGTAGCCCTTGTCGGCGAGGGACTTGAAGGAGTTCACCGTGTGGGGCGTCTTCGCCGCGTCCATCGCGATCGCGATGTCGCCCTCGTTGGTCTTCAGGTCGAAGGAGTACTTCGCCTTCTTGTCGATCGTCATCTTCGGCCCCGGGGCCTTGCTCTCCGACGGGGAGGGCGACGGCGTGGGGTCGGAGGCCGCCGAGTCGTCCTTCTTCCTGCCGTCGTCGTCGCCGAAACCGAGGGCGTACACCGCGCCGCCGCCGACGAGGACCACGGCGAGCGCCGAGGCGATGACCGCGTTGCGCTGCCTGCCCTTGCGGCGCGCCTCCTCCCGGCGCTTCTGCTGCCGCTCGAACTTCTCCCGGGCGAGCTGCCGCCGCCGCTGATCGCTGGTGACCACCGGTGTCTTCTCCTTGAGGTGTGTGCTGGGTCCGTCGGGCCGGGGCCTGGGCCGGTCCCGGGTGTGCACGCCGCGTCATGCCGACCGCCGGGCTTGCCCGTACCGTATACGGGTTGGCTGTGTGATGAGCAGCGCCGGTAGGCTCTGATCTGCCGCATTCCACGCGGCCGCGCCCCGTGCCGGCCCGCGTGCGACCGATGTGCGGCCGACGTGCCGACCGAACTGAGGACGATCGTGCTTATTGCCGGGTTCCCCGCCGGGGCCTGGGGGACCAACTGCTATCTGGTCGCCCCCGCCGCAGGCGAGGAGTGCGTGATCATCGACCCGGGCCACCAGGCCGCCCAGGGAGTCGAGGAGACGCTCAGGAAGCACCGTCTGAAGCCCGTCGCCGTCGTCCTCACCCACGGCCACATCGACCATGTCGCCTCCGTCGTCCCCGTCTGCGGCGCGCACGACGTCCCGGCGTGGATCCACCCCGAGGACCGCTACATGCTGAGCGACCCGGAGAAGGCCCTCGGCCGCTCCATCGGGATGCCCCTCATGGGCGAGCTGACCGTGGGGGAGCCCGACGACGTCCATGAGCTGTCCGACGGCACGGCGCTGGAACTGGCCGGAATGGAGTTCTCCGTCGCGCACGCGCCGGGCCATACCAAGGGGTCGGTGACCTTCCGGATGCCCGAGGCCGCGGACGTGCCGTCCGTGTTCTTCTCGGGCGACCTGCTGTTCGCCGGCTCCATCGGGCGTACGGACCTGCCGGGCGGCGACATGGACGACATGCTCCGCTCGCTCGCCCGCGTGTGCCTGCCCCTCGACGACTCCACCGTGGTCCTCTCCGGCCACGGCCCCCAGACGACCATCGGCCGCGAGCGAACCACCAACCCGTATCTGCGCGAGGTGGCCGCCGGCCCCGGGAGCACCCAGGGCGCTCCCCGACGAGGAATGTGACGAGGGAAACGTCCCGTGACGACTTTCCAGGCCCCCAAGGGCACCTACGACCTGATCCCGCCGCGTTCCGCGACCTTCCTCGCGGTCCGTGACGCCATCGCCACTCCGCTGCGGAACTCCGGCTACGGCTACATCGAGACCCCCGGCTTCGAGAACGTGGAGCTGTTCGCGCGCGGTGTCGGGGAGTCGACCGACATCGTCAGCAAGGAGATGTACGCCTTCGAGACCAAGGGCGGCGACCGCCTCGCGCTGCGCCCGGAGGGCACCGCCTCCGTGCTGCGGGCGGCCCTGGAGGCCAACCTGCACAAGGCCGGCAACCTGCCGGTCAAGCTCTGGTACTCGGGCTCCTACTACCGATACGAGAAGCCGCAGGCCGGCCGCTACCGCCACTTCTCCCAGGTGGGCGCCGAGGCGATCGGCACCGAGGACCCGGCCCTGGACGCCGAGCTGATCATCCTGGCCGACCAGGCGTACCGCTCGCTGGGGCTGCGGAACTTCCGCATCCTGCTCAACTCCCTGGGCGACCGCGAGTGCCGCCCGGTCTACCGCGAGGCCCTCCAGGGCTTCCTGCGCGACCTGGACCTCGACGAGGACACCCGCCGCCGGGTCGAGATCAACCCGCTGCGCGTCCTCGACGACAAGCGCTCCGAGGTGCAGAAGCAGCTCGTCGGCGCGCCCAGGCTGCGCGACTACCTGTGCGAAGCCTGCAAGGCGTACCACGAGGAGGTCCGCGCCCTGCTGACCACCGCCGGTGTGGTCTTCGAGGACGACGTGAAGCTGGTCCGCGGGCTCGACTACTACACGCGCACCACCTTCGAGTTCGTCCACGACGGCCTCGGCTCGCAGTCGGCGGTGGGCGGCGGCGGCCGCTACGACGGCCTCTCCGAGATGATCGGCGGCCCCGCGCTGCCGTCCGTCGGCTGGGCCCTCGGCGTGGACCGCACGGTCCTCGCCCTGGAGGCCGAGGGCATCGCCCTGGAGATCCCGTCCGCCACCAGCGTCTACGCGGTGCCGGTCGGCGAGGAGGCCCGGCGGGTCCTCTTCGGCGTGGTCACCGAGCTGCGCCGGGCGGGCGTGGCGGCGGACTTCTCGTACGGCGGCAAGGGCCTCAAGGGCGCCATGAAGAACGCGAACCGCTCCGGCGCCCCGTACGCCCTGGTCGCCGGCGAGCGCGATCTGGCGGCGGGCGTGGTGCAGCTCAAGGACATGGAGTCCGGCGAGCAGCAGGCGGTGCCCCTGGAGACCGTTGTCTCCCAGCTGAGGGCGAAGTTCGCCTGAGACTGGCGGCATCCGCAAGAATGGCTGCTCCAGTACGGCTGCCCCAGCCACCGGCGAAACGAGGGAACGCGACATGACCTCTGCGACTGCCCACGACGCGCCCGCCGGCGCCCAGGACGGCCCCGGCAGGGGGACGATCGGTGCGAGCCGGGCGCTGGGGTGGCTGCTGGTGGTCACGGGGGCGGCGGGTCTGCTGGCGGCGTGGGTGATCACGCTGGACAAGTTCAGGCTGCTGGAGGATCCGGGGTTCACCCCGGGGTGCAGTCTGAACCCGGTGGTCTCGTGCGGGAACATCATGAAGAGCGAGCAGGCGTCGGTGTTCGGGTTCCCCAACCCGATGCTGGGGCTGGTCACCTACGGGATGGTCGTCGCGATCGGCATGGGCCTGGTCGCGGGGGCCCGGTACCGGAAGTGGTTCTGGCTGGGGCTGAACGCCGGCTGCCTCTTCGGGGTCGGGTTCTGCACCTGGCTGATGCAGCAGTCCCTGTACGAGATCAACGCCCTGTGCCTGTGGTGCTGCCTGGCGTGGGCCGGGACCATCGTCATGTTCTGGTACGTGACCTCGCACAACGTGCGCAGCGGGGTGCTCCCGGCGCCCGCCGGGGTGCGTTCCTTCTTCGGGGAGTTCACCTGGGTCCTGCCCGTGCTGCACATCGGGATCATCGGCATGCTGATCCTGACCCGCTGGTGGGACTTCTGGACCTCCTGAT